>SHZQ01000066.1 GCA_009695535.1 Methyloglobulus sp.
ATTTTTTAGTGCTTCTCCGCTTATACCAAGTCCTAGAACTAACTGTTGGCAAGATTGCCATTGACCTTCATAATACGCGGCAAATGATGAAAGGTACTAAGAATTTGCTAATAAACCGACGTTGCATAGGGATTGTTGCTTGTGTTATTGCAGGGTTGCTACAGGCTTGTATGCCCTTTGCACTAGGTAAGTATGGGCCGGATGATCAATCACGCGAAGAGTTTGAGCAGCGCGTCGAAGCGGCATTTCGGTTGCAAAACCGAATGACCAGTGAAGTGATGGTGATGGAGGAAGGCGATGTGGCGGCTAAAGATCAGGAAGCTATCCTTCAAGCCGAGCAGCTTATGGAACAAAACTGCAGCTATCTTAATGAATTTGCTTCACGAGATATAGGCGGTCTTAATAAAGGCTTGTTTCTGCAACGGCATGTGGGGAAATCTGTGCTGGATTGCGAGACGGCTGCCCATAAAGTCGAAATGTTGCTAAAAGCCAGATAATACTCAGATTACTCAGGAGTTAGGATTGAATTTTGCGGTGGTTTGCTGTTATCCGTATCGGGATAATCCAGCGTGTAATGCAAACCTCGGCTTTCCTTACGTAATTGAGCGCAGCGGATTATCAATTCCGCCGCAATCACCAAGTTACGTAATTCCAGTAAGTCACTGGTTACTCTAAAGTTTACGTAATATTCTGCGATTTCCTGTTTCAGCAAATCCACGCGGTGCATGGCGCGATCCAGGCGTTTGTCGGTTCTGACGATGCCGACATAATCCCACATAAACCGCCGGAGTTCGCCCCAATTGTGCGAAACCACGACTTCTTCGTCAGAATTGCTGACTTTTGATTCGTCCCAGTCACGGATGGCGGGCGGCGCAGGAATGTTCGCAAGTCTTTTCAAAATATCTTCACTGGCGCGGTCTGCGAACACCAAGCATTCCAGCAAGGAGTTGCTCGCCATGCGATTAGCGCCGTGTAAGCCTGTGCTGGCGACCTCGCCGACTGCATACAGGTTTGCGATGTCCGTCCGCGCAAAGCTGTCGGTCATCACGCCGCCGCAAGTGTAGTGCGCGGCGGGGACAACGGGAATAGGCTGCTTAGTGATGTCAATATCAAACTTCAGGCATTGTTCATAAATATTGGGAAAATGCTCCTTGATGAAATCCGCCGGTTTATGGCTGATGTTGAGATAAACACAATCTATACCCCTTTTTTTGATTTCATGGTCGATAGCACGGGCGACAATATCGCGTGGTGCAAGCTCACCGCGCGGGTCGAAATTCTGCATAAACGGCGAGCCATTCGGTAATACCAACTTACCACCTTCACCTCGCACTGCTTCCGTTATCAGGAAAGAGCCGGCGTTGGGGTGATATAAACAGGTCGGATGAAACTGCATAAATTCCATATTACTGACACGACAACCTGCACGCCAAGCCAAGGCAATGCCGTCGCCCGTGGCACTTTGCGGATTGGTGCTGTACAGGTAAACCTTGCTAGCTCCGCCTGTGGCTAAGACGACAACACGGGCAGACAGGGTTTTGACCTGTTGTTTTGTTGAGTCTAAAACATAAGCGCCAACGGCTTTTTTGGTTGAGCTATCTGCTTCAACCGTGATTAATTCGACGACATTATGGTGTTCAAACAAGGTAATGTTCGAATGTTCCTTGGCACGATCAATCAATGACAGCGACACTGCCTTACCTGTCGCATCAGCGGCATGGACGACACGGCGGTGCGAATGTCCGCCTTCTCGCGTTAAATGTAATTTGGTGCCACCAGTTGTGACGGTTTCTTCAGTAAATACAACACCTTGTTCGCGCAGCCAATTGATGGAGTTTTTTCCGTAAGTTACTGCTAATCTGACGATTTCGGGATCGCAAAGCCCCACCCCTGCATTCAACGTGTCTTCAATGTGAGACTCAATGGAGTCTTCTGCATCAAACACCGCAGATATGCCACCTTGGGCGTAGTAAGTGCTGCCTGCGGTCAGGGCAAATTTAGATAATACGGCAACCGTTAGTGAATGATCCGCCAATTTCAGTGCCAAGCTTAGACCGGCTCCACCACTGCCGATAATGAGAACATCATGCGTATCACAAGTCATACTAATCTACAGGTGGAAAGATTTCGGATTATTTAAAAATAACAGGCTGTTAACTCGATAGCCAAAGTTGTGGCTTACCAAGCCTAGTTTGTGGATAATAGCGGTTTTTTGTGTGATAGCAATTTTTTTCTAGTCGAGAACTTTTACCACTCAATCCTGTCTATCTACATAGTTGAAACCTCAGTGAACGACCGCGCCAGAAATATCGAGCTTTTAGACGAAGAACTGGTATCGCGGGCTCAACAGGGCGATAAGTCTGCGTACGATATTCTGGTGATCCGGTATCAGCATAAGATTATCCAACTGGTTAATCGTTATGTTAAGGATCACAGCGAAGCGCAGGACGTGGCTCAGGAGGCTTTTATCAAGGCTTACAGGGCGTTAGGGAGTTTTCGCGGGGATTCTGCTTTTTACACATGGTTATACCGAATTGCGATTAATACGGCAAAAAACTATCTGGTGTCGCGGTCAAGAAGAAATTCTGATTACCATATTGATGCGCAAGATGCAGAAGCCGTTGAAAATGCGCCGCAATTGCAAGGCTTAGAAACCCCCGAGCGGGAATTGTTAAGTGAAGAAATAGTCAAGACCATCCAGTTGGCAATTGACAATTTACCGGAAGAAATGCGGGTGGCGATTATGTTACGGGAGTTTGAAGGCATGAGTTATGAAGAAATTGCAGAGGCGATGGATTGCCCAGTAGGTACGGTTCGTTCGCGCATATTCAGGGCGCGTGAGGCGATAGACAGTAAGTTAAATCCTTTGCTCGGTTAATGGTGAAGTTCGATGCGTGATGAAGTCAATCAAAAAATTTCCTGGCTTGTTGATGGCGAGTTGGGTCACGATGAAACGTTGGATTTGTTGAAAAAAATACAATCAGATGAAGCGCTTAAAGCTAAGATGAGTCGGTATCAAGCGATTAGCCAGGCATTGAAGACTGATGAGTTTTACCAAGTCCGATGCGATTTTTCTCATAAAGTTGTTCAAAAAATTCAGCAAGAACCCACTTATTTCCTCCCGCAATTAAAGCCTCAACACCCTCCGCAAGTCCCCGATACCGATAAACAATCAAAGCGCAAGTTGTACGCTGTGGCGGCATCAACCCTAGTCGCTGCGGTATTGGTGGGTCAAAGCTTACGTGATGACACAGCCGGAAATCGATACCAGACGGTAACCGCAATGGCTGTTTCAGGTCAACAGCTACCATTCTCAGTCAGTCAGGCAGACAATCTTAATCAACGTCGCCAGCCCTTAAACGCCGAGTTTAATGATTACCTGCAAGCCCACAATAGCAGTGTCTATACCAATGGTGAGGTTCTGTTGCAGCCATACGCCAAAGTGACTGCCTACGGTCAGGAATGATTGTGGTGCGGATTCTCTTTACCTTTTTGTTAACAGCGATGAGTGTGGTATCCGCCGCTGAAAATACATTGACGGCCAAGCAAATCCTGCAAAAAATGGTTAAGGCAATGGAGATATCCAATTATCAGGGTACGGTCGTTTTCTTAAAGAATGACAAGCTGGAAGCGATGAAATACTTTCACGCCAGCAAAAAAAACCAAGAGCAAGAACGTTTGGTGTCCCTAAATTCCCCTCAGCGTGAAATCATCAGGAATTCCGATGAAGTCACTTGTCTGTATAAATTGACGCAACAGGTAATTGTTGATCGTCGACCTTATGAGCATTCATTCATCGTTGATGTCCCTAAAAACCTGGATGAACTGGATACCAGCTACCAGTTTGAGGTTGTAGGTGAGGAAGATGTGGCAATGTTGCCCTCCTACGTTGTTGCCATCCAGCCCAAAGATGATTTTCGCTACATCCGAAAAATATGGATAGCTAAAGAACAGTTTTTGCCTATGAAAGCAATCGTTTATGGTCTTTCTGGTGTTGTTTTAGAGCAAGTGGTATTTACCGAAATGCAGTTTAACAAACAGCCTCCGAGCAAAGATAAAGTAGTCTCTGAGGCGAGTAAGGTAACTGCGATTGCATCAGAATTAGCAAATAATGCCTCTTTTGAGGTGACTGCTTTGCCATTAGGTTTCAAGCAAATCTTTTTCAGTCGTAAACCCCTGCATCAATCCGATCAGCCGGTAGATCATCTGTTGTTAAGTGACGGCTTTGCTTCTGTTTCAGTTTATCTGGAGTCAAAAAAAGCTAATGCGATACCCGATTCCAGGTTTCCTGAAGGGATAAATTCCGTGGGAGCAATCAATTTCATGAGTCGTAGTTTGGCGGATTCCCAGCTTACGGTATTGGGAGAAGTGCCTGCCTCAACAGTTAAATATATTTCCGAAGGTGTAAAACTTCGCAATTCCGCGCCTTGAATTTTCTCGACTATCTTGAATAATCGACAGAGAAATAGCTTTTATCCCATACTTACGCACGTTTACTCTTTTTCAAAGAGTCTTGAAAGGTGTCAGTGTTGCCCATAATATTGTGTTTTATATTTAACTGCTTGGATGTAACGGAGGTTTTATGCTCAAAAGGGTGGTTTACTGTGTATTTTTAATGGCTGTAAGTAGCCAAACTGTTTTTGCACAGTTACCGGATTTTACCGAGATGGTAAAAATTAATGGCGTGGCTGTCGTCAACATCAGCACGACGCAAAAAGCCAAGCCAGCGGTTAAAGGGATGCCAAAAAACCAACAGATGCCTGAAGGTTTGCCACCCGAAATGGAGGAGCTTTTTAAGCACTTTTTTAATGATCCTGAAGGTGGTGGCGGTGGCGGGTTCGGTGGATCTGAGGATACGCAGTCATTGGGTTCGGGTTTTATCATCTCCCAGGATGGCTATATATTAACTAATCACCATGTCGTAAAAGATGCTGACGAAATCGTCGTCAAGTTTTCGGATCGGCGTGAATTACTGGCAAAACTAATAGGTTCGGATGCGCGTACGGACATCGCCTTATTGAAAGTCCAGGCCACAGATTTGCCAGTTGTTAATATTGGATCGCCTAGCGAATTGAAAGTTGGTGAATGGGTTTTGGCTATAGGCTCTCCGTTCGGATTTGAACAGTCGGTTACCGCTGGTATTGTCAGCGCGAAAGGGCGGAGCTTGCCGGGTGGTAATTATGTGCCGTTTATCCAGACAGATGTCGCCATAAATCCAGGCAATTCAGGCGGCCCTTTATTCAATATGGATGGCAAAGTGGTTGGCATCAACTCGCAAATCTATAGCCGCACTGGCGGTTTTATGGGCTTGTCGTTTGCTATTCCCATGGATGTGGTCATGAATGTCGTCCAACAGATTAAAGTCAGCGGCAAAGCTGCTCACGGCTGGTTAGGCGTTCAGATTCAAGATGTTACGCGGCAACTCGCTGAGTCATTCGGGATGAATAAACCTCAAGGTGCGTTGGTTTCAAAAATAATCCCGAACAGTCCAGCGGAAAAAGCTGGATTGCAAATTGGTGACATCATTACCGAATTTAATGGCAAACCCATCGAATCATCGGCAGAGTTACCGCCCATGGTCGGTATAGCTCCGATTAACGAGGTAGGTAAATTAACCATCATCAGACAAGGTGATGCCGAAACTATCGAATTTAAGGTAGGCCTGTTGCCGGATGAGGAAGCGAAAGCACCATTTTATAAGGCTGAAACCAAGCCCACTAACAGGCTGGGCATTAATGTTGCCGATATAACCGCCGAACAGCGGGAGTCATTGGAAAATATCAAAAATGGTGTGTTAGTTCAAGATGTAGAGAGCGGTATCGCCGCCGATGCTGGGATACAGTCAGGCGATGTTGTTTTGCGTATCCAGAATAATGTCATCCGCAATGTCAGTGACTTTGATAAAATAGTCAAAAAACTTCCCGTAGGCAAATCCGTAGCGGTTTTGATACAACGCCGTGGCAGCCCGGTATTTTTGGCTTTGAAAATTGATAAATAATTCGTGGATTTAAAACATATAAGAAATTTTTCCATCATAGCGCATATAGATCATGGTAAATCGACACTTGCGGATCGCTTCATTCAACTTTGCGGAGGACTGACAGCGCGGGAAATGTCCGCTCAAGTTCTTGATTCAATGGATATTGAGAAGGAGCGTGGCATCACCATCAAAGCGCAAAGCGTCACACTGGATTTTGTCGCCAAGGATGGCGAAACCTATCAATTAAACTTCATTGATACGCCTGGTCATGTCGATTTCTCGTACGAAGTATCCCGTTCGTTAGCGGCTTGCGAAGGTGCATTGTTGGTCGTTGATGCGGCGCAAGGTGTGGAAGCGCAAAGCGTTGCTAATTGCTACACGGCAATTGAACAAGGTCTTGAAGTCGTTCCAGTGCTGAATAAAATCGACTTGCCGTCTGCTGAACCGGAACGTGTGTTGGCTGAAATCGAAGAAGTTATTGGCATTCCAGCTGATGAAGCCCTGATGATTAGCGCCAAAACTGGTTTAGGTGTGCGGGATGTCTTGGAGCAGTTGGTCATCAAAGTGCCGCCGCCTCAAGGTAACACGCAAGGCCCCTTGCAGGCACTGATTATCGACTCCTGGTTTGACAGCTATTTAGGTGTCGTCTCCCTGGTTAGGATTGTCCACGGCAGTATTCGCAAAAAACAGAAGATTACCGTTATGTCCACGGGAAAATCATTCCTAGTGGATGTGGTCGGTGTATTTACGCCCAAACGTCTGGAAAAAGACCTATTAAATACCGGCGAAGTCGGTTATGTCGTCGCAGGTATTAAAGATATTTTCGGTGCGCCCGTCGGTGATACTCTTACCTGGACGGACAATCCCGCGCCAGAACAACTCACAGGATTCCAAAAAGTACAAGCCAGAGTTTTTGCTGGCTTGTACCCAGTCAGTTCGGATAATTACGAAGATCTACGCGAAGCACTCAACAAGCTCAATCTTAACGATGCGTCTTTGGTATTCGAGCCAGAAACTTCGTTAGCCTTAGGTTTTGGTTTTCGCTGCGGTTTTCTGGGCATGTTACACATGGAAATTGTGCAAGAACGCTTGGAGCGTGAATATGACGTAGACCTGATTACCACGGCACCTACAGTAATTTACGAGGTCATCACCCAAAATGATAAGGTTTTGATGGTCGACAATCCGGCAAAATTGCCCGATATGGGAACGGTTAAAGCCATCAGGGAACCGATCATCAGGGCGAATATCCTAGTCCCGCAAATCTATCTGGGTGCGGTTATTACTCTATGCATAGAAAAACGCGGCGTTCAAAAAGACATGCAGTATGTCGGTAGACAGGTATCCATCCATTACGAATTGCCGATGAGTGAAGTGGTACTGGATTTTTTTGATAGATTAAAGTCCGTGAGCAGAGGTTTTGCATCCTTTGATTACGAGTTCTTGCGCTTTCAAGAAGCCCCGCTCGTTAAATTAGACGTGTTGATAAATGCCGATAAGGTCGATGCCTTGTCGATTATTGTGCATCGTGATCTCAGCAACAGCCGTGGTCGTGATCTGGTCGAAAAAATGAAAGAACTGATCCCTAGGCAAATGTATGAAGTGGTGATACAGGCCGCTATCGGCACTAAGGTCATTGCCCGCTCAACGGTCAAAGCGATGCGGAAAAATGTCACCGCCAAATGTTATGGCGGTGATATTAGCCGTAAGAAAAAACTGCTGGAAAAACAAAAAGCCGGTAAAAAACGGATGAAACAAGTGGGCAATATCGAGATCCCACAAGAAGCATTTTTGGCTGTATTGCAGCTTAATAAAGAATAAAACAGCATTAATTTCAATTACTTGAAGAAGCCTCTATGGATTATGATTTTTCATTTTTTCTTTTTATAGCCAGCATCGTAACGGGTGTTATTTGGGGTGGGTACTTAGTGTACCAAAAAACACAAGCGCGGGAATTTGATGAGGCTAAAGAACCGATAGTTGTTGAATATGCACGGTCATTCTTTCCTATTGTGTTGATTGTTTTCTTATTGCGGTCGTTTTTGGCAGAACCGTTTCGGATTCCTTCTGCATCCATGATGCCGACCTTATTAATCGGTGATTTCCTGCTGGTTAATAAGTTTGCTTACGGAATACGTCTGCCAGTCATCAATAAAAAAATTATTGAACTGGATGAGCCGCACCGTGGTGACATCGTAGTATTCCGTTTCCCTAAAGATCCGACCGTCGATTACATCAAGCGTGTCATCGGTTTGCCTGGCGATAAGGTTGCGTATTACAACAAAAAACTGTTTATCAACGATGCGCCAGTCAATCAAACTTCGCTAGGTACTTACCAAGGGGTAGGGCAAGGTCAAGATATGACAGGCAACGCGCACTTTGAGGAAAATTTGACGGGTGTTGAGCACAGTATTTTGATTCGTAATGATGCGCCAACCGTTGAAGGTTCTTATGTGATTCCGCAAGGCAATTACTTTGTCATGGGTGATAATCGCGATAACAGCAATGACAGCCGTTATTGGGGAACTGTTCCTGAAGAGAATTTGGTAGGTAAAGCCTTTTTTATCTGGATGAATTGGGATTGGGAATATAAAGGCATTGGCTTTAACCGCATTGGCACGGTTTTAAAATGAACTACACTCACTGTAGGACATCTTATTTTTGAATGGAGTGCCAGAGTCATGATGCAAAAACTGTCCAAACCTCAACAAGGCTATACCTTGATTGCCCTTATTTTTATGCTGGGTATATTCTATTTTTTGTCTTATTAATCATTAAGATATGTCATATTTATCTTGATTATAGCAAAGTTAAAGATGCTTTAGTCTCGGTTGAAAAAACTGTGGATATTCAAACCTTAAGTGAAGCCGAAGTTAGGCCCGCCCTAAGTAAACGCTTTGACCTTAATTACGCGAAACATGCCACGCTGCAAGATGTTAAAATAACCAAGGAAGTTACTTAAAAGTGGATATTGAGTACGATGTTGTAGAAAAAATCGCTGGTAATCTGAGTGTTTTGGTCGAATTTTACGATTTTTTTGAAGTGAGCAAAGAGTGGTAAAAAAGCCGGAAATCTTGTGTAAAAAATTGGGCTTGGCATTTAATCAGCCTCAGATTTTTATCACAGCGTTAACTCATCGCAGTGCTGGGGCGCGTAATAATGAACGGTTGGAATTTTTAGGTGATGCTATTTTAGGATTC
>SHZQ01000067.1 GCA_009695535.1 Methyloglobulus sp.
GCTGTGCCTGCGGCAGATTTTAACGATCCCATAAAGCTGTGTTCAGCAATCAAAGCACTGCCCATCAAGCTTGTTACTACCAGACCCATTGCTGAAGCCATTAGCAGCGCGGGGGGTGTAAGTTTTGATGCCATTGATGAGCATTTAATGCTACGCGCCTTGCCAGGCGTGTTTTGTGTGGGTGAAATGCTGGATTGGGAAGCACCGACTGGCGGCTATTTGCTCGCTGCTTGCTTTGCCAGTGGGCGAATTGCGGGAGAAGGCGTGTTGAAATGGTTGGGCTCTCAAGCTATTTGAAAAAATAAACGGGTAATTCATAAAGCCGTAATCATTGTCCAATAAGCTATCAAACCAAGGTCACCGAACAACAATGCGTATAAATAAGTGATTTATTTGCAAAGTAATTCGTTGATTTCTTGACCAAAAATGAAGTAATGCGATAATAGGCAGTTAACATTAGCTAAAATTAAGCAATAAAGCTCATCGCGCAGCACTTCTATAGCCCAAATGATAGACAACCTAACCCCTCAACAAGCCTGGGAATTACTACAGCAAAATATTTCCGCAGTCTTGGTTGATGTACGTTCGCAGATGGAGCACGCTTATGTAGGGCATCCCATTGGGGCGGTTCATATCGCTTGGAAAGAAGCGCCTAGTTGGACAATAAACCCCAGCTTTGTTGGTGATGTTAATAAAGTGATACCCAATTTTGATGCGCCAATCTTACTTTTATGCCGCAGTGGACAACGCTCGTTAAGTGCCGCAAAAGCCTTGGAAGATGCAGGTTATAAGCGACTTATCAATATCATTGACGGTTTTGAAGGCTCATTAGACTCACAAAATCATCGCGGTAACTTAGGTGGTTGGCGGTATTGCGGCTTGCCCTGGCAGCAAAGTTAGCCTCATAGCTCATAGTAAACTGAGCCAAACAAGGAAATAACGTCCCAAACGGACGTCCTGAACATTCTATTATTTACCTACTTAAGCCAGATATTTCAACAACTTCTGGTAACCACTAAACCCTTAGAGTACATAGCTAAAGTGATCCAAAATTTAAGAAATATCGCCATCATCGCCCACGTTGACCACGGTAAGACGACCCTAGTTGATAAATTATTGCAACAATCCGGTACGTTTGCGGCTCACACCAAAGTGACCGAGCGGATGATGGATTCCAACGATATTGAAAAAGAACGGGGCATTACCATTCTGGCAAAAAATACTGCCCTGGATTGGAACGGCTACCATATCAATATCGTCGATACCCCAGGCCATGCCGATTTCGGCGGCGAAGTCGAGCGAGTGTTGTCGATGGTCGATTCAGTTTTGCTTCTTGTCGATGCGGTAGACGGCCCGATGCCGCAAACCCGTTTTGTTACCCAAAAAGCCTTTGCTCTCGGTTTAAAACCCATCGTAGTTATCAATAAGATAGACCGTCCTGGTGCACGCCCTGACTGGGTCGTCGATCAAACCTTTGATTTATTTGACCGCTTAGGTGCAACAGACGAACAACTCGATTTTCCTGTCGTATTTGCTTCGGCAATCAATGGCTATGCGGGTTTGGAACACACCATCACCGGCGGTGATATGACTCCGCTATTTGAAACCATCGTTTCAAAAGTAAAACCACCTGCGGTGGATCTGGACGGCCCTTTTCAAATGCAGGTTTCCAGTCTGGATTACAACACGTATGTCGGCGTTATTGGCATTGGTCGAATTCAGCGTGGTAGCATCAAGTCTAATCAGCCGTTGACGATTGTTAATCGCGAAGGTATTGAACGCAAAGGGCGCATGTTGCAAATTTATGGCTTTCATGGCCTGGAACGTGTTGAAGTCGCAGAAGCCCAAGCTGGCGACATTATTGCCTTTGCTGGTATTGAAAAACTGGAAATCTCCGACACCATTTGCCATCCCGACAAAGTCGAAATCATGCCACCGCTCATGGTTGACGAGCCTACCGTGACCATGACATTTCAGGTCAATAACTCCCCGTTTGCGGGCAGAGAAGGTAAATATGTCACGACAAGGCAAATACGCGACCGGCTAGGAAAAGAATTACAACACAATGTCGCACTAAGAGTTGAAGATACCGGAGACCCTGATAAATTCAAAGTATCAGGTCGTGGCGAATTGCATTTGTCGGTTCTGATTGAGAACATGCGCCGCGAAGGTTTTGAAATGGGCGTATCGCGTCCAGAAGTTATCATCAAAGAAATTGATGGTAAAAAGTGCGAACCGTTTGAAATGGTTACCATTGAAGTGGAAGAAGTCCATCAAGGTACCATCATGGAAAAACTGGGTGAGCGTAAAGGCGACTTGACTAATATGGTTCCCGATGGCAAGGGGCGCATTCGTTTGGAATACATGATGCCCTCACGTGGGCTGATTGGTTTTCAAACCGAATTTATGACCGCAACCTCAGGTTCTGGCTTGCTCTATCATGTCTTCGACCATTATGGTCCGATGAAAGCGGGTGAAGTCGGTAATCGTCAGCGCGGCGTGATGATTTCAATGGTCGCTGGTAAAGCCGTAACGTATTCATTGCATCCATTACAAGAGCGCGGCGAATTGCTGCTAGTTAATGCTGATGAAGTTTACGAAGGCATGTTGGTGGGTTTACATTCACGCAGCAATGATTTATGCGTCAACCCTTGTAAACCTAAGCAGTTGACCAACGTACGTGCATCTGGTACTGATGAAAGTTTAGTATTGGCACGCATCCAAAAAATGACTTTGGAGCAAGCCTTGGAATTTATAGCAGAAGATGAGTTGGTGGAAGTTACGCCGAAATCTATACGCTTACGCAAGAAATTGTTGACTGAAAACGAACGGAAAAGAGCAGCAAAAGCTTAAGCAAAATGAATCTATTGTTGTTTTTGAAACTGGATGACTTAGTTTAAGACATAAAAAAGCCCCGTCGCATTGCACGAAGGGGCTGTTATCGTCTGCTTGGTCAGCTTTGGGATCAATCCTTGGCAGCATCCCGTTGAAAATACTTCATCCATCTTCACTTGTGACGACGGCTGAATTATCTCAGTAAATTCTCCTTAAAAATGCAGGTAAAAGCGTATCTTTCTGTAGGCTTAAGATTACTTATTTTGGATTCCCAGCGTTTTTTCCCTAATATACAGCTGCATGGGATAAGTGACCAAGAAACTTAAATCGAATATTAAAATGTGTAATTTCTGGAAGATTTTATTTCCAATTCTTGTGCCGGCGGGGGTATCCTTTTGCAACAGTGCCGATATTTTAATATCTTCAATAGAACCCCCCGCTCTTTCAAAGATTTTATGATTCTTTTCGGTGTAAACGCAATCTGGATGGCTTCCCCTCTTTTGTGTTAATTTTATTTACACCATATGACCGCGATATAGCTACATATAAAGTTCCATCCCTATGGTTTTTAGATGTATTTTTGGTTGGTTTTATTTTTTGGATTAATTTGCAGTTTTCCGCGCGTGATTCAGATTTTATATGGATAGCCTACTTTCCTATGGCACTTCTAGTTGTTTATTTTTTAATTTATTTTGGCCTCGCTCTAATTTACGAGCTAAAGTAAAGTTGCACTCTCTACTAATATTTTTATTTTACGGAGATAACAGCCTGTTACTTGTACTACAATAAGCACTGTGATTAAACTTTAAGCCCTCATCAAATCCCAGAAAATGGAACAGCGCACTGCTCAGATAGAGCGTAATACTCTCGAAACGCAAATCAAAGTTAGCATTAACCTTGATGGAACAGGGAAATCCTCGTTTGATACCGGCGTTCCTTTCCTTGAACACATGCTCGACCAGATCGCCAGACACGGATTGATTGATATTGAAGTCGTTGCCAAGGGTGATTTGCAAATTGATGCTCATCATACTGTTGAAGATGTTGGTATCACTTTAGGACAAGCCTTCGCCAAAGCTGTCGGTGACAAAAAAGGACTTGTTCGTTATGGTCATGCTTATATCCCTTTAGATGAAGCCTTATCCCGTGTGGTCGTGGATTTCTCAGGTCGTCCAGGCTTGGTATATGATGTCAAATTTCCCCGTTCCACGATTGGCAGCTTCGATGTCGATTTATTTCGTGAATTTTTTCAAGGTTTTGTCAATCATGCGGGTATTACCTTGCACATTGATAACTTAAAAGGCACTAACGCCCATCACGTTGCCGAAACCATTTTTAAGGCAATGGGTCGCGCCTTGCGAATGGCTGCCACCCTTGATCCCAGAATGGCAGGTATGATGCCATCGACCAAAGGTAGTCTTTGATTCCTAGCCTGTCCTGATTTTTTCCTCACATGTCTACAGTCGCTGTCATTGATTACGGTATGGGTAATCTCCATTCCATTGCAAAAGCTTTGCAACACGCAGAGCCTGAGTGCGATGTGCGCGTTACTGCATCATCAGATTCTATTTTAGATGCCGATAGAGTGGTATTTCCTGGAGTTGGCGCAATCCGCGATTGTATGCAGGCACTGAATCAATCAGGATTATCTGGTGTCATTACGGAAGTAGCTAAAACCAAGCCATTTTTAGGTATCTGTCTGGGTATGCAAGCGCTGTTGACCGATAATGAGGAAAACGGTCGCACCCAAACTTTGAACATTATTCCTGGGCATGTTGTTCGCTTTGCTGAATGTTTACACGATAGCGACGGCAATATCCTGAAAATCCCCCATATGGGTTGGAATCAAGTACATCAAATGCCCCATCCATTATGGGAAAACATAGCGCAGGATAGTCGGTTTTATTTCGTCCACAGCTATTATGCCAAACCTGATAACACTTCTGTAGTTGCTGGAACATCTGAATATCCGGCTGCTTTTGCCTGTGCGCTCGCCCAACAAAATATTTTTGCCGTACAATTCCATCCCGAAAAAAGCCAGGCAGTGGGTTTGCAGCTACTGAAGAATTTTTTGCACTGGGACGGAAAGCTTTGATTAATCCCTATTTGACCAAACTATCTGCTGTTGAGGACTTACTTGTATGTTGTTAATACCCGCAATTGATCTTAAAGAAGGCAAGTGTGTTCGTTTACGCCAGGGTCGCATGGAAGATGATACGGTTTTTTCTGACGATCCGGTTGCCGTGGCTGGTCGCTGGGTAGCGGCGGGAGCAAAACGCATTCATTTGGTTGATCTGGATGGCGCATTCGCTGGAAGACCACGCAATGCCGATGTCATTCATGCCATTGTGGAAGCTTACCCAGGCTTGCCGGTGCAAATAGGTGGCGGTATTCGCGATGAAGACACCATCCAGGCTTACCTTGATGCTGGTGTGGAATACGTAATTATCGGTACCAAAGCCGTCAACACACCGCATTTTGTTAAAGAAATGGCGATTGAATATCCGCGCCGTATCATCGTCGGGCTAGATGCCAAAGACGGTAAAGTAGCAATCGACGGCTGGTCGAAACTGTCTCGTCACGACGTAATCGACATGGCGCAGCATTTTGAAGAAGACGGTGTTGAAGCCATTATTTATACTGACATAAGCAGGGACGGCATGATGCAAGGCGTGAACGTGGAAGCCACGGCAAAACTGGCTAGAGCTATCCGTATTCCTGTGATTGCTTCCGGCGGAATTACTTCAATAGAAGATATTAAAGCCTTGGGTGCGGTTGTCGGCGATGGCATTATGGGCGCAATTACGGGTCGAGCCATCTACGAAGGCACACTCGATTTTGCCGAAGCCGCCAAATTGGCTGCATCATTCGACTGATGAGCCTCGCAAAGCGCATTATCCCTTGCTTGGACGTTGACAATGGTCGCGTTGTCAAAGGCGTAAAGTTTGTCGATATCCGCGATGCCGGCGATCCGGTAGAAATCGCCAGACGTTATGATAGGGAAGGGGCGGATGAAATCACTTTCCTCGATATTACCGCAACCCACGATAACCGTGACACGATAGCACATGTGGTCGAGCAAGTTGCCAGCGAGGTGTTTATCCCATTGACGGTGGGCGGTGGCATTCGGACTTTGGACGATATTCGCCGAATGCTTAATGCGGGTGCGGATAAGGTCGGCATTAACAGTGCTGCCGTGTTTAACCCTGATTTTGTCCGTGAAGCGGCGGAACGCTTTGGTTCACAATGTATCGTTGTCGCAATAGATGCAAAAAAAACCAGCCAACCTGATGAACCCAATCGATGGGAAATTTTTACCCACGGCGGTCGCAAAGGCACAGGCATTGATGCCGTTGAATGGGCAAAAAAGATGGTCGCATTCGGTGCAGGTGAAATCCTGTTGACTAGCATGGACAGAGACGGAACACGTATCGGTTTCGACTTGTCGTTAACCCGCGCTATTAGTGAGGCGGTTTCCGTACCCGTGATTGCGTCAGGCGGTGTCGGCAATTTGGGTCACTTGGCAGATGGCATCATTGAGGGCAAGGCTGATGCGGTACTGGCCGCCAGTATTTTTCATTTTGCCGAATATACTATCCAACAAGCCAAAGAACACATGGCGGAACGCGGGATTGAGGTGCGCTTATGACACAAAACTGGTTGGACGAAATCCGCTGGACAGATGAAGGTTTAGTCGCAGCAATCGCCCAAGATGCCGAAACAGGCACTACATTAATGTTTGCTTGGATGAATCGGGAATCGTTAGCGTTGACGGTAAGCGAAGGCTATGCCGTGTATTGGTCGAGATCGCGTAATAAACTTTGGCGTAAGGGCGAGGAATCTGGGCATCGTCAAAAAATTGCCGGTATTTATCTCGATTGTGATGAAGACGTTATATTGTTGATGGTTGAGCAGATTGGCGGCATTGCTTGCCATACCGGACGCGAAAGTTGTTTTTTTCGGCAATTATTGGATAGTAAATGGCTAGCAGTTTCGCCAGTATTAAAAGACCCCAAGAGCATCTACAAAGCCCATGAGTGATATATTGCAGCAACTGGCGCAAGTGCTGGAGCAGCGTAAATTGGAATCAGCCGATAAATCCTATGTTGCCAGCTTATATGCAAAAGGCTTAGACACTATTCTTAAAAAGATCGGCGAAGAAGCCGCCGAAACTATCATTGCCGGAAAAGGTGGTGATAATCAACAAATTATTTATGAAACCGCTGACCTTTGGTTTCATTGTATGATTTTGCTGGCTAATCAAGGATTAGGTCCAGAAGATGTATTAAGCGAGTTACAACGACGCTTTGGACTGTCTGGCTTGGATGAAAAATCGCAACGTTCAAGCTAGATAACTGTAGTATATACTTCGGGCGTTTACGCACGGAAATCAATGTAGGTTGGCTTACGCTTTCGCTAACCCAATCGTGTAACTTATTTTCTTTTACGAACATTGGAGAATTGGGATGGGCATCAGCGTTACAAAATTATTAATTGTATTGGCAATTATTGTTGTTATTTTTGGCACCAAACGTCTTAAGAATGTCGGCGGTGATCTGGGTGCAGCAATCAAAAGTTTCCGATCTGCAATTAAGGATGAGGAAAATAAAGATGCCGCCAAAAAAGATGACGATAAGCCCATAACCGACGAAGAACCTGCCCCCAAAAGCGATAAAGATTGATGTTTGATATCGGCTTCTCGGAACTGTGTATGGTTGGGCTGGTGGCTTTACTGGTCATCGGGCCAGAAAAATTGCCTAAAGTTGCCAGAATGGCGGGGTTTTGGGTAGCAAAGTCGAAACGGATGTTGGCTTCCGTTAAACAGGAAATCAACGAAGAATTTCAAGCGGAAGAGCTCCGCCAATCGCTAAAAAATCAAACCGGAATCAATGAATTTCAGAAGATGCTTGATGATACTTCCAATGATCTCCGTGCCATCAAAGACTCAATCAAGCAGAGGCCTGAAGCCAGTAATTTGACACAAAACAACATAAAGCAGGATGAGCAGTAATAATTCGGAAGAAGACGGGGTTGAGCAATCCTTTATTAGTCACCTTATAGAACTGCGTAACCGCTTACTACGCATCATTTTGTGCGTACTGTTAGTGTTCCTGGCGTTAACAAGCTACGCCAATCAGCTTTATAGTATTGTGGCTGGTCCTTTGATGAAGCACATGCCAGAAAATAGCACGATGATTGCTATTGATGTAGCCTCACCGTTTTTGACTCCTTTCAAGCTTGCTCTGGTCGTTGCCGTCTTTGTATCCATACCCGTCATCCTGTACCAATTTTGGGCATTTGTAGCTCCTGGTTTGTACAAGCATGAACGACGAATGATCTTGCCATTGATGGTCGCCAGCACCTTGTTATTTTATTTGGGTGTGGCGTTTGCGTACTTTGTGGTATTCCCTTTGGTATTTGGGTTTTTGACCGCGACAGCTCCCGTCGGCGTTACCGTCATGACCGACATCACCAGGTACCTCGATTTTGCGCTCACCATGCTCTTCGCTTTCGGTGTTTGCTTTGAGGTTCCTATCTTCACTATCGTCATGGCGTGGACAGGTCTAGTCACGCCTGCTCAAATGGCGGAACAACGTCCTTATGTGATTGTAGGCGCGTTTATCATCGGCATGTTACTTACTCCACCCGATGCTATTTCCCAGACCTTATTGGCTATCCCTATGTGGCTGTTGTTTGAAATTGGCTTATTGTTTTCCAGGCTGTATACCCCTAGAGGCGATGCCGAAGCTGACAATCAACAAAAAGGACTTGCTAAACGGGAAGACTAAGAAATATTTCTGCCCCTGTACTATCAAAATCAATGCTAGTAGCCGAACAAAGCCAGATAGTGTAGCTGATTTAATTATCGTAAAATACTGAACGACACAAAATTTGCGACCGAGTTAACAAAAAACTTGACTTTATATATTGTTTTCTAATTAGAAACAATTAGTTTAATGTTTGGCGTATTGTGTCTAATAATTATCCCTGTATAGTATCACTCATACTATCAACAAAGCCTTAAAATGGCTTCTTAAGTTGATTACCTGGTTCTATCACTACCAAAAGGCGTAACAATGAGTACTTTGAACAAAGACATCTTGATTGGGCTGCTGTTTATAACAGGAATATGGAGCTTTATTTCTGCTCAGTTCATCATTTCAACGGTGCTATTTGCAGGTGCTGCTATTTATAGCAACATGGTAATACGTACCAACTAAACACGTTAACTCT
>SHZQ01000068.1 GCA_009695535.1 Methyloglobulus sp.
GTCATCTTTATCAGCCCGTTCCAATGCCTGTTCTTTAAACGATGCCGTATATGTGCTGTGGACAGTTCGCGTTGTTACTTGTTCTTTCTTGCTTTTCATGACTGACCTCGGTTTCAGAGATTGCTCTCTTAGTCGAGTGGCTGCTAGGTCTGGGGAAAGGTCAGTTTGATAAACAACGAGGCTTGATGGTAAGGGATTAACCTCAAAATTCCTTGACACTCAAATAAGAAAGATTTTGATAGGCAAAACGCGCCGTGCTTACTGCTAACTAGGCTGTTAAAATGTCACTTTTTGGGTTATTCCGACAAAACCACCAACTATCAGCAATGAAATACCTGTTATTAGGCACATCCGGTTGCCATTTGTGCGAACTGGCGGAGGAATTGATACGTGAATGCCTTGTCGTCAAAGCGGATATTACCGTTGAGCTTATCGATATAGCGGAGCAAACCCAATGGCAAGCGGACTATTCCACGCTTATTCCGGTTTTGTTACACACGCCAACCAACAAGTCCCTTAACTGGCCGTTTACCAAAGACGACGTAAAAACCTTTATTAATCATAATTATGACTGAATACTACCGAACCGAAAAAGACAGCATGGGCGAGTTGCAAGTCCCAGCCGATGCCTTGTATGCTGCACAAACCCAGCGCGCTATTGATAATTTCCCGATCAGCGGCTTGGCAATGCCACCTGCATTCATCAAAACCGTGGCGTTAATCAAAAAAACAGCAGCTAAAGCGAACCTAGCTTTAGGTGAAATGGAAAGTGGCCCTGCTGATGCGATCATCAAAGCTGCCCAAACGATTATGGATGGGCAGTATCCAGAACAATTTCCAATAGACATATTCCAAACCGGCTCCGGCACTAGCACCAACATGAACGTCAATGAGGTGATTGCTACCTTAGCATCACGGTCATCTAGGATTGCAGTCAGTGCTAACGATCATGTCAATATGGGGCAAAGTAGCAATGATGTCATTCCTACTGCCATTCATGTCAGTGCCGCTTTGGAGTGCAATAAGGCCTTATTGCCAGCCTTAACCCATCTTGCGGAAACGATAGAAACAAAAGCACTTTCGTTAGGTCACATTACCAAAACCGGACGCACCCACCTGATGGATGCCATGCCCATACGCTTGGATCAGGAGTTGGGTGCTTGGGCGTTGCAAATCAGAAATGGCGTAGACCGAATTCAATCAACGCTACCTAGAGTTTATAAGCTTGCCCAAGGTGGTACGGCGGTCGGCACGGGCATCAACGCGCATCCAGAATTTGCTGGATTATTTGCCAAGCTGTTGTCAGAAGAAACGAAACTACCTTTCCAACCCAACGCCTCATTTTTTGAAAGCCTAAGCTGTCAGGATGCAATTGTGGAATTGTCTGGGCAACTCAAAGTCATCGCCGTCAGCCTGATGAAAATCGCCAATGATCTGCGCTGGATGAACTCAGGCCCTTTGGCAGGTTTGGGCGAGATCGAATTGCCCGCCTTGCAGCCTGGCAGTAGCATCATGCCCGGCAAGGTCAATCCGGTTATCCCAGAAGCCGTGGCGATGGTAGCCGCACAGGTCATCGGCAACGATGCTACCATCACCATCGCCGGACAATCCGGTAGTTTTCAGTTGAACGTGATGTTGCCCGTCATTACTTATAACATCCTGCAAAGCATTGAACTTATTGCCAATGTAAGTAAAATTCTGGCGGACAAAGCCATTACAGGCTTTACGGTACGCGAAGATAATCTGCAAATTGCGCTGGCAAAAAACCCCATCCTAGTGACCGCACTCAACCCCATCATCGGCTATGCCAAAGCCGCTGAAATTGCCAAAGCCGCTTATAAGCAAGGTCGCCCGATTATTGATGTGGCGGCTGAGATGACCGAAATTGATCGGGCAGAATTGGAAAAGTTGCTGGAACCTGGGCAATTGACCCAGGGCGGTATTGGGCATTGAAATAATATGAGTACTTTAACAAGATGCCAAGACTGTTGGCGCCGATTGAAAATTGACCATTTAGAGGGGTTTGTGCCGATCGAATTTTGACCAGGTAATCCATGATATAATGCTAGCTAGGCAACTATACCAGGCCTTGGAGAGATACAAGGCTGGTTTGGAGTCTAGCGAAAACCCAGCCTACAGGCTGTGTGCCGTAACCCAACATCTGCTTGCCAAAGCACCACAGATAGTTTCTCCATGATCAATAGGCTGTACAAGCCATTCGTTGGCTTTTCCATAAGCTTTTGGGATAGATAAAAATTCGCTGATGTTCTTGGGATTGACGACACAGTGCTGCAAGCCTAACGCAATACCTCTGCCCGTCGCCTTCACAAACGCTTCTTTACGTACCCAGAAGTGGTAGAAAGCTTGGGTTTGTTGGGATTCAGGCAGTTGTTGCCAGTAGCTTTTTTCTTCTTCGGCAAAACATTTATCGACCAGCGCAGCTAAGTTTTTCCTTGGTTTGCACTGTTCAATATCAACGCCTAGATCGCAGTTATGTGCAATTGCCACAACCATCTTATTGCCAGTATGTGATAAATTGAAAGCCAGGTCTGGGTAATCAACGAGATAAGGCTTGCCATATTCGGCATTATGGATGCGTAGCTGTTCTGGGGCGGTATTGACGGCACCTGCCAGTACAATCCTTAGTTGGGCATGGATTTCGACATAACGCCTACGTAGTGGCTCATTTTTAAAAGCGTTAGCATGGCGTTGCTCGGCTGGGTCGAGAATTTGCCAATGATAGGGATAATCTGCTTCCGTTGCGGCGATTTCCCCCTGCCAAAGGTTGATGTCAGCTTGCTCCACTACGGGCTTACCTTCGCTTTGCCCTCGCCTCGCGGATCACTGGAGGCAGTTAATTTCTTCGTATGCTTATCTAATTGCACGGCTTGCATATCGCCGTACGAACGTTTGGCTTCTTTTAAATGATGCCCCAACGCCGTTAGCTTTGTGATGTCATCTTGAGACAACGCTGCTTTTTCATATTCGATAACATCAGGCATAAACTGGTGATGAAAACGAGGAATGCTTACCCAAGAATCGGGCTTGTTGCCTTTGGAAAAATCCAGAATTCCTAGCAAAACCATCGAGATAATCCGGCTACCACCTGGAGTACCCAATACGGCGATACGATCAGGCGCTTCAAGAAAAGTAGGAGTCATGCTGGACAACATACGTTTTCCTGGCGCTATCGAGTTAGCTGCGCCGCCTACCAAACCATAGGTGTTCATCGCACCCTCAGCACTGGCGAAATCATCCATCTCATTATTCAGCAATACACCCGTGCCTTCCGGCACAAAGCCTGCACCAAAAGCGGCGTTGATGCTTAAAGTTGCGGCAACGCGGCTGCCGTCTTCGTCGATAATCGAAAAATGCGTGGTTTGTGTACCTTGGTTTTGCTCTGGCATATCACCTGAGAAGAAAGCGCTGGGCAAAGCCTCATCTGGCCTTATCGTACTGCGTAAGCCAGCGGCATAATCCAAGCTGAGTAAGCGTTGCACCGGAATGTCGATGAAATCAGCATCACCCAGATATAAGGCACGGTCATGGTAAGCGCGGCGCATGGCTTCTGTTATAAGGTGCTTGCGGGTGATTTCGTCCGTTTTAACCAAATCAAAACCTGACAAAATATTCAAGGTTTCCAGCAAGACAATACCGCCTGACGATGAAGGTGGCGCACTGGTAATGCTAATACCTTGGTAACTGCCTTTAATCGGCTTGCGTTCGACAACCTGATAGCCATCAAGGTCTTGCTGGTTCCAAATTCCTCCGGCTTTACGTACGCCTTCGAGCAATTTGTCAGCGACATCGCCGCCGTAAAAACCATCCCTGCCGGATTCGGCTAACTGTCTTAAGGTGTTTGCTAAGTCGGGTTGCTTTAGTATGGCGAATGGTTTCGGCACGCCGCCATTGGCTAAAAAAATGCCCGCAGTGTGGCGGTCTTTTTTCAGCACATCAGCACGAGATGTAAGCATACGCCTATGCCGCTCCGTTATGGCGAAACCGTTTTGGGCATAGCGGATGGCGGGGGCTAAACTTTCTGCGAGCGGCAGCCGACCATATTTCTCCGACAAATGCACCAATCCGGCTGGCAACCCAGGAATTGCCGCCGCTAATGCACCATCCAGCGACAGTTTCGGTATCACCTTGCCGGATTTACCCAGGAACATGGCCTTATGTGCAGCCAACGGCGCTTTTTCACGACCATCAATCAGGGTTTCCAAGCGGTCTTTCGCCCGATGCAACAACCAATAGCCGCCACCACCCAAACCCGAACCTGCTGGTTCTACTACCGCCAAAGCCGCGCTCACCGCCACCGCCGCATCAAATACATTGCCGTCTTTGGCGATGATTTCAAAGCCTGCTTCCGTAGCTAATGGATGGGCGGAAGCAATCGCCGTTTTGAGATTATCCGCTTTGGCAGAGATAACTCCCAAAAAAGCCCATAAAATAACAACGGTAAAAGTTTGGATTCGCATACTTCGCATAAGTAATAAGGCATTCTGTTGGTAGCACATTGTAAATCCAAACTGCCTATTGTTATCTAAGAAGTAGGCTATTATTGGGGATAATATTCTTATCAATTTATCGTGTAACAGTCTGCTTTTGTAAGCACATTTTTATTTCATCATCCGTTTTTTTAACGTCCCACCCCAGTATTTTTGCTGTGCTATGGGCGAGATTGGTTAATTCGTCGGGTGTTATTTTTGCCAATATCAATAGCGGTATTCGCCGTCTCAGCAAATCATCCAGGCGCATAACCATCTCATTGCGACTGCAAAAAATCATATCAGCCATGATGAAAGGTAGCTCTGGCGTTATTCGCTTAATCAAGTCTGGGTGAGCTTCACAAAGTTCGAAAATCTCAGAAACTCTATTGCCATGTCGCCTTGCCAGTAATATGGCACTTTCCTTATCAAGGCCTAGCTGTTGTGCCTTAGTGATTGAAATATCAAGCAAAGATTGATAATCGGTATCGTAAAGCCAAGGGAAGGCTTTGCCAAACGTTGGGCAATTCACATGAATTCCTAAATTCGCACAGATTGTATCGACAATGACGGCGGCATCTTCTCTGGCGGAAGTAAATTTGCCGCCGATTGATGACACCAAGCCGTTTTGCGCGGTTTTTAGAATCCAATCACGGCTGATGCGTGAGGGACTGTCACTATTACTGTGTTGTAATACGCGGACTCCGGCGAATTTCCCGATAATATCTTGCTCAGTCCAGTTTACGGTTTTAAGCGCCTGATTGACTTCGCTTAATAAATAACGGATGTCTTCATCGGTGATGGGAATGTCCTCAATATCGCCATCATAGTTGGAGTCAGTTGTTCCTAATAAGGTCAATCCGTACCAAGGGATGATGAAGAAAACACGACCATCCGATTTTGCTGTTAATAGCAAGGCTTCATCATTGAGGACTTTAGGCAGTATTAAATGTATGCCCTTGGATAATCGGGAGCTGTCACCCTCTTTTTGGAATAACGACGACCAGCGTCCGGTGGTATCAACGACTAAGGTTGCTTTGATTGTTAGAGTTTCATCAGTGATTTTGTCTTGAACAATAGCGCCACCAATTTTTCCATTTTTAGCTATTAATTCAATGGCTTCGCAATAATTAACGCAAACTGCACCAGCGCTGCAAGCACCGTCTATCAATTCCAGCACAAAACGGGCATCGTCGGTTTTGGCATCAAAGTATGTGAATCCGCCGGTTAATCCAACAGGGTCTAAGTAAGGAAAATGCTGAATAAAATCCGCTTTTGAATGATATTGATGTTTTTGGGTTTTCGGCGCATTACCTGCCAGGAGGTCATATAAGGTCAAGCCGATTTTTAGCCGAAATAATCCTATGCGGCTGTTTTTGTAGGCGGGAACACCGAACCGTAACGGCCAAACTCGATGCGGAGCGGCTTGTAAAAACATGCGCCGTTCTGCCAAGGTTTTCTTGACCAGCTTAAAATCGAAGGTTTCTAGATACCGCAGGCCGCCGTGTATCAGTTTGCTGGAAGCGGAAGAAGTAGCACCTGCCCAATCGCCCTTATCGACAATGGCAACTTTAAGACCGCGAAGCGCAGCATCATACGCCGTCCATGCGCCGTAAATACCGCCGCCGCAGATAAGTACGTCGAAGGTTTGCTTGCTAAGTTGACTGAAATCTCTTTGCATTGCCTATTTTGTGGACGTTTGATGACGATTTGTCGCTGTATGATGCTTTAAGCGGATCTGTGAACTATACTGCGATTCTTAATGTAATCCCTAAAAATATTGGGATTTATACATTTTTACAAGAGATTAAGTGCGATATGTTATAAAATACATGCACTTTGTAAGTGCTTGATAGCATGAGTTTTCAACGCTAGCACGCCGTTTTTCGTTATATTCGATATTTGTTTTTCGCAAATATCCTTTGGAGTCACTTAATGCGTATTATCCTTTTGGGAAGTCCCGGTTCTGGTAAAGGTACACAAGCCCAGTTTATTACGGAAAAATACCGAATCCCCCAAATTTCAACAGGCGATATGTTACGGGCTGCGGTACGTGCGGGAACGCCATTAGGGCTTGCCGCAAAGCAAGTGATGGATTCTGGTGGCCTGGTTTCCGATGATATTATTTTGGGCTTGATTAAAGAACGCATCAAGCAAGATGACTGTGCCAATGGCTTTCTGTTAGATGGTTTTCCACGCACAATTGCCCAAGCTGAAGGGCTTGCAGCAATGGCGGTGGACATTGATACAGTGATTGAGATTGTGGTGGATGATGAGCAAATCGTAAAACGCATGGCAGGAAGGCGCGTGCATTTGCAGTCTGGTCGCACCTATCACACCGAATTTAATCCACCAAAAGCTCAAAACACCGATGATGTCACTGGCGAAGTCCTTATCCAACGAGATGATGACAAAGAAGATACGGTACGCAAAAGGCTCAGTGTCTATCATGACCAGACTAAACCATTAGTCGATTATTATGCTGCGGCAAATCAAACGGCCAAGCTCTATTCAATAGCCGGTGTCGGCAGTGTGGATGAAATCACCCAGAAAATCTTCGCTATTTTGGGTTAAACCCGAAATCGGGTGGTTTCAAGTAAGTTACAGAATTAACGTAGATGTTTATTAAGTGAGTAAAAATGATCAAATTTTATAACGTTGCCGTAGTCGGTGCGACGGGTGCTGTCGGTGAAGCGATGCTGTCAATCCTGGAAGAGCGGAACTTTCCGGTCGGCGAAGTTTACGCCCTAGCCAGTAGCAAATCGGTAGGAAAACGGATTCCATTCAAAGGTGGTTCGTTAAAAGTTGAAGATTTGGCTAAGTTTGACTTCTCAAGGGCGCAAATTGGCTTGTTTTCTGCGGGTGCGTCTGTTTCTGCTGAATACGCTCCCAAAGCGGCGGCTGCGGGTTGTATTGTGATTGATAACACCTCACACTTTCGATATGACGATGATATTCCCTTAGTCGTACCAGAAGTTAACCCTGACAAAATCGCAGATTATAAAAACCGTGGCATTATTGCCAACCCCAATTGCTCTACCATTCAGATGTTAGTGGCGTTAAAGCCGATTTATGATGCCGTGGGTATCAGCCGGATTAATGTCTGCACCTATCAGGCGGTTTCCGGTACGGGCAAAAAAGGCATTGAGGAAGTTGTCAAGCAGACTGCCAAGCTGCTGAATGGGCAGCCCATTGAAACCAATGTCTATCCTAAGCAAATCGCATTTAATGTGTTGCCGCAGATTGATGTATTCATGGACAATGGCTACACCAAAGAAGAAATGAAAATGGTGTGGGAAACACGAAAAATACTGGACGATCAATCTGTTATGGTAAATGCCACAGCGGTTCGAGTACCGGTTTTTTATGGGCATTCCGAAGCCGTACACATTGAAACACGCGACAAAATTGATGCTGATACCGTGAGGACTTTGCTTTCCAATGCACCCGGTGTTACGGTTATCGATGAGCGTAAAAATGGCAGTTACCCCACAGCGGTGACTGAATCATCAGGACATGATGATGTATTTGTCGGGCGGATTAGGGAAGATATTTCTCATCCTTTAGGTATCGATTTGTGGGTGGTAGGTGATAATGTGCGTAAGGGTGCAGCTTTAAATAGCGTCCAGATCGCTGAAATGCTAGTAAAAAATCACATCTAGTCTACTTTTGACTCTATGTTTATGGCTGTTTATGGTAAACATCGCGATTACAATAAGGAAATGGGCGCGTGCGCAACTTAACTAAAGCTTTAACAGTGGTATCGTTACTGGCTCCCGTTAGTGGGCATTCGTTAGGAATTGGCGATATCAGGGTGCGTTCTGCCCTTAATCAAAATCTTAGCGCCGAAATTTCATTAGTGGCTTCTCGCGGGGAAAGTCCATCAAACATCAAAGTCAGCCTGGCTTCACCCGAAAAATTTGATAAAGCGGGAGTGCCTTGGTCTTATTTTCTGTCAAAAATCAAATTTCAACCCATTGTTAAGCCGAATGGTTCAATGGTTATCAAAGTCAGCTCCAGAGAAGCACTGAAAGAACCTTATCTTAACTTTTTGCTTGAAGTTAGCTGGCCTAAAGGTAATTTGTATCGTGAATTTACCGTTTTGGTTGATCCGCCAGCTGAGTATCAAGCACCAACAGCGTATCAAGAACCGGCTTATCAAGAGCCTGCTTATCCCTTATATGAAAACACCCTTCCTCAGCAACAAGAGTACGCCCCACCACGACAACGTCGAGTTCGACAATCCGCTAAACCTCGGCGCAGTTCTGCGGGTAGCTATGGTGAGCAAATTACTACCAGACGAAACGATACCTTATGGAATGTAGCTGAACGTGCGTGCGGCGCGGGTGTATCTGTAGAGCAGATGATGATTGCGTTGTATGAAAAAAACCCGCACGCTTTTTTTCAACAGAACGTAAACGCATTATCAGCAGGTAAAACCCTAAAAATCCCCGATAAAGATGCCGTTCAGCAGCCCTCTCGTCAGGAAGCTTTGGCAGAATTTGGACGGCAAAACG
>SHZQ01000069.1 GCA_009695535.1 Methyloglobulus sp.
CCCAATACAGCAGCAGTCATTTCCTTAACTGTCGTCTTGCCGTTGCTACCGGTAATGCCGACTACTTTCGCACTAACTTTATTTCGCCATGCACCTGCTAATTGTCCTAATGCTAGGCGTGTGTCATTCACCAAAATATGCGGTAATTTACTGGTAAAATTCTCGTTCAATATTGCTGCTGCCGCACCTGCTTGTTTGGCCTTTTCGACGAATTCATTGCCATCAAATTGATGCCCTTTGATAGCTATATACAGATCGCCAGACTGAATAGCACGGGTATCGATGCTAGCCGATGCAACTTCCACATCAGCTCCAACATGCGTTCCGTTTGTCACTTTAGCTATTTCACTGAGCATCATCTTCATGGCGCTGCAAACCTTACTTGTAATGCCTGTTCTGCAATTTGTTTGTCGTTAAAAGGATACTGGACTCCGCTAATTTCTTGGTAAGTCTCATGACCTTTACCTGCAATCACGATGCAATCATTTTCTGCTGCATTAGCAATAGCATGTTGTATTGCCTGTTTTCTGTCTTGAATTAATTTCACCTTAGCCGAGCTGCATCCCGCCAAAATCGCGTTGGCAATTTCTACGTTATTTTCAAACCGTGGGTTATCATCGGTGACAATAATGCGATCCGCCCATTGTTCTGCGATGCTACCCATTTGTGGGCGCTTACCTGCGTCACGATTGCCGCCGCAGCCAAACACTACCCAGAGCGATTGCTTACAGTGCTTACGTAAACTTGCCAACACGCGATGCAACGCATCCGGCGTATGGGCGTAATCAATAAACACTTTCAGCCCATTTGATTTTGTGCTGCAAGGCTCTAAGCGACCTGTTACCGATTGTATCGTCTGCATTTTCTTTGCTATATCAGCTAATGATTCACCCAGAGCAAGCATTACACCTAAAACACACAGCAAATTCTCCACATTAAAATCACCAAAAAGCGGTGTCTTTATCTGTTGTATTGCCCCCTGCCAATGCACATTAAATTCTGTTCCTACAGGCGTGTGCCTTATCTCATTGGCAGTCACGGATTCTCCTCGAGCAATGCTTTTTGCTTTTGCACTTACACCCCATATCGTTACAGACTGCGGCACAGATTTAACTATCTGACTACTGTTTGCGTCATCCAGGTTAATAACTACAAACTCCAGCCCAGGCGCTGCCAATAACTTTAACTTAGCACGCAGATAATTTTCCATAGTGCCGTGATAATCCAAGTGATCGCGACTGATATTAGTAAACACTGCCCCCTTAAAATGCACGCCATTTACTCGACCTTGATCCAATCCATGCGACGAAACTTCCATCGCTACAGTTTTCATTTTTGCCTTACTAAACTCAGCCAATATTTGCTGAACAGTTAACGCATCTGGAGTCGTGTTGATCGTTTTGTTAAGCTGCCCCCACTTACCCCAACCCAAGGTACCGATTACTCCACAACCATCAAGCAACTGACCTAAAAATTGGCTACAAGAGGTTTTACCATTCGTACCAGTTATGCCTAATACATCCAAGCTTTGGGATGGATTGCCATAAAATTTTGCTGCCAGCTTACCCAATACAACGCTGATATTTTCAACAGGGATAAGTCGAATATCCGTTAATTGCTCCGCTAGTCGATTACCATCACCTGATGGGTCGAACAGTATTGCACAAGCTCCCTTTTCAATAACCTTACCTGCATAAGCCAAGCCATGTTGTTGCGCTCCTGCCAATGCTATAAACAAATCGCCTGCTGCAACTTCTCTGCTATTTAAAGTTATGCCGCTGAAGCTTAAATCATCAATGAGTTGCAATTCATCATCAGTAAGAAAAACCAAACCATTTAGTAATTCCGTAAGCCTCATACCTAGCTAATCTCAATTCTTCCTAGCTATTAATACAGGCATAGTGTTTTCCTGATCGGGCGTAACACCTAATAATCTTAAAGCCCCACCCATCACCTTGGAGAATACCGGCGCGGAAACTAAGCCGCCGTAATACTGCCCTGCCGATGGCTCATCTATCATGACCACAATCACTAAACGTGGATCACTGGCAGGTGCTAATCCTGCGAATAACGCAAAATAGCTGTCTGCGGAATAGCCATGTGACCCAGCTTTTTTTGCCGTTCCTGTTTTACCTGCAACTCGATAACCGTCAACCCTGGCTTCGTAAGCTGTACCTTCTTTACTGATAACGGTTTCCATCATTGTTCTAACTGTTTTGGCTGTTTTCTTAGATAGCACCCGTTGCGCGTCTACATCTTCATCCCGCTTCAATAGGCTTACAGAATGCAACACACCATCATCAGCCAAAGCTGTATAAGCTCTCGCTAACTGCAAGGCCGATACATTCAAACCATACCCAAAAGATAACGTCGCCTTATCAAAATCACGCATCCGCTTCATGACTGGCATACGACCATCGGTTTCACCGGGGAAGCCCGTGGCGGGTGATGCGCCAAAACCCATCTTGCTGAACATACCCCAAAAATAATCGGTCGGCATCTTCAGCGCCATCTTGGCAACCCCGATGTTGCTGGATTTTTGAATCACACCTTCTACATTTAAAATGCCAAGGTGATGCGTGTCCCTAACGGTATGATTGCCTACCGGAAAAACACCGTCCGTGTTAAAAGAATCTCCTGCCTGGATATATTTACCTTCCAAGGCAGCTGCCACAGTAAAGGGCTTTACGGTTGATCCAGGCTCGAAAACTTCCGTAAATGCTCGATTCCGATAAAGACTTTCTTTAAGATCAGACTTTGAGTTTGGGTTAAACGATGGCTGGTTGACCGCCGCCAGTATTTCTCCAGTCTTTGCATCCAACACGACGAGCGCACCAGCCTTAGCTTTGTTGCTATCCACTGCATTTTGCAATTCCCGATAAGCCAAGTATTGGATACGTTGGTCAATGCTTAATTGCAGATTCTTACCTGAAATAGGTGAGGCGACATTTTCAACATCAGCGATCACTTGATGCAGCCCGTCCTTGATGACCCGTTTTTTGCCGTCCGTACCTTTCAACAAGGCTTCATAACTTTGTTCCAGCGCGACTTGCCCTACACCTTCTGCATTAGTAAAGCCCAGTAAGTGAGCTGTTACCTCGCCTGATGGAAAAAAACGCTTGAACTCGCGCAGAATATCAATACCCACCAGCTTTAGATCTTTTACCTGTTCGGCAAGTCCAGGACTGATTTTTTTTGCCAGGTAAGCAAAGCCTTTGCCTTTTTTCTCATCGAGAATGCGATTTACCTTACCAGAAGGTAGATCCAGCAATTTTTCTAGTTGAGCAATCTTTGCTGCTTTTTCTGTCCTGTATGCGACTTTTACTTCCTGGATTTGGCTTTCGGTTAACTTCTCACCGCCATGATCCGCCCTGAAATGTTTTTCCATTTGCTTAATAACACTCTCGTTATCCTTAACGAATTCTTTTGGATTTATTGTTATGGAAGGGGCTGGAGAACTGATAGCTAATGCCTCACCATTTCGGTCTTCTATAATGCCTCGGTAAGATGAAATTGATACCGTGTCCACATAGCGACTACGTTCTTGTAAAAAATCTTTTTTGAATACTTGCAAATGCACGGCACGTCCAACGAGTACCACCATGCAGCTCATTATAAAGCTGAGTAAAAACCGCCTTCTTCCTGAAAAATCACTGACCTGTTTCCGTGGCTTGTTTGCATTAGTTAATATCTGCATCTAAGGCTTTATATAAATAATACTTTCACGCGGCGGCAATAGCAGTTTTAATCGTTCTTTGGCAATCCGCTCAACACGATTTTGTTCTGCCAATGTCGATAATTCCAACTGCATTTGCCCCCACTCCACTTCATGCTGATCTAATGCCCGTTCGTGACGCTCAATATCTATAAAAATCGAACGCGAGTAATTCTTGCTATAGATAACCGCTAATGCTGATGACATCAGCATAATCAGTAGCACGATCATCCCTACCGTACTAAGCCTGCTAATAACTCGGTCATCTACCATTGCCTAAACCCGCTCCGCTACCCGCATAACCGCGCTACGTGATCTTGGGTTTTGTTCAATTTCAAGCCTATCTGCCTTCAACGGCTTGCCTCGTTTGACTAAAACACCTTTAGCTATATCCGCTTCCTTAATAGGGAATTTACCTGGATCATACTTAGCACCAGATTCACTTCTTATAAACTGTTTGACTATCCTGTCTTCCAGGGAGTGAAAGGAGATCACTACCAAACGACCACCTTGCTTCAGCACTCGTATAGACTGCTGCAATACCTCTTTCAATTCATCCAGTTCTTTATTGACTTCTATCCGTATCGCCTGAAAACTGCGCGTTGCTGGATGCTTGTGTTTCTCACGCTTTGGGATAACATCCTCTATCAGCTTCGCTAGTTCTCGCGTTGTGGTTAACGGTTTTTCCGTCCTGGTTTCAACAATCGCATGGGCGATGCGTCTTGCAAAGCGCTCTTCACCGTATTCAAATAACACTCTGACCAATTCTTTTTCATCAACCCTGGATAACCATTTCGCAGCCGTCAGATCAGCACTGCCATCCATTCGCATATCCAAAGGACCATCCTGCATAAAACTAAATCCTCTACCAGGATTATCCAATTGTGGAGATGACACGCCCAAATCCAACAAAATGCCGTCTATTTGTCCTAGCAAGCCTTCACTAGAAACCACGCTTTCCAACGCTGAAAAACAATTGTGCTTTAAGGTAAAGCGCTTATCTTCAAGCATTGACATTGCTACATCTGAATCAACTGCATCCACATCACGGTCAAACGCTAACAAACGACCCGACGACCCCAGCAACGACAATATTCCCTGACTATGCCCACCCCGTCCAAAGGTGCCATCCAGATAAATACCGCCCTCCTTTATTGCTAACTGCTCCAAAACTTCAGACAACATAACCGGCTTGTGCTGCACTTGATTAATCCGCTTAAAAAGACAGATTGCCTAACGCTTCTAACTCTTGATCGTCCTCATCATCCATAAATTGAGCCTCTTCTTTGTTCCAAGCATCTTCATTCCAGACCTCAAAACGATTAAGATTACCCACCAGAACCACTTTTTTATCCAAATTCGCAAATTTCCTTAATTTTTCTGGCAGTAAAAGGCGACCTTGTGCATCCATTTCACATTCAGTGGCATAGCCAATAAGAAAACGTTTTATTTTGACTGATAACTTTTTGAAAGCAGATAATTCACTGAGCTTAATTTCGAGTTTTTCCCAAGCGGGCAAAGGATAAATCCATAGACACCCATCCATTCCAACACAACGTTCATCCACAGCAACGGTAGCGATTAAATGGCAGTCACAACTCTTCTGCACCAATTCACGATAGCGAGTTGGAATTGCAAACCGACCTTTTTCATCGAGATTAACTGTGGTATTGCCTCGAAACAAGATTTCCCCCGTAAGTTCTCTTCCGAGTAGCTCCACAAAATATCCACTGAGCTACCCTTATTCACCACAAAACATCCACTTGAATTTAGAATAGCACAAGCAAAGGGGAATTAAAATAAAAAAATATCTTTTTTGACAGTCACTTAGGTAAAAACCACGAAAAACTATAAAGCCAGAATCAGCTAAAAATAAATTCTATTTTTATCAGTCTGTTAAATAATTTAGTTAATAAATTACATTAGACTTTATGGTTTTTTGAGCTTTTTTTTAGAAAAATACAGGGGAATAACTTTAAAATTGACAATCTTTGTCCAGCAGAAGTGGATAAGATGAAAAGATGGGATTACTTTATAAGCAACGTGGAATTCATAATGAAGATCGATAGCGCTTAAGGTTATCGACCGTATCCAGATCCCATTGTGTGTCTAATTCGTGGTGGTCGAGGCTCAGGGATTGCAATCTGACACGGGTTAGCTCTAAAACTTTATCTGTTCCCCAAGGCATATTTTCAAACAGAGCGGCTTGGGGTGTTTTCAGGCCAATTAGCACATAACCGCCGTCTTCCGCTGGTGCTAAAACACAAAGTTTACCTTGGTTTAACTGGCCTAATGCCTGCTCAAGATCGTCACTGGTTAGGGATGGGCAGTCGCAACCGATGATAATTGCACTGCTAAATCGAGTCAGCACCTGACCGAAAGCCTGGCGCATTCGTTCACCCAGGTCTGCACCTTGTTGTAAGTGCTTATCTACAGAATACGTTTGCGCCAATGCCGTAAAAAAAGGATGGTCGATAGTCGGCGAACACCATACACTCACCTCACATAAGCGATTTTGTGTAGCTGTACGTAATGTTTTTTCGGTCAGCTCGCAATGCAGTTGTGCCGCTTCTTCGCCAGTTAAATAGGGAATCAGACGGGTTTTTACCTGTCCTGGTGTTGGTGTCTTGCAGAACACCATAATAATTGCGTCAGGATATTTGACCATTATCCTTGACGTTCGCCTGTGCCTTGAAAGGAATGCGTAAACACTGCATAAAGCCCAAATCATCCTGTTTGCGGTAAGCACTTAAACCGATATGCATCGTGGTTTGGGAGTGCTTAGGCTCTGCGGTATAGGTCTTGCATAATCTGTCCCAGCAGGAAATAGAAAAGCCGTAATTACTGTCTGTTTCGATAGCTTCTGCGGAATGATGAATGCGGTGCATATCCGGCGTGATTACCAGCCAGCGGAGTATTTTATCGACCTTATCGGAAATCCTGACATTGCTGTGATTAAACGTCGCCGCACCATTAAGAATAATTTCAAAGACAATGATAGCTGCCGGATTGCCACCAATAAGCACAATACACACTGCCTTATAAAACATGGAGATAACGATTTCCAGAGGATGAAACCGCACCGCCGTAGTCGCATCAAATTCCAGGTCAGTATGGTGTATTTTGTGCAACCGCCATAATATCGGCCATTTGTGCATAAGAATGTGCTGTCCGTAAATAGCGAAATCAAGGATCAGCAAAGTCATTATTATCGAGAAACCCGTTGATACCCGCCATATATTCAACAATCCGAACCCGTGTTCTGCCGCCACTACTGCGCTTGTGTAGGCTAGTCCACCAATAGTAAGGCGCATTAAGACCATATTCAACAACGCAAACCCTAGATTCACAGGCCAACGCTGCCTACGGCTGACCTGTTGGGCGCGCCTCGGCTTTATGGCTTCCCAGCTTACCATGATGCCAAAAATGCCTAGTGCCGCACCCAGCCGGATCAGGTTTTCCAAAACCGCCCCTTACTGTATAAAATCGCCAAGGTTTGCGGTTCTGCACCTAGAGCATAACGTAAACGTAAGCTCCACATCAGCAAAATTGTCCAAGCCACACCGAATTGTTCCCAGCGTCTGCCCGAACTAATCACTTTGGTTTTCAGGCAGACCGATGGAGTAATTTTCTTAAGCTTTTTGCACAGCGCAATATCTTCCATCAACGGTATGACCGGATACCGCCCTATGGATTCAAACAATTGCTTATTGACGAAAATAACCTGATCGCCCGTAGCAATCCCAGTAAGACGGGAACGCCAATTCATCAACAAGGCAACCACACTTAGCATGCGATGATTGCCACTCAATTGCACATCAAACCGCCCCCATTTCGCCTTGTTATTGCTTGCTTGTGTAATCTGGCCCAAGGCATCATCCGGCAAAAAAGTATCGGCATGTAAAAATATCAACACATCACCTTTTGCACTTTCAGCACCAATATTCATCTGGATAGCACGGCCTTTTTCTGATGACATGACCTTATCAGCAAAAGGCTGGGCAAGCCTCTTAGTATTATCCGCACTGCCACCATCAACCACAATAATTTCGCAAAAATTCCGCAATGGTTGCAATGCTGTCAAGCAATTCACGATAGCTTGCGCCTCGTTAAGTGTCGGAATGATGATAGTGAAATTCATCGCAAACCAATAATTCCCAGCTTAAGCAAGGTAACCCCATTTTTCTCTTAAATTGAATTTAGCAAGCTAAAAGTTTAACACGCCTATTCGCAGCATAACTGTTTTAAGGCTTTATTCAACAACCGTGTAGTGCGTGTTGAAAGCATCATGTATTCCATCACGCCGACCAAATAGAGTATATTTATGATTGAAAGCACATAAAGTTAGCGTTACCAAGGCTATATATCCCGACAATCTCCTATGCCTTAGCTAATACTGGAAAAGACTATGAACAAATGCAAGTGGGCGCTGCATAGCGTGAATGAAGAGCATTACCATGATCATGAGTGGGGCGTTCCCGTACATGATGATCGTTTACTGTTTGAATTTCTTGTGCTTGAAGGCGCACAAGCGGGTTTGAGTTGGTCAACTATTCTGAATAAACGCGCAGGCTACCGGAAAGCCTTCGATAATTTTGAGGTAGAAAAAGTAGCACAATATAACGAAAATAAGATCAATCAGTTATTACTTAATCCAGAAATTATCCGCAACAAACTTAAAATCACAGCCGCTGTTACTAACGCCCAGGCTTTTATTAAAGTGCAAGAAGAATTCGGTAGTTTTGACGATTATATCTGGCGCTTTGTGGATGGCAAACCACTGCAAAATAGCTGGCAGAGTCACCATGAACTCCCTGCTTCCACTGATCTATCAGACCTTATAAGCCGAGACTTAAAAAAACGCGGCTTCAAATTTGTCGGCAGCGTTATTTGCTATGCCCACATGCAGGCAACAGGGATGGTGAATGATCACGCAGTGGATTGTTTTAGGTATGCTCAGGTAAAGCGACTGGCAGAAATATAGCTTTAAGCAAAATACCGCTTTAACAAGCGGCTATTTGGTGGCTGTTAAAGCGGTGTGCTGGTATTTTCTCGGAGATATACGCCATAACCAACCGAATCCCCTACCCAAAATTTTATGGCAGGGGTGTCGATAACATATTGCTTTTTAACAGCATTTACCCGCTTGCGTTGCACCAGGAACTTCAATCAATCGCCCTGTTGCAACGTCGTAGACATAGCCGTAAATGGGGATGTTACCTGGTACTAGCGGGTGGCATCTGATGCGGCAAACGTCTTCGGTGACGCTTTCT
>SHZQ01000070.1 GCA_009695535.1 Methyloglobulus sp.
TAATGGGGTGAACGACGGGGCTCGAACCCGCGACAACCGGAATCACAATCCGGGACTCTACCAACTGAGCTACGCTCACCATAGGAAATAACACGATAAAGAAGTGGTACGCTTGGCAGGACTCGAACCTGCGACCCTCGGCTTAGAAGGCCGATGCTCTATCCAGCTGAGCTACAAGCGCAAAGTTGGTCGGGGTAGAGGGATTCGAACCCCCGACATCCTGCTCCCAAAGCAGGCGCGCTACCAGGCTGCGCTATACCCCGACTATATCTTTACAACGACTTGTTGAATTTGCCAACCGCCCCTAAAGAGCAGCATATGATAACGGGGGGCAGGATAACCGTCAATTGTTTTTTCTGACGACGAATAGCTAAGCGATTAAAGCCTTGTTTTAACCACCTGGTAAATTTCATTTACGAGCTGTTCTATATTTTCAGTTACCTGCTCAAGCTCTCCCAATTTGGCTTCAGAAAACGATTTGTCTTTGATGCTACCCAGATTGATGTAAACATTTAGTGCAGAACTTTTTAGCCCACCGTAAGCTGCCATGACCGCTGCCCCGGCATCGCTGACGGCACTGGGATTGCCTAAGTCGGCGGCAACCTTGCTTAAGCGAATAACCTCAGCGCAGGCATGGACACATTGCATTGGGACATCGGTTGCGTCTTTTAAAAATTCTTGGATGGCTGTGCTACGAGTTGCTTTTTCGTCGTCGGATTCTTTCGGCAAGGCATACCTGGACATCAGCCGATTGAACACGTCGATGTCCGCTTGGATGAGCCCGGTCAATTGGCTGCGTAAGGCTTCGGCCTTGCCCAAGACTTCCTTCATTTCGGCTTCGACTTCGGCGAACTTGGGTTTACCGATGGTGAGATTGCAGACCATGCTGACCAAGGCCGCGCCTTGTGCGCCCATGAGAGCGGCTGCGCTACCACCGCCGGGCGTGGCGGATTTGCTGGCGAGTTCGTCTAGGAAGGTTTGGATGGGTTGGGTTTTAGTTTCGGTCATTAATAATGGTTTTGTCAGTAATTTCTGGTCAAGATAGATACTTGAGATTGCTTGGCAGTTGTCGGGTTACGCTTCGCTAACCCAACCTATATTTGATTGGCTTAGACGATTATTCACGTCGCCAACTCGTCGTCCCGTCTGGCTTATCTTCCAAAATAACGCCGTGCTGTTTCAGTTCCTCACGGATTTGGTCGGCTAAAGGCCAGTTTTTGGATTTTTTAGCTTCTAGTCGAACATTTTTTTGTTGTTCGATATATTCTTCATCGATACCAACTGCACCCCAGCCTGTACCAGTTGCCGCAGTTATACTTACGCCCTCCCCTAGCGAACCTGATGCTATTGCATGATTAGACCCTGTTTTTAAATAAACAGAGGGTGGGTCTTGCAAAATCCCGAGTAGCTTTCCAAATTGTTTTAAACGCCCTGCAAATCGCTTAGATTCATTAACTTCATTATCTTGCTTTGCTTTATTTAGCTCCTTAGCAAGTTCAAATAAAACAGATAGCGCAACAGGTGTATTAAAATCATCATCCATAGCCTCGTCAAAACTAGCTTGATACTTACCTATTGGTTCGCAATCTTCAACAGATACGCCATCCAAAGCCATATAAAGCCTGGTTAATGCTGTGCTAGCTTCAGCTAGTTGTCGGTCGGAATAATTCAACGGACTGCGGTAATGGCTTTGTAGAATAAAAAACCGAATAACTTCAGGCTTGTATTCTTTCAGCACCTCACGAACGGTAAAGAAATTCCCCAAGGACTTGGACATTTTTTCGTTGTCCACGCGCACGAAACCGTTGTGCATCCAGACATTGACGAAGGTTTCCCCGGTCGCGCCTTCGGATTGGGCGATTTCGTTTTCATGATGGGGGAACTGCAAATCCATGCCGCCGCCGTGGATGTCGAAATGGTTTCCCAGGCAGCAAGTGGACATCGCAGAGCATTCGATATGCCAGCCGGGCCTGCCCTGCCCCCACGGTGAAGCCCAGGACGGCTCATCGGCTTTGGCCATTTTCCACAGCACAAAATCAAAAGGGTCTTGCTTGGCAAGATCGACATCGACACGCTCACCCGCTTGCAGGTCAGCTAGGTTTTTTCCCGATAGCTTGCCGTAGGGCTTGAATTTTCTGACTGAGTAGAACACATCGCCGTTACCGCCAACATACGCCAAATCTTTGGCGATTAAAGTTTCGATCATGGCGATAATCGCGGGGATAGATTGGGTTGCCCTGGGCTCGATGTCCGGTGGCAACACGTTTAACGCACGCTCGTCTTCGTGCATAGCGTCAATAAAACGCTGGGTTAGGACGGTGAATTCTTCGCCGCTCTCATTGGCGCGGTTGATAATCTTGTCGTCAATATCGGTAATGTTGCGGACGTAAGTCAGCTCGTAACCTTTATGGCGAAAATACCGCGCCACGGTATCAAACACCACCATCACTCGAGCATGACCAATGTGGCAATAATCGTAGACGGTCATGCCGCACACATACATGCCAACCTTACCAGGTACGCGGGGCTGGAATTCTTCTTTTTTGCGGGTTAAGGTGTTGTGTATTTTCAAGATTGATCTCGGTAAGCAGGGGCAAGAAATCCTTTGCACCTACATCTTTAAGTAAGTGTTTTTGGCAAAAGGAGTGCAATCTACCAAGATTAACGCTTCTCTTTCAAGCTAAAAACACCTAAAATTTTGGGTTTATCACCAGCACAGGGAATAAGCTATGCGTACTTTGATACTGTCTGCCCTGTTGTGCCTTAGCGCAACATCATCATTTGCAACGGAAAATAAAATGTCTCAGCCTTCATCATCCAGTAATAAAGTTAAATTAACGACCTCACTCGGCACAATAATTGTACAACTGAACGCCGAGAAAGCACCTGTTTCTTCCGCTAATTTTTTAACTTATGTTAACGAAAGCTTTTATAACGGTACGATATTCCACCGTGTCATCAAAGGCTTTATGGCACAAGGCGGCGGTTTTGATGCGGCTTTCAAACAAAAAGAAGTTCATGCCCCAATAAAAAATGAAGCGGACAATGGCTTGAAAAACGCCCGCGGCACCTTGGCAATGGCGCGAACCAACGACCCTAATTCGGCAACCGCGCAGTTTTTTATCAACTTAAAAGACAATGGTTTTCTCGACCATACTAGCCCAACACCCAGTGGCTGGGGTTATGCCGTATTTGGTGAAGTGGTTGAAGGGATGGATGTTGTTGATGCGATGGCGACACAAGCCACGGGCAATAAGGGCGGGCATCAAGACGTGCCAAATACCGATATTGTTATCGAAAAAGCAGAGGTTGTTAATTAAGACTAGAGCCTAAGCCCAAAGTTATATATATTTTATCGCTTTGAGCCTAGCTCCTGCTTTTCTTATGAACACTGAAATCCTGTTTATTTCCGACCTTCATCTTGCCTGGGATAAGCCGGATATTACCCAGCGCTTTCTGGATTTCCTGGACAACAGAGCGACGAAAGCCAGCACTTTATATATTTTGGGTGATTTGTTTGATGCCTGGGTGGGCGATGACGATTTCAGCCCACCAAATCCCAAAATCCGCGATTCATTGAAACGACTTACAGAATCGGGGATTAAAGTATATTTCCAGCAAGGCAACCGTGATTTTTTGCTGGGCAGTCAGTTTTGTAAGGCTACCGGCATTGTCTTATTGGATGATCCGTATCAGATTGATTTATTCGGTGTGCCAACCCTGCTGATGCACGGTGATTTGTTATGCACCGATGACCTGCCCTATCAGGAATTTCGCCTTAAGGCACGCTCATCTGAATGGCAACATAATGTGCTATCGAAACCATTATTCGTGCGTTTGCTGGTAGCACGCTGGTATCGTATCCGCAGTTTTTTCCATAAACGTAAAAAATCCCAAGAAATTATGGATGTTAATCAAGATACGGTAATTCAAATTCTGACGAAATATAATTGCTTGCGTTTGATTCATGGTCACACTCATCGCCCTAATATTCATAATTTTGAGATCAACGGAAAAGTTGCTCAACGGTATGTTTTAGCTGCTTGGACTAAGGACAAAGGTGACGCGCTGGTTTGGGATGAAAATGGCTACCGGATAGAAACCGTATGAACAGATTATCCTTAACAATTAATAGCATGAAGCACTACCTAATTTGATGTCTATTGGTCTCATAACATTAAAATTTGACATTTGTGGCAAAATAATTAAATCTAGTAGGTGGCGTGAATAATTCCTGTACCCGAGGAGATAAAAATGATCACCCCAAAAACTAACCAAGCCTTAAAAAATCATAATCAGTATTTTGTCGTGTAACAAGATATCAGGAGAAAAATATATGAAGAAGCCTCTTAGAAATTGGCTAATTGCGTCGAGTGTAGCTGTGTTGATTGCTGCGCCAGCAATAGCGACAGCAAATAGTGCCAATGAACAGCTATCAAAGAACCCAGCCAACTGGGCAATGTGGGGTGGTAACTATGCTGGCACTCGCTACAGTGAACTTTCAGACATTACTGTTGACAACGTAAAGAATCTGCAACCTGCATGGTCTTTCTCCACAGGTGTTTTACGTGGTCATGAAGGTGGTCCGCTGGTAATTGATAATGTCATTTACATTCATACGCCTTTCCCTAATACCGTGTATGCGATTGACCAAAAAACCCAGTCGGTAATCTGGGAATACACACCGACTCAAGATGCCGATGTTACTATCCCTGTGATGTGCTGCGATACCGTAAACCGTGGCTTAGGTTACGGCGATGGCAAAATCTTCTTGCAACAATCTGATACTGTCTTAACAGCATTGGATGCAAAAACTGGCAAACGGGTTTGGAGTGTACAAAATGGCGACCCAAAATTGGGTATGACCAACACCGCTTCACCTCTGGTCGTTAAAGACAACGTTCTGACCGGAATTTCCGGCGGTGAGTTTGGTGTTCGCGGCTTCTTGGCTGCTTACAATATGCGGACTGGCCAGCTGGCCTGGAAAGGTTACAGCATGGGTCCTGATTCAGACACTTTGATTAATGCCCACAGCACCACAACTTGGGAAAACGGCAAAGTGACTCCAGTTGGTGCAGATTCTAGTGTAAAAACTTGGAAAGGTGACCAGTGGAAGATCGGCGGCGGCACCACTTGGGGCTGGACTAGCTATGATCCAGAATTGAACCTCATTTATTACGGCTCAGGCAATCCATCAACCTGGAATCCTGTGCAACGTCCTGGCGACAACAAATGGTCTATGTCATTGTGGGCACGTGATGCTGACACAGGTGCAGTAAAATGGGTTTACCAAATGACTCCACATGATGAGTGGGATTATGACGGTATCAACGAAACCGTACTGGTTGACCAAGAAGTTAAAGGCTCCATGCACAAAACTATTGTGCATTTCGACCGTAATGGCTTTGGCTACACCCTTGACCGTGTAACTGGTGAATTGTTAGTTGCTGAAAAATTCGACAAATCAGTAAACTGGGCATCACATGTAGACATGAACTCTGGTCGTCCACAAGTGGTTTCTAAATACAGTACCGAACAAAACGGTGAGGACGTAAACAGCAAAGGCGTTTGCCCTGCTGCCTTAGGTTCTAAAAACCAACAACCAGTATCTTACTCGCCACAAACTGGCTTGTTCTACATCTCAGGTAACCACCTGTGTATGGACTACGAACCATTCGCAGTTGACTACAAAGCGGGTCAACCTTACGTAGGTGCTACATTAACCATGATGCCTGCTGGTGCTGATGCTATGACTGGACAACCAGACGGCAGCACTAATCTTGGTCAGTTCACTGCGTATGATGCTAAAACGGGTAAAATTGCTTGGTCAAACAAAGAACAATTCTCAGTTTGGTCTGGCTCATTGGCGACATCAGGTGGCGTTGTGTTCTACGGCACACTGGAAGGTTATCTGAAAGCGGTTGATGCTAAAACCGGTAAAGAACTGTACAGATTCAAAACCCCATCTGGCATTATTGGTAACGTAAATACCTGGAAATACAATGGCAAACAATACGTTGGCGTACTGTCAGGTATTGGTGGCTGGGCAGGTATCGGTATTGCTGCTGGTCTTGACACAGGTAAAGCAGATTCTGACACCGAAGGTTTGGGTGCAGTAGGTGCTTACAGAAGCTTAAGCTCTTACACCAAACTGGGCGGAACACTGACTGTGTTTGCACTGCCTAACTGATTAATCTTTCCTGATTAATTGTTACTAGAGACCCTGGTCAGCGATGACCAGGGTTTTTTTATGCCTAATAACTCGGTATTTCTTGCGAATCAACACGGAAAAACTTTACCAAATCTCCTAATTTTGAGAACATAGGCGGTGAAAGAAGTGGGTTATTAAGTAGGCGCATCAAGTCTTGACCCGGCCAATCAAAAAAGATAGTTATCATTGTGTCGCTTTTTAAACAACGATAATTATGCAAAATCTTTAACCCATGAGAAAAAACCATGACAAACTTCCCAATCGACCTTGGCTCTTATAAGCGCATCAAATTGGATGCCAGCAACAGCAAACTGACAGCCGAGCAAAAAGCCGATCTCCAACACAACATCCAATTATGTCGCGATGCCATAGTGTTCTTCACGTCCACCGGCGCAGCGCGTGGCGTGGGCGGTCACACCGGTGGCCCGTACGACACAGTGCCAGAAGTCATGATTATGGATGCTCTATTCCGTGGCTCAGACAAATACGTACCAACCTTCTTTGATGAAGCTGGGCATCGCGTTGCCACGCAATACTTGATGTCTGTGTTAAACGGCGATATGCCAGCCGAAAAATTAACCGAATACCGCGCCGCGCATTCGCACTTACCAGGACATCCTGAATTAGGCTTTACCCCAGGTGTTAAATTCAGTTCTGGTCGTTTAGGTCACATGTGGCCCTATGTTAACGGTGTCGCTATTGCCAACCCTAGCAAAACCTTGTTCTGCTTAGGCTCAGACGGCTCACAACAAGAAGGCGACGATGCCGAAGCCGCACGTTTGGCAGTAGCTCAAGGCTTGAACGTCAAATTAATTATCGACGACAATGATGTCACTATCGCAGGTCATCCCTCCAAATACCTGAAAGGTTGCTCAACCGCAAAAACCTTGGCAGGCCACGGTTTGACCGTATTGGAAGGCGATGGCGAAGATTTAGACAGCTTGTATGCCAACATCTGCAAAGCCATCAATACTGATGGGCCAGTTGCCATCATCAACTACCGCAAAATGTGTCCTGGCATAGTTGGCTTGGAAGGCTCAACCCACGGCCATGATGTCGTCTCCGTAAAAGTAGCCTTAGAATATTTGGAAACACGCGGACATACTGCTGCTGTTGAGTTCTTGAAAGCCGTTGTTGCTCCTAAAATGACGGATACCTTCTTGGGTTCAAGCGATAAATGGGATGCCAACCGCAACGTGTTCGGTGATGCTGTAGTTACCGCTATGAATAGCATGAGCGAAGCGGATCGTAAAGCCAAAGTTCGCGTTATAGATTCTGACTTAGAAGGCTCATGTGGCTTGCACAAAATCCATGCGGCATTCCCAGATTCGTTCATTTCATCTGGCATCATGGAGCGCGGTAACTTCTCCGCCGCCGCTGGTTTCGGTATGGAAGCAGGCAAACAAGGTATTTTCGGCACTTTCAGCGCGTTCTTGGAAATGCTAATGTCCGAAATCACCATGGCACGTTTGAATAACTCCAACGTGTTAAGTCACTTTTCACATTCCGGCATCGACGACATGGCGGACAACACTTGCCATTTCGGTCTGAATAACATGTTCGCCGACAACGGCTTGTCTGATGGCTATGCGACTGGTTTATATTTTCCAGCCGATCCTAACCAAATGAAAGCGGTTGTGGAAAAGATTTTCTTTGATCCAGGCTTACGTTTCGTATTCTCAACCCGTTCTAAAACGCCATTGATTTTGGATGACAAGGGCAACGAATTCTTTGGTGGTAGCTACAAATTCGTTCCCGGCAAAGATGAAGTTATCCGCGAAGGCACGGCAGGTTATGTTATCGCTTTCGGTGAAACTTTGTACCGTGCCTTGGATGCAGTGGAACGTTTGAAAGCGGAAGGCATTGATGTTGGCTTGATTAACAAACCAACCTTGAATGTTATCGACGAAGACATATTGGCTAAAGTCGGTAAATCGCCAATGGTGCTTGTTGTCGAATCGTTTAACAAGAAAACAGGTTTAGGTAGCCGTTACGGTTCTTGGCTGCTGGAGCGCGGCTTAACGCCGAAATTTGCCCATTTAGGCACATACAAGGAAGGCTGTGGTGGTCTTTGGGAACAATTCCCACATCAAGGCATCGATCCTGCTGGGATTATGGCCAAAGTTAAAGAATTGGTGAAAAAATAATCCATTTTGAATAAACTTAAAAAGGCCACTTAAACGTGGCCTTTTTTTTGCAATGTCTTATTAATTTAGTATAGGATCAAACAACATTTCCGGTTTCCCCGTGAAATAACCTTGGGCATAATCAACGCTTAATTCTCTCATCTTTTCAAACTGCTGGGTATTCTCAACATATTCAGCTATCGTTTTACGACCGTAAAGTTTGGCGGCAGACGTTATAAACTTAACCACTAATTCAGAATACGGATCAAACAAAATATCATTAATGAACGACCCGTCTATTTTCAAATAATCAACATTAACTTTGGACAGATTCGCCAGATTGCTCGACCCAATACCAATATCATCCAGGGATAATTGGCAACCTAAACGGCTTTTCAACAAGCTCATGAAATGAATGGCTTACTTATAATCGCGCTCGGCTACGGTCTCGGTTATTTCAAAGCAAACTTGCTCAGGGTTGACTCCTAAGCATTTGAATTCTTTTACCAACATATCGATAGACGGACTGTACCGTAT
>SHZQ01000004.1 GCA_009695535.1 Methyloglobulus sp.
TTTACCTTGAAACTCTGCTGGAACTTTTGTTATTGTTGATGCTGTTGCTGTTGGCGTTGGAGTTGGATTAGTTGGTAAAGGCTGAGGTGCATTTAATTGTTTAGCTATAGAGTTAACTTGATCAACAGCACTAGTTACATCTGATAGATCAAAAGCACTTACGTTACCGCTTTGTATCTGCAAGCTGATTGATAATGTGATGATTAAACTAGATTGTTTAACAATCATTTTCATCCCCTTATAAATTCTCTTGATTGTCAGAATCTAGTGGAGATGCATTATTAACTTTAATAGAATTAGCTTTCTCATTTGACTTCTTCCGATTGTAAAATAACCAACCGATAACGACAACTAACAAAACTAAAATAACCAGAGAAATAACAACTAAAAATTTATAGAGCCCCTCATTTCCAGTACCAGATAAATAAGAATTTACTCCACCTGCTACTGTTCTATTAACATCAGCACCCGATTGAACTACGTCGATTTCCGTAGCCTCTTTTTTTCTAGCTAAAGCGGTTTCTTCTGAAACAGTTTTAATTCTGTCATTTGCTATAGCAGCCTCTAAATCTGCTTTCGCTTTAAGGCGTTGTGTTTCTAAGGCTTCTTGTTCTATTTTTAAGGCTGATTGTTGCTTGATATATGCACGCTCTTCATCTTCTTGCGTTTGAGATCTGGCTTTATCTTGCAGTCTTTCTGCTTCTACTTTACTCGCTGCGACTCTAGCTCTTTCAATAGCAGCCTTATTCGCTTCAGCTCGCATCTGCATAGATTTCTCTTGTAATCTACGATCAGCGTTACGTTGTTTAATAGTTATATCTTCTAATCTTTTTTGTTCAGTTTGTTGTGCAGCTATAGATTGTGTTTGTGCATTATCAAGGGCATTCAATTGGTCAGTAAGTGAAGGATCAGCGATTGCTAACCTACTAAATAATAGAAAAAAATAAATTAACTTTTTCATACTATTTCTCTACTGGTACCGGGCAAACTGCATTTGGTTGAATGCGTGTTTCATTAGGTCCAGTGGATATTATTAAGGCTGTTGCATTAGGTTTGAACTCACATAATTTACCAACTTGAGCAGAAGTAAATAATTTACCATTTTCAACATAAGCTATTGATACACCTTCAACCAATACCTTATCTGCCACCAAAGACCCAGCAGCTACACCTAATCCAGCACCACCTGCGGTAGTACCAAATGTTTCACCACCACCTAAGCCGCCAAGCCCTCCACCGAGACCACCAGCTAATGCCCCTAGTACTCCACCAATAACCATTGCTTGCTTTTTCTGCTCTGCGTTATCAACCTCAATTTGAGCTGGTAAAACAGCTGTTATTTTTATTGTTCTTGCTGCCTGGGTAGTATTAACCTGTCCAGCCCTATAAACATTGCCTTTTAGGTTTTCGCCTGTTGTAGCACAACCTGTTAATGCAATTAAGGTAGATGTAACAATTATATTATTTATATTCATTTTTTTTCTCAGGAAAATTAAGTTTTTATGTTATGCCTTACTTTCAGTTTCTGTACTAGAAAAATCAACTAGCCTATTAAAATCAATAAGTAACTTACGATAATTATTGATTTTATTCAGAATGGACTCTTTATTAATGCGTGTCAATTATAGTATTAAAATTGCGGTAATAAAGTTTTGTAACAATTATAAGATACATTCAGTACAAATTATTTTTAATAAGGAGTGATATTTTTTAGCTCATAAAGTCTTACATAATGCAGATTTCAAAAACAATTTTCATCGCCTATTCAAAGTAACTTTTTTTCACATTTAAAAATTACAACTCATCATTGACCTGTTCACCGTATTCTCCTTGGCAATCCTGGTGTTTGCGGTGGAGCAGGGCTTATTGGGCGGCTCGCCCGATATGCAGATCACGGGTAACCAGTCTTCGGCGTTTGATTTAAATTGGTATCAAGACAGGAGTCTATCCTTGCCCCAAGCAACGGCGGTTTCCGTGCCGATGGCGTATCGGTTGCTGATGTTGCTGTGGCCGTTCTGGCTGGCAGCGTCACTGCCCAACTGGCTGAAATGGGGCTGAAACTGCTATGCCGCCAACGGCCTGTGGAATAAAAAAGTGGAAAAGGGAGAAAATAAAAAGATGGCTTCAGAACAAAAATATTCAAGTAATTGAATTTATAAGTATTTGCTACGAAAACTGATGGCGCATTGTATGTAAGGTGACGGAAAAAGCGTTGGATATTTTAGTGGCTGATGACAGCGAAGATGATTGAACTGAGAATCTGTCAATCAATTTAAGGTTAGTGTACTTATGGAATGCTGATGAACGTAGGCAACAAGAATGTCAGTACGTATGCTGTCAAAATATTTGATTAAATCAGATTAATTGTAAGCAACAAGTAGATTAACCCTGCCAGCGTTCTAACAGCACTGGCAGGGTTTACTGAATTAAATTAATGGCTTCAAATCTGCAAAAGCTTTTTCTGCTTTTGTTAAATGTTCCTCAATACCTTGCATTGAGTTATTCTTCGCCATCGTTCTGGCTTTTTTCAATACATCGTTAGCGCGTGAGCGTTCTCTGTCAACTACGTCATTAGCATTAACTTCTTTGCTGTAATCCATGCCTTGTTTGATGATTTTGTAAACATCATCACCTTTTGCGCCAGATGCGACAGCCGCTTGTGCTTCCTTGATTTTACCGACTACCAAGTCAATAGCATCAGCTGGTGAATACGAAACTCTGCCCTCACCAGCTTCTGCTAGAACGACTGTAGAAAAAGCACCCATAGCCATAGCAATGAGGGAAGAAAGAACGATTGTTTTTAAGGTTTTCATATTTGGACTAATCCCAAGTGTGTATAGCGTTGTTTTGGTCAATTATTTTGTACCGCCTGCAATTCTATCATGTTTGGTAGGCTTTTACCCGAAAGCAACTGAAAAGATAGGGTGACCAATACTAACAAATCAATATTAATGGTAACTGAACAGGATTAAAGCGGTTGTTTAATCATCATCTCTTTTGACATCAATGTGACTGTCTCCAAATTCATCCTCGGTTAATAGGAATAAAATGGGCGCACAGCAGACCGAGCAATCTTCGTAATAACTTTGCTCCCCTGATGAATCATCCACTAGGACAGCAATAGATTCACCACAATAAGGGCAATCGATAAAAGCCTCTTGTTGAAATTGCATTAAACGCTTCTAAGCAGCTTATCCAGCCAAGATGTTGGCAACAGACGTTTGAGGAAGGCGAAAAGATAGGTGGGGAAAGTGACGAAATAACGTATTTTTGGGCTTGTTGATTCTACGGCATGGATAACTTTTTCTGCGACGGCTCTGGCAGGCAGAGTGAAGGGAACTGCCCCGCCCTCTGTTTGCAGGCGTTCTTCCATACGTGCGTAGGTGGCTTTATGAAAGCTGGATTCTGTAGCTATGTTATTCTTATATAAGGAAAAAGAATTTTTCCTGAAATGGGTCAAGATTGGACCAGGCTCTATAAGTGAAACCGAGATATTACTGCCATGCAATTCCAGTCTTAAAGTATCTGCCAAGCCTTCCAGGGCATATTTGCTGGCGTTATAAGCTCCTCGGTAGGTCATGGCGACCAGTCCCAGGATCGAACTATTGTAGATAATTCGTCCATGACCTTGCTTACGCATCACAGGAATCAATAGGTTGGTCAATTCCTGGGTACCGAAGACATTGGTTTCAAACTGGAATCTTAGGACTTCACGACTTAAGTCTTCGACGGCTCCTGGCTGACCAAAAGCAGCATTGTTGAATAGTACGTCAATGTTATTGTCGGTCAGCACTAAAGCTTTTTTGACGGCCTTTGTAATGCTTTTACTGTCAGCTAAATCTAGTTGAACAGTCAGGAAACCTTCTTGTTGCAAACGGGAAACATCTTCCTCTTTTCTCGCGCTCGCGATAACTTTATGACCACGGGCTTTTAATTCGATAGCTGTGGCATAACCAATACCGGTTGAACAACCGGTAATGAGTATGGTTTTCGGCGGTATCATTGCGGATTTACTGCCAATTTCTGTTCAGAGACATAGAATTTTTTCGCCGAGCTGCAATCCACAAGGATAGCCAACGCATCTTTCGTGCTTTTATCACTTAATTCCACGGATTCAACTCGTCCACATTGACCTGTGGCGAGTGACTTTTCAGTCGCTTGCCGTCTAAACCGTTCAACATCTGGTAGTCTATTTTGGTAAATTTTAACTAAGGGTGTTAAATCATCAAGCTTATAGGGTGGAGTGGCAAAGGCTGAATATTTTTGGGGATTATTTTTTATCAAAAACTGGTTTTTAGCATTTTCATCCAGAGTGCTTTGTTTTAATGGTGACTGTTTTTGGAGTGGATCTTGTTCTTCAAGTTTTTTTTGTGCCTCTTTAGCTTCCTGTTCTTGTTGCGACAACGCTTTCTGGTTTTCTTGTTGATTAAGATCCGTGGAACCGCCTGTTTTCACATTTAGCTCAACTTTGTTTTGCCCCTCTGCACAGGGTTTTGAACGATAGGTTTTGTTGCCACTGGCATCCGTGCATTTATAAACGCCCGCTGATAACGGCATGGAAACAAGCAATTCCAAGGTTAGCAGTGTAAATTTCATTATTGCCTCAATTTGTACGTAAAAGTTCGTCCGTTAGAGTATAGAAGATATATTAGCCAAGGTCATCGCAGAAAGTGTTTTTTTCTTGGAAATGCGAACTTGTCCACAAGAATAATACCGCTGTAATCAACATTATAATAGTAAAAAACCAAAAATAGCTGGCACCCGCGAGCTTGCTGGTGCCATCGGCATTATGAATAAAAAAATTGACTGCGCTGGTGAATAAATTGCCAACGGCTATCGACAAAAAATAAAATGCCATCACGAATGATTTCATAGTGTTAGGTGCTTGTCGATAGGAGAACTCAAGGCAAGTAATGGAGATCATGACTTCTGCCGAGGTGAGTATGAGGTAGGCGATAAGCTGCCAGCTAATGTTAGGGGCATTGCCTTGGTCTAATTGCATTTGAATAATGCTGGCAGCAGCAAAGGCAATGACCGTGAGGAATAGCCCGATGGCCATTTTCCTTATGGCGGTAAGATTGAACAAGGTATTTAAAAAGGGATAGAGGATGTAAGTGAACAGCGGGGTTAGCAACATGATAAGTAATGGATTCGCGGCTTGAATTTGTGATGGCAGCAGCTCAATACCAAAAATAACGCGATCCATTTTTTGGGCTTGCAATATCCACGATGAGCCAATTTGTTCAAAAAGCGCCCAAAAAACGGCAATAAAGACATAAACAGACGCTAATTTCGCTAAAGTTGTCATTCCATGTGGGCTAATCATTGCTTTTATAAAGCCGATACCCGCAGGCTTTATATGGACGAACTGATAACGTCCAGACCAGAAAATAACGGTTGCAATCAGCATTAATACGCCTGGAACTGCAAATGCTACCGATGCACCATAATGTTGCAGCAGCCAAGGGCTAATCAACATGGCTGCAAAAGCCCCCAAGTTGATAGAAAAATAAAACCAGCTAAATACTTTACCAATCAGATGTTGATTATGTTCTCCAAATTGGTCGCCTACGTGGGCAGAAACACAGGGTTTTATGCCGCCAGCACCCAAGGCAATTAAGCTCTGACCAAGCAGTAAGCCCATAAGTGTGCTATCAATAGCCAGGGCTAAGTGACCTAAGCAGTAGACCAAAGATAACAAAATGATGGTTCGATATTTGCCTAAAACACCGTCCGATACTAACGCGCCTAACATCGGCATAAAATAAACCGCCGACACGAATAGGTGAAAATAGCCTTGTGCTTCTTGTTCGGAGATGACCGCCAATGCGCCCGTGCTGTTTGTCATATATTGTGTCATAAACACAACCAGAATCGCCCTCATCCCGTAATAGCTAAACCGTTCAGCCGCTTCATTCGCCACAATATAAGGGATGCCTGACGGCAGTGTGTTTTGGTGCGGTTCAGGCTGGTATTTATAGGATTTCATGGCATATTGCAGGAGATATGTTTTTTGGCATATAGAACCGAATAACAATCAGCTTGGTACTGGGTGGCGGTTGGTGGTCATTATAACGACAATTGCCATTATCGGATTTGCATTCCTGAGCAGGGTTGCTAGGGTATTTTTAGGCTAAAGCCGACAAAATTCAAAGTTAAGATATAATTCAATGGCAAACAACTGAACAATAACCTTAATGCACAACTATCAAAAAGAATTTATTGCCTACACGCTGGACTGCGGCGTACTGAAATTCGGTGAATTTCAGCTAAAATCAGGTCGAATTAGCCCTTATTTTTTCAACACCGGTCTGTTTAACACCGGTGCAAAATTGAGCAAGTTGGGCAAGTTCTATGCCCAGGCACTCATACAATCGGATATAAAGCCCGATATTTTGTACGGGCCAGCCTATAAAGGCATTCCTTTGGTGACTGCAACCGCCATTGCCTACGCACAAATAACAGCCAGCGACATTCCTTTTGCATTTAATCGCAAAGAAGCCAAAGATCACGGTGAAGGCGGTGATTTAGTGGGTTCCAGCTTACAAGGCAGAGTGCTAATCGTTGATGATGTTATCACTGCTGGCACCTCAGTTAGAGAATCCGTTGATATTATTTTACGTGCGGGTGCTGTTCCAGCAGGCGTTTTGATCGCGCTGGACAGGCAGGAAAAAGCGCAAAATGGACATTCTGCTATTCAGGAAGTCACGGATTGCTTTAAAATTCCGGTGTTAGCGATTATTACACTGGAAAATATTATCGACTACATTGAAACTTATGCGGGCAGCCAATTGGACGCAATACTTCAGTACCGGAAGCAGCATGGCATTTAATGTTAAACAGGTATCAAAAATAAGCTTACTAAAACTTACAGTTCCACGGATGTAGCCTACAATTAGCGAGCTGTAATATAGCTGATAAGATGACTATTCTTACTTATAAAACCATGTCAGAAACCAAGGGCTTGCTATAAGTAATATGGAATTTAAAGAGCAAATGCACGAATACTCGCTATGGCGAGCAAAGTTGATACAGGGTATAGAAATGTATCATCAGTGGCGTATACGCTACGATGTGAACGATCCCCACAGTAACAGCACCATTCTGAATGTGCTTAGTTGTCTGCAACAAGACCGTATAACGTTGGCTTTCGTTGCAGAATTTTCGCGCGGTAAAAGTGAACTCATCAATGCTCTGTTTTTTGCTGAAATAGGTTTTGGGCTACTTCCGTCTTCGCCCGGACGTACGACCATGCCGCCAACGGAACTCTTTCACGATGTAGAAGGCGGTGACCATATCCGCTTGTTAGAAATTGAAAGTCGGCTTGAAGATATTTCTATGGCGGAGTTTAAAAATACACCCGAAAGATGGAAGCAAATCGATTTAGATTTTAACTCGCCAGCGCAAATGCAGGAAGCCTTCAAGGCATTGGTAGCCACAAAAATGGTTGACCGTGAGCTTGCTGATAAGCTGGGCTTATGGAATGAACGTGAAGCGGCCGAGCAAGGCATTATTAATCCAGAAAAAGTGGAAGTCCCGTGTTGGCGGCATGCCATCATCAGCCTCCCCCATCCGCTATTAAAAGAAGGCTTAACCATCCTCGATACCCCTGGCTTGAGTGCCCTGGGAGCAGAGCCCGAGCTGACCTTAAGTATGTTGCCCAGCGCTCAAGCCGTCGTGTTTGTCATTGCCGCAGATACCGGTGTCACCAAGAGTGATATGGATATGTGGCGTAACCACGTATGTCATGCCCGTGGTGGTAGCAAGCGCGGTTTGGCGGTAGTAATGAACAAAATCGATTCTATGTGGGATGATTTGTCAGGTGATACGGGTTATCAAGCATCGATCCAGTCGCAAGTTAAAACCTCCGCAACCACCTTAAAAATTGAAGAAGGGGCTATTTTTCCCGTATCTGCTAAGCAAGCATTGCTTGCCAAAGTTAAACAAGATAAAGTCTTGCTGGAAAGAAGCAGGATTTCGTTATTAGAGACTTATCTAGCGGAGGATATCGTCAAACAACGGCGCAATATCCTGATGGAAATTGTTACCAGAGACATTGGCTTTTTGGTCAATGAGTCACTAAGTTTAACGGAATCGTCACTGGCAAACGGAATCTCGCAGCTTGAGGAATTTAAGAAAATTGACTTTCAAAATCAGGATATGACGGGTAAGTTGATGGCGGAAACCCGTGATCGGCAAAATCTGTACATGTCCAACATTGAAAACTTCCAGGCCAGTCGCATCGTATTTATTGTTCAGGCCAAGATGTTGATTGATTCTTTCTCTAAGGAAAGAATTGATGCCATCATCAAAAATACCAAGCATGGTATGTCGAAAAGCCTGACGACTTACGGCATGAAACAAAGCATTCGCAAATTGTTTGATGATTTACGTGATTTGCTGCAAGATTCGGTCGATATTACCAACGAAACCCGCCGTCTGGTCAAAGCTATACACAAAAAATTCTATGATGAATATGGCTTTAAAGAGATAGAACCTCAGCTATTCTCGATTAAACAGTACCAGTTTGAGCTTGAGCAAGTGTTTGCGGAAGGCGAAACTTTCCGAGTCAGTGCCAAGACGACGATGACCGAGCAGAGTGCTGTAATCAACAGGCTTTATAGCACCTTGATTGCAAGGGCTAGGAACATACTCAGGCAGGCACATGCCGATGCAGGGGCGTGGAGCAACGATGTATTGACACCATTAATGCACCAAATTAAAGACCACAAGAAAAAAATCGAAAATCGTTTGCAAATGCTAAAGAAGATGAACGAATCTAAAGGCACGGTAGCCGAAAATATTGCTGCACTTGAAGCAGAGATTGAGCCGCTTAAGAGGCAAAGAAGTGAATTGATGATGATGATTAAGGGAATGCAGATTAACGATAGTTAGTTGTTGGTTAATCGAAAGCGCTTAATCAAGAGTGATATAAGCGCAACTGAAAGACCTCAAATATTTTTTAGAGTCAGATTTGTGTTCGGAAAGCAGGTTAAAAACTCAGCGTTGCTTTCGCATGTTAACTTATCCACCTTGATTTAGTGCGTCCTGACAGATATAATCCTCAAACTAATGTATTTGGAGGTTTTGTGGCGGCTAGAGGTTCATCTACTGTCGCTAAAATCCTGGGCTATCAAGTATTGATAATCGCGGTAGTTAGCTTGGGTTTTGGTGTTGGAGGATGGCAAAAAGCCTTCTCAGCAACCATAGGCGGGTTAGCCGCGCTCATTCCAAATCTGTATTTTGCGCTCCGCGTGGCTGGATCGGCGGAGCAAGACGCGAGGAAGATTTTACGATCTTTCTACGTGGGTGAATCAGTGAAGCTGTTGTTGACAGTGGCACTGTTCATGTTGATTTTTCAAATCCCAAGCATTGAAATTGTACCGCTGATGGTAGCTTATGTCGCTGCCTTGTCGGTTTTTTGGTTTGCGCTCTTAATGCAGTGAAAAAGAGCTGCGTTAAGTTTAATTAAGATGCAGCGAATTAATCAGGCTGCGCTGAATATTTTTTGAGAGGAACAATGGCTACCGAAGCTCACGCCGAAGAAGGTGCAACCGGTTATATCATCCATCACTTGACCCCACTAAGCGTGGGTGAGGGATTTTGGACATTACACCTGGACACCCTGTTTTTTTCGGCTGTATTAGGCGGGCTGTTTGTCTGGTTTTTTAAGAAAGCAGCAGAAAATGCCACGGCAGAAGTTCCTGGCCTTGTTCAAAATTTCGTCGAAATGATGGTCGAATTTGTCGATACCCAAGTCAAAGACAGCTTTCATGGGCATAGCAAACTGATTGCACCACTCGCTCTGACCATTTTTTGCTGGGTTTTCCTGTTCAACTTCATGGATTTGTTCCCTATAGACCTATTGCCAGCTATTGGTTCAGTCATGGGCATTCCTTATTTGCGCGTAGTGCCAAGTACCGATTTAAACGCGACTTTCGCCTTATCCATATCAGTATTCTGCCTAATTATTTTTTACAATCTGAAAATCAAAGGGTTGTGGAATTTTTCCAAGGAATTGCTGTTTCACCCATTTAACCACTGGCTGTTGATCCCTTTTAACCTGCTGCTTAACTTTGTCGAATATCTGGCGAAGCCGATTTCACTTGCACTTCGGTTGTTTGGTAACCTGTATGCAGGTGAATTGATATTTATGTTGATTGCTTTATTGCCTGCGTATCTGCAGCCTGTATTGAGCTTACCTTGGGCAATATTTCATATATTAATTATCACCTTACAAGCCTTTATCTTCATGGTATTGACTATCGTCTACCTGAGCATGGCGCACGAAGAAGCCCATTAACTATTTATAACTTACTTTTAATTACACTACGTTTGGAGTTGTCATGGAAATTGCTAAATTAATCGCTGATGTTCAAGGTATGACCGCGATTGCTGTCGGTCTGGTTTTGGGTATGGGTGCGTTGGGAACCGCTATCGGTTTCGGTTTGCTGGGTGGAAAATTCCTGGAAGGCGCGGCACGTCAACCAGAAATGGTGCCTATGTTGCAAGTCAAAATGTTCATCGTTGCTGGCTTGTTGGATGCTGTGACCATGATCGGTGTGGGTTTGGCGCTGTTCTTCACCTTTGCAAATCCATTCTTGTCAGCGGTACAGGCAGCGGCAGCGGGCTAAGGCTTTAAATATAACAGTCACGCGAGGAACAGTCCATGAGTATCAATATTACTCTGATTGGCCAAATGATTACCTTTGCACTCCTTGTTTGGTTTGTCATGGAGTATGTTTGGCCAGTATTATTTGCCGCTTTAGAAGAACGTAAAAAGAAAATAGCTGACGGTTTGGCGGCGGCTGAAAAAGGTCATGAAGACATGTTGGTGGCGGAACAAAAGGCCAAAGGGCTTTTAAAAACCGCTAAAGACCAATCATCTGATATTGTTAGTTTGGCACAAAGACAAGCTAACGAGATCGTTGAAGAATCCAAAAACACTGCCAAAAAAGAAGGCGACCGCTTGATTATTGCCGCAAAAGCGCAAATAGATCAAGAAGTTCAACATAGCAAGGAAATCTTGCGTAAAGAAGTTGCTGTTCTGGCCGTCGCCGCAGCAGAACAAATTTTGGTTGCGGAAATCGACAAAACCAAACACCAAGAGATTGTGAATAAAATCTCAAAACGTTTATAAGGTCATAATATGAGTGAATTGGCGACCTTAGCGAGACCCTATGCTTCTGCGGTATTTAAGCGAGCCAAAGAAACGACATCCGCTGCAAAATGGTCGGAAAGCTTGGCTTTCCTATCGGCAGTCATTAGCAGCAAAGAAATATCGGAGCTGGTTGATAATCCGAAAGTCAAGAAAGGCAGGCTTACCGAATTGTTACTTGATGTAAGCAAAGGACAAATCGACAACGAAGGGGTTAATTTCCTGCAATTGTTAGTACAAAATAACAGATTGGCATTATTGCCTGACATCGCCAGACTTTTTGAAGAGCAAAAAGCGGAAGATGAAGGTTATATAGCCGTCGAAGTATTAACTGCTTTCGCTTTTACCAAGGAATCACAACAAAAGTTTGTTGCAACCTTGGAAAAAACATTAAGCAAAAAAGTTCACATGAATGTGGCCTTGGATAAATCATTAATAGGCGGTGTCCTGGTACGTGCAGGCGACCAAGTTATTGATGGTTCCGTCAGAGGTCAACTCCAAAATTTGCAAAAGGCTCTACTGTAAGAGTGAGAAATAGAACATGCAATTAAATCCATCTGAAATCAGTGATCTGATAAAAAAGAAGATCGAAAACTTTGATCTTAGCGCAGAATCCCACACCGAAGGCACTGTTGTCAGTGTAACCGATGGTATTGTGCGTATTCATGGGCTGTCCCAAGCCATGCAAGGCGAAATGCTGGAATTTCCAGGCAATGCCTTTGGTATGGCGCTCAACCTGGAACGGGATTCCGTCGGCGCGGTCATCCTGGGTGCTTATCAGCACATTTCAGAAGGCGACACCGTCAAATGCACAGGTAAAATTCTGGAAGTTCCTATTGGACGGGCATTGTTAGGTCGCGTTGTTGATGCTTTGGGTAATCCCATAGACGGTAAAGGCGCTATCGCCACCACTGAAACCGCACCTATCGAAAAAATTGCCCCTGGCGTAATTGCTCGGCAATCGGTAGACCAGCCAGTGCAGACAGGATTGAAATCCATTGATGCGATGATCCCAATCGGTAGGGGTCAGCGCGAATTGATTATTGGTGATCGCCAAACTGGAAAAACTGCTATTGCTATTGATGCCATCATTAACCAAAAAGGTACAGGCATTAAATGTATCTATGTGGCTATTGGTCAAAAACGTTCATCCATTGCTAACGTGGTACGCAAGCTAGAAGAACATGGCGCGATGGATCACACCATTGTCGTCGTGGCATCTGCTTCAGAATCTGCTGCATTGCAGTTTATAGCACCTTACACAGGTTGCTCAATGGGCGAATACTTCAGGGATTGCGGTGAAGATGCACTCATCATTTACGATGATTTGACCAAACAAGCGTGGGCTTACCGTCAGGTATCGTTGCTGCTCCGTCGTCCACCAGGTCGTGAAGCCTATCCAGGTGACGTGTTTTATTTACACTCACGTCTGTTGGAGAGGGCATCTCGCATTAACGCCGCTGAAGTTGAAAAACTGACGGGCGGCAAAGTGAAAGGCAAAACCGGATCATTGACAGCATTACCCATCATCGAAACTCAAGGTGGCGACGTGTCGGCTTTCGTGCCCACTAACGTGATTTCAATTACGGACGGACAGATCTTCCTGGAAAGCAATTTGTTTAACTCAGGCATTCGTCCTGCGGTAAACGCTGGCTTATCGGTTTCTCGTGTTGGTGGTGCTGCACAAACCAAGATTATCAAAAAGCTGGGCGGTGGTACTCGTCTCGATTTGGCGCAATACAGAGAATTAGCGGCGTTCGCGCAGTTTGCTTCCGATTTAGATGAAAGCACCCGCAAGCAGATAGAACGTGGTCAACGCGTCACTGAATTGATGAAGCAAAACCAGTATTCGCCCATGTCTGTTGCCCAAATGGCAGTATCGCTTTTTGCTGCTAACGAAGGCTTTTTGGACACAGTCGAAGTCAACAAAGTTTTGGCTTTTGAGGCGGCATTGCTGTCTTACATGAAATCTGAACATGCTGCGTTGATGGACAACATCAACAAGACCGGTGATTTTTCAGATGACATAAAGCAAGGCATGAAGACGGCTATTGAATCTTTCGTTAAAACGCACAGTTGGTAACAAGGGTTTCTAATGGCTGTTGGTAAAGAAATACGAAGTAAGATTGCCAGTATTAAAAATACGCAAAAGATCACGCGTGCAATGGAAATGGTTGCTGCGAGTAAAATGCGCAAAACCAAAGACCGGATGCAAGCGACGCGGCCTTACTCAAAAAAAATTGGTCAGATCATCAAGCATTTGGCACATGCCAATCCTGAGTATAAGCACGGTTTTCTTGTTGCGCGTGAAGTTAAGCGCGTGGGAATTATCGTAGTTAGCTCGGATAGAGGGTTGTGCGGTGGGCTGAATGCAAACCTATTCAGAAAAACCCTGACCTACCTAATAGAGTGGGAAAAAACAGGTATTGAAGTCGATGTTTGCACTATAGGCACAAAAGCTTCCGGTTTCTTTGGCAACTTAAAAACCCATTTGGTTGGACAAGTTGTAAAGCTGGGTGATGCACCGCATTTGAATGATATTGTCGGCATTATCAAAATCATGCTGGATGCCTATGCCGAAGGCCGTATCGACGAGTTGTATGTAGTCAACAACGAATTTGTCAATACCATGACACAACAACCAACTGTTAACAGAATGTTGCCTGTTGTTGCCGATGAAATCGAGGAAACTTTAAGCGGATATTGGGACTATATCTATGAGCCAGATGCCAAGGAAGTTCTCGACCATTTGCTTACCAGATATATAGAATCCATTGTCTACCAAGGCTTAGTGGAAAATAATGCCTGTGAGCAGGCTGCGCGGATGGTAGCGATGAAGAGCGCATCCGACAATGCCGGAAATCTTATCAAAGAATTGCAATTGATTTATAACAAGGCGCGGCAAGCTGCGATCACGCAAGAAATTTCAGAAATCGTAGCCGGTGCGGCAGCGGTTTAGAGCATTAAGCTAAGCGAATTATTATTTAAGAGGATAACTCAATGAGTTTGGGTAAAGTCGTTCAGATCATAGGTGCGGTTGTTGACGTGGAGTTTTCACGCGAAGATATGCCTAAGGTTTATGATGCGTTAAACGTAGAAGGCAAAGACTTGGTGCTGGAAGTTCAGCAACAATTAGGTGATGGCGTGGTAAGGACTATCGCTATGGGTAGTACCGACGGCTTAAGCCGTGGCCTGTCCGTAAGTAACACCAAAGCGCCGATTGCCGTGCCAGTGGGTAAAGAAACCTTAGGCCGTATCATGAACGTGTTGGGTCAACCGATAGACGAAAAAGGCCCTATTGGTGAAAAGGTAAAATGGGGCATCCACCGTGAAGCACCCAGTTATGCAGACCAAGCAGCAGCCAATGAATTGTTGGAAACTGGCATTAAGGTTATCGATTTAGTCTGCCCTTTCACCAAGGGTGGTAAAGTCGGTTTATTCGGTGGTGCGGGTGTGGGAAAGACTGTCAATATGATGGAGCTGATCCGTAATATTGCTATCGAACATAGCGGTTATTCTGTGTTTGCGGGTGTTGGTGAGCGTACTCGTGAAGGGAACGATTTCTACCACGAAATGACGGACTCTAACGTAATAGACAAAGTGTCCCTGGTTTACGGACAGATGAACGAGCCACCTGGAAACAGGCTACGCGTCGCGTTGACTGGCTTGACAATGGCGGAATACTTCCGTGATGAAGGTCGTGACGTGTTGTTCTTCGTGGACAATATCTACCGTTATACCTTGGCAGGAACAGAAGTCTCTGCGCTGTTAGGTCGTATGCCTTCTGCGGTGGGTTATCAACCGACACTTGCGGAAGAAATGGGTGTGTTGCAAGAACGTATTACTTCAACCAAGACCGGATCTATCACGTCGATACAAGCGGTTTACGTACCAGCGGATGACTTAACCGATCCTTCGCCAGCGACAACATTCGCGCATTTGGATGCGACGGTGGTATTGTCCCGTCAAATCGCTGAGTTGGGTATTTACCCTGCGATTGATCCTTTGGATTCGACCAGCCGCCAGCTTGATCCTTTAGTAATAGGGCAAGAACATTATGATGTCGCCCGTAAGGTGCAAGGTATCTTGCAACGTTATAAAGAGTTGCGCGATATTATCGCCATTCTAGGTATGGACGAGCTTTCCGAAGAAGACAAGCTGACTGTATCCAGGGCGCGTAAAATGCAACGTTTCTTGTCACAGCCATTCTTTGTCGCCGAAGTGTTTACCGGATCGCCAGGAAAATACGTAAGCTTGAAAGACACCATCGCAGGATTTAAAGGTATTATTGATGGCGAGTATGATGCTATTCCTGAGCAAGCGTTTTACATGGTCGGCACGATAGAAGAAGTGCTGGAAAAAGCCAAGAACATGAAATAAGCTGACAAAATTCAGAGAATATTATGGTCATGACCGTACATGTAGACATCGTTAGTGCCGAAAAGGAAATCTTTTCTGGCTTAGCGGAAATGGTATTTGCACCTGCTGAACTGGGCGAAGTCGGTATTTCGCCTCGTCACGCGCCATTTATTACCCGCTTGAAACCCGGCGAAGTACGCGTTAAAGTCAGCGAAACAGAAAGTTACCCTTTCTACGTTTCCGGTGGAATGCTGGAAGTGCAGCCCCATTTAATCACCGTGTTGGCTGATACAGCAATACGTGCGAAAGACATAGATGAAGCCGCCGCCATCGAAGCGAAAATAAGAGCAGAAGAAGCCTTGGCCGACAAGTCCGGTAAAATAGATTACGTAACCGCCCAAGCGAAATTGGCGGAGGCTATCATGCAATTAAGGACATTGGACAGACTAAGAAAGCGCGGCGGTTAAACGTTATTTCTCACCATGTCAAAATGAACATTAGCCCGTTAGTATGGAATGTACTAACGGGCTTTTTTGTTTATGAAAAGCTATTATTATGACCTCTTGCGTTCAAAAAGTTTTCAACCATCAGCTTTTAGGTATTAGAAATGAAATTAACTACAATCATTCTGGCCGCTGGCAAAGGCACACGTATGCGCTCGGAAATCCCAAAAATCCTGCACAAAATAGCTGACCGCTCACTATTGGAGCATGTTTACGATATGAGCAAACAATTGCCCGACAATAAGATCAAGATTGTTTATGGTCATGGCGGTGAATTGGTCAGGGAAAGCCTAAGTCAGCTAGAAGCCACTTGGATAGAGCAAAAACAACAGCTTGGTACAGGTCATGCGGTACAGCAAGTCGCCGACCAGATCGGCGATGCTGATACCGTATTGATACTGTATGGCGACGTACCTTTACTAAAATTGGCTACCGTACAGGCATTATTGGCAAACGTGAGTGACAAATCGCTAGGCTTACTCACCGTCCAGCTTACCGATCCTAAAGGTTACGGCAGGATAGTGCGGAACACATCAGGGCTTGTTCAAAAAATTGTCGAAGAAAAGGATACCAGCGATAACGAAAAATTAATCAATGAAGTTAATACTGGCATTATGGCTATGAAAGGTAGCAAATTAAAATCATGGTTGAGTCAGATTAAAACTAACAATGCTCAAGGTGAGTATTACTTAACGGACATTATCGAAATGGCTGTGGGTCAAAATATTAGCGTCATTACTAATCAGCCAAGTACCGAAGATGAAGTTATGGGTGTTAATAACCGGATGCAACTTAGCCATTTGGAACGGGTTTACCAAAAAGAGCAAGCCGAAAGCTTAATGGAGCAAGGAGTAACCTTACGTGATTCAGCGCGGTTTGATTTGAGAGGCAGTCTTGAGGCATTAGGTCAAGATATAGAGATAGACATCAATGTGATATTGGAAGGCAAAAATACCATAGGAAGCAACGTCACTATCGGCGCGAACACCCGCATTAAAAATTCCGTCATCGGTGACTATGTAGAAATTCTTGATAATTGTGTGATTGAGGATGCGGTCATCGGTGCAAAAAGCCGCATCGGGCCATTCGCCAGATTGCGGCCTGAAACCGTTTTAGGTACAAACGTCCATATCGGCAACTTTGTGGAAATAAAAAAGTCAGACGTGGCAGAAAAAAGCAAAATTAACCATTTGAGTTATATCGGCGACACCAGCGTGGGCAGTAACGTCAATATCGGTGCAGGGACGATTACCTGCAACTACGATGGCGTAAATAAATTCAGGACGGTGATTGAAGATGGTGCGTTCATCGGCTCAGACACCCAACTGATTGCTCCCGTTACAATTGGCAAAAATGCCACCATAGGCGCAGGCTCAACCATCACTAAAGACAGCCCTGAAAATCAACTGACCTTGAGTCGTGCAAAACAGGTTTCGATTTCAGGCTGGCAACGGCCTGTAAAGAAGGAAAAATGATATGTGTGGAATCGTCGGCGGCATTGCGCAAAGAAACGTAGTCCCTATATTACTGGAAGGACTTAAGCGACTCGAATATCGTGGTTATGATTCGGCAGGTTTAGCCGTTATCCATAACAACGAGATTTACCGGAAGCGTGAATTAGGCAAAGTCAAAGGTTTGGAGGCTTTGTTGCAAGCCGAGCCAATCTCAGGATATGTCGGCATTGCACACACCCGCTGGGCGACGCATGGCGTACCCAGCACCCAAAATGCTCATCCCCATATCTGCCGGAACAAGGTGACGGTCGTTCATAACGGCATCATCGAAAATCACGAACAACTAAGAAGTCAGCAACTTGAAGACGGCTATGAGTTCACCTCGCAAACCGATACCGAAGTTATCGTCCACCAAATATTTGATGCGCTTGAGACTTCAGATGGTTTTGTTGAAGCCGTCAAACTATCCTTAGCCAAACTGGAAGGTGCGTATGCCTTGGGCATTCTATGTACAAACTATCCTGATACCTTGATAGCTTGTAGAAAAGGTAGCCCTTTGGTGATTGGCGTTGGCATCGGCGAGCATTTCATTGCCTCGGATGTCGCGGCCTTATTGCCGGTCACACAACGGTTTATTTTCCTGGAAGATGGCGATATTGCCGTTATTGGCATTAACGACCTGGTTATCTACGATAAGGATGACAATATCGTCACCCGCCCCATCAAAGAAAGCCAACTGACTGCCGAAGCCGCCGAAAAGGGCGAATATCGGCACTACATGCTCAAAGAAATCTACGAACAACCGTTTGCCATTTCACAAACCCTGGCAGGTCGCTTTATCAACAACCGCTTGCAGGAAAATGCCTTTGGGTTCAATGCCCCCGCTATATTCGATAGCACAAAAGCCATCTTGATCCTCGCTTGTGGTACCAGCTACCACGCCGGTTTGGTCGCCCGATATTGGCTGGAAGAGTTGGCTCGTGTCCCGTGCAGCATCGAAGTCGCTAGTGAATTCCGTTACCGAAATCCGGTACTCGCGCCCGATACCTTGGTTGTCACCATTTCCCAATCGGGTGAAACCGCCGATACCCTGGCTTCTTTGCAGGAAGCCAAAAAACTCGGTGCCAAACACTCGCTCACCATCTGCAATGTGCCGGAAAGCTCGCTCATCAGGGAATCGGATCTGGTGATGATGACCCGTGCAGGCCCTGAAATAGGTGTCGCCTCAACCAAAGCCTTCACCACTCAACTCGTCACCCTTATGTTGCTGGTTATTGCAATGGGAAGGCGTTTCCAACTAGGTGAGGCGATGGAAAAAAAATTGACTTCGGAACTGTTCACCTTGCCTGGAAAAATTGAAAAAGTATTGCGGCTAGACAATCAAATCAAAACCTTATCGGAGCAATTCGCGGATAAAGAACATGCCTTATTTCTCGGTAGAGGTACACATTATCCCATAGCGATGGAAGGCGCGTTAAAGCTCAAGGAAATCTCGTATATACATGCAGAAGCCTATCCCGCAGGCGAATTGAAACACGGCCCCTTGGCGCTTATTGATGCGGATATGCCCGTCATCACCGTCGCTCCCAACAACAGCTTACTGGAGAAGCTCAAGTCCAATATGCAAGAAGTTAGCGCACGAGGTGGCCGGTTGATAGTATTTATGGATGAAACCTTGTCTTCGCCCCCAGATAGCAATGTCCAAATCTTGAAAATTCCGCAAGTGGGCAACGAAATATCACCGATTGTTTACACCGTACCGTTGCAACTGTTGTCCTATCACGTTGCCGTTCTTAAAGGCACGGATGTAGATCAGCCCAGAAACCTAGCAAAATCGGTGACAGTGGAGTAGTTTCCCTATACTTTTATCGATGATGGATGTTGTATGTATTTTCAACGTCCTAATCACCACTAGGACACTTTCACAGACAAAAATTTCTGAAGATAAAACTGATCGACATAAAATCATTTTTAGATTAAATAACGATGGATTATCTGATAAACAGATCAGTGAATATTTGAATGATCATCAAATTAAAACTCCAAGAGACTTAGAGCATTATCCAAAGAAAAATCAAAGGACGACCAATCAACCTATGACTCCATCATTTCAAAATCTGAGCGCAACCAATACTTAACGTCCGTGAAATGTAGATTTCTTCTTTAACTTTGTTGAAGCCGTATCTGTAAAGAAACCCAGTACGTGACTCTCAGGGTTTACAGATTACCGGTATCTTCTGGAGATATAGGGGCAGAGATAGCAGGGAGGTCGTCGTGTTTGGTTCTTTTGACTTCTTGAAGCAATTCGTCACGGTGTTTTTCCAGGACTAATAGCTCAATATCGCGGCGGAGGTAGTTGTCGAGTTGTTGGGTGGCGGTGAAGCGCTTTTCGTGTTCTTGAATTTGCATTTCCAGCTCCATGTCTTTTAAACGTGTTTCGTGCAGCATTTTTTCCATTAGCAGGCGTTCGTGTACTATTTGTTCTTCATTCTGATTGATGTCGAGCAAGGCTAGTTTTGCGGTATTTTCCAGTTGTTTAAGGCGTTTTTCCTGGTCTATTTTCTCAATTCGTAAGCGTTCATGGATGCCGTTCCAAGCTTCTTGATTTTTCTCAAAGTCGGCAATTTCGGCGGCAAGCTGGAGCTCTTTGAGCTGTTGTTGATGAATAAGCCGTTCTTGCTGTAGCTGTTGTTCGATTTCAAGTTGTTTGGTTTGTATTTCTAATTGTGCTGTTGCAGCGGCCTCTTGCTCCATCCGTTTTAGATTTTGTTCGTGGTAAACCTGTTCTCTATGGACGCGCTCTTCGATGAGGAATTGCTCGTTCAATTGCCGTTCCTGTTCTTCCAAACGACGTTTCAGGTTGAATGCGGCTTGCTCTTGTTCGATACGGTGCAAGGATTGTTCTTGATTGTACTGGTCGATCAAGCGTTGTTGGCGTTCCAGACGTTGCTGCTCAAGCATGAGTTCTTGCCGCAAGCGTTCCTTATTTTGATGCTCTTGGGTCTCAAAGTTTTTCCGCAAAATTTTCAGATAAATGTCGTCGTGGGCAAAGCGGCTGTCCAGCTTATTGGGATTTTTTATCTCAGAAAAAGTCGTGAGCATCTCACATAAGGCGCGACATTGGACGTTTTGCAGGGTCAATGTTTCGTTGATGTGCATCTCAATACGACGCTCCACCGTAGCTAAACCTTGCTCCACCCAATCGCCATTTGCCAGTTTATGCAGCTCCTGATCGACCGCGTCTTTCACCAGCCCTTCACAGCGGGATTTGACATTTTGGTTGATGTTGGGAAGGGCTCCTAAGTTGGTTTGGGCATATTTAATAGTTGCTTGAAACCGGATGGTGAGCATCGCGTCAATGATGCAAAAATCCCCATATAGCTTGATTTGACTGTTAAATTGCCATTCATCAACGGGCAGATGATAGGTTTTGTGGTAGAAGCGCGAGATAAAATCAGGCGGTCGTTGGTAGGTTTTTTGGAAGGGTCCTAAGCTTGAAATGACGATTTGCCGACCGCCGTCAAAGCCTGGATCCCAGGTTTGGCTTAGGGCATCGCTTTCTGCGCTGATTTCCGCTAACCATTGCTCCAAAAGCGATTTTTCTGGTGCTGACTGTGCTTTATTCATGGCTTAACCATTGCGTGCATTATGTTCTGCAAGTGCTTGGGTGCGTTTAATTTTTTGCAGTTTATCGCCCATTTTCTCGGCGATTAAGGGATAAAGATTGGGTGCGAATTCAACGCGGCGATCATCTACCTTACGTAAAAAACCACGGCTTAACAGCAGACCGACGGCAAACATTCGCGGCCAATCGACATAATGCCGGGCGCGTTCGATGTCGGTTTTTTCGATGATGATTTCTACGGCATCATTTTCGTTAATGCGAAATTCGCTAAATTGCTTTAGGCATTCAAAGACCAGCTCTTCTTCTCGTTCAGTCAATGGGCCAGGTGCTGAGAACTCCAGGCGATAAGATAACAATACGGTAAAAAAGTCTACCATTCCTGCGATAATTAAGGGAAATAAGGTAAATTTTGGCAGATTGTTAACCGAAGGTTTGACCGTTTCGGTAAACTGGGAATAGGTCATCAGGATGGGTGCAGAAGGCAAATCGCTGTGGAATTTGGCGGCTAACTGGTTAAATTCCAGTTGTGCTTTATGCAAACCTTGAGAAACTTCTTGGTAGGCTTGCTCACTGTGATTTAGGTCGCTGTCCAGCTTATTCAGGCTAATTTGGAGTGTGGCGGTGGACTGGTCAGCCAGGGCGAATTGTTGCTCAAGTTGCGCTAATTGCGCCTTTTTGTCCTGATAAGTCGAGTTGATATGCTTCCAAACCGGCCCTTCACCCACTTGGTCGCGGTATTGGGGCGGAATTTCAGGATGAGTACCAAAATAAGCTTGAGACACTTCCTTAGACAGCTTTTCCAGCTCTTGTTTTTGCTGCGCTAAAATACTGCTTTTTACTACAACCTGTTGTTTTAAATAATCATCGATCTGATTGCCCACTTCATTGATACGTTCTATGCGGATACTGCCGTGTTCTGATATTTCATAAAATTTGAAGTAAGAAAACGCCATTGAGGCGACAAAAGCAATGCTTAACGAAACCAGCACACTGCAATAGCGCAGTCGATTGGCTTTGAGGTGAATGCCTGCGAGTTCAAATGAACAAATAACGATAATGGATTGAATGGCAACGGTAATAATCAGCGCAATCCAGGGAGTAATGAAGTAGGACATACCATAAAACGTGGTAAATCCTGATGCTAGACTGAGCAGCAGCACAATGGGGATAGACCATATTCGCAGCAAACTGACAAATAGAGTTTGGATAATATTGATCAATCGGCCAATACCGCCACTTTTTAGCTGTGTGATGAGTCGATTTTCCATCGCGTGTTGTTATATTTATTATTAAGCGATCTTATAAATCAGGTAGTTGTGCAAATCTAGTTAGAATTTACGTTTAAAAACCAGGCTCGAAGTTTAGGCGATACACCGAGCAAATGCAAACACCTTGTCGATGTTAAGCAAAGCTTTTGCAGAACAATAAGTTAACTTACCTGAATATAAAATGGGTAAAGTACATTGGATTACGCATCAAGTATTAGCTTTTTTGATGGCTTAACTGCTTTAAATCGAAGGTATTTAGGTGGTGTAAGACCGTTTTCGGGTAGGTTTTCCCCGTTTGCATCAACATTAAACGGGGAAAGTTTTAGCTAGTTTTTGAGTAATCCCTTTGTCTACGGTTGCTCTTGCCTTCTATTGTGCCTGCCTTTTTGTCTAGGTTGTACGGGTTGTTGCCTATATTGTTGATTATTTTGACCTTGCCAGCCACCTCTGTTGGGGCGATCTACTCTACGAGGCTGTGATTTTGCCAAGCTTGGTGATGACCGTGCATAGGTTGTTGATGATTACTGCCGTTTTGCCAACCGCCTCGGTTTTGATAATGGTCATCGTGATCCCTAGGGTGATCAAACGAGCCACCGCCGTGTTGCCGATATGGCTGTGGATAATTTTGGGGCTGAGGACGGTTGTAATAATTAGTGTTTTGATAGTAATTATTATTGGCAGGATGGCGGTTATAAGGTCTGCCATAGCCGGTAGGATAAGAACCAGGATAATTAGCACCAGAACTATAAGAATCATTGTCTGGATAGCTGTTGTAACTATTTGGATAATTAGCGCAAGCAGACAGCGACATCACTAAAGCCAATAATACGATTCTTTTAGTCAATGTGTTCATGGGTTGCTCCCGTGATAGAAATATTGGCGACAGAATACCAACAGGAGGCTGAGTGCTATATGAATCAAAAATGTTATTTTTTAGAAATACCGTCCGTTCAAAAGAAAATGCGTGGCTATGCTTGCCAGATAACCTAAACCGATTGCTGGAGTCCATTTAAAATGGCTAGTAAATGTGTAAACACCCTTGGCTTGACCCATTAAACCGACACCAGCCGCAGAGCCCACGGCTAACATACTGCCGCCAACGCCAGTCGTTAACGTTACCAACAACCATTGTCCTTGAGAAATATCCGGTGCCATCGTCAATACTGCCAACATGATAGTGCCGTTATCGACAAACGCAGACGCAAACCCGACCATAATATTGGCTACTGACGGATCAAGCCCAACATACAAAATTTGGGATGCCAAGCCCAGATAGCCGATAAAGCTCAAGCCGCCCACAGCGACCATCACACCGTAGAAAAATAATAAGGTATCCCATTCCAAGTTAGCAACTTTATTAAATACATCAAAGGGTTGGTCAATTAGGGCATCCCTGGTTTGTGTGCGGTGCATGCTCTTCATGGGCGCGAAATAGTCGATGTAGGTTTTTTTCTCATCCTGCGAATTCTTGGCAGCAGCGACTGCCAAATCGTAGTTTTGTTTAGCTAACAATGTTTGTTCCTGCTGATTATCCTCACGGGTAGCTGGGATTTTTTGTAGATAATAGCTGAAAAACTTTAGATAAGTCAGTCCTAGCATCATGCCTGCTGCGGGCGGCAGACTCAGGAAGTTCTCAAAACAGGCTGACGTAATGATGGTCAATGCAAATAAACCGATGATAACCCAGCCGCCCCGTTTCATAGGTTGTGATTCCAGCAAAGCTTCTGGACGGTTCTTGGGAACAAAGTGATGCATAATAATGGCTGGTACAACTAAGTTGACCATCGCGGGAAGAAACAGCGAGAAGAAGTCGGCAAATGGCACTACGCCTTTTTGCCAGACCAATAAGGTCGTAATATCGCCAAAAGGACTGAACGACCCCCCCGCATTGGTCGCTACGACCACGTTAACACATGCTAGCGTGACAAAACGCGGACTGTCCTTGCCCAGTGCCACAATAACTGAGCCCATCAGCAACGCGGTGGTTAGATTGTTACAGACCGAGGATATAAAAAATGCCAGGAAGCCAGTAATCCAGAATAGTTGGCGGTAGGTGAAATTTTTGCTTAGTAGCCAAACCCGCAGCCTTTCAAACACGCTCCGGTCTTCCATGGCATTTAGGTAAGTCATTGACACCATGATGAATAGAAACAGTTCAGCATAGCCTATCAAGTTTGTGCGAAAGGCTATCCCCGCTTGTTCGCTCATGCCGTTATTAGCATAAACGGAGGCAATAAATACCCAGATCAAGCTGGCAGCAAACACCATAGGTTTTGATTTCCGCAGGTCGGTAACCTCCTCCATCATGGCGAGAATGTAAGCAACAGTAAACAATACCAAAGCCAGATAACCGGCCCAGCTATGGGTCAAATCCATAGCTTGTACTAAGCTTGCACTGGCAGCTTCCGCCGCGCTTGTTAACGAGGGTAAAAGTAGGGTGATTATCGCGAGACCTGCTTTTTGGGAGAACAACATTTTTTGTAAACGGATTAACATTTAAGAGTTTTAGATAAAGGTAGATTTTGCGTTATTAAAAATAAAGTTTTTGATTATTTTTTATTTTACTGAGCTTATCTTATCAATTTGGCATCATTTCCCCAACATGCAATAAAATTTCTCCCAGTCAAATGCTTCGCCGGGGTCGGTTTTGCGACCAGGGGCGATGTCGCTGTGTCCGGTAACCCGTTCGGTGGATAAGCTGAGGTAAGTGTTCAGTAGGGTCTTCACAACAGCGGCAAGTTCAAGGTATTGCGTGTCGGTATAAGGCACAGTTTCGGTGCCTTCCAGTTCTATGCCGATAGAAAAATCATTGCACCGTTCTCGTCCTTGATAGCTAGATTGCCCCGCGTGCCAGGCGCGTTTGTCAAACGCTACGTATTGTACAATCTCGCCAGTTCGTTTGATGACCAAATGCGACGAAACCGTAAGTTGATGAATATCCTTAAAATACGGATGGTCATCAGGGTTAAGCTGATTGCAAAATAGCTGGTCGATGCAGGTATTGTCGAATTCACCAGGCGGCAGGCTGATGCAGTGGATGACCAGCAAGGAAATATCGTCCGCGCTTGGGCGGTCATCGAAGTTGGGGGATGGAATTTTCTTGGCTTGAGTTAGCCAGTGTTGGTAAATACGCATTTGATGCAATTGTATGGCTTTAGTCCAATGGTGGTTAGCTCCTTCTCCCTTTGGGAGAGGGTTGGGGTGAGGAGGTCTAAAAAGCAAAAAACCTTGTTTATCCCCTCACCCTAGCCCTCTCGGCAACTGCTCCTGCGTTGCCCTACTACCTACATCCATGTAGGTATCCCTGTGGGAGAGGGGATCAGTTTTCTTTCGGCTGAAGCATCAGGGGTCATTTTACATGCGATTGCTTACCAACCGCCCAAAAATAAAGAAAATCCGGCTTGTTTGCCAATTTCTAATGTTTCCGTTGTGTGGTAGCATTCATTCATTGCAATTAATTCTCGCACATTACGACTTGTGAACAATATCAATCTCAACGAACGCATTATCTTTGCGCTGGACGTACCGAACACAGATGAAGCAAAACAATGGGTTACAAAGCTAGACGGCGACATCAAATTTTTTAAAGTTGGGCTGGAACTGTTTTTGTCAGGTTGGTGGGACATCGTCGATTTCATCATCGACCGTGGCAATCAAGTCATGCTTGACCTGAAGTTTTTTGACATCCCAGAAACCGTGCATCTTGCCATTCAGCAGGTAAAAGATCGCGGCGTAAGCCTCACCACCATCCACGGCAATGATGCGATTATTAAAGCGGCACTTACTGACCGGGGCAATGTCAAAGTGCTGGCCGTAACGGTATTGACCAGCTTTGATGAGTCTGACATGCGGCAAATGGGGATGACGGGTTCGGTTGAGGATTTAGTGCTAATTCGCGCCAAAAAAGCCTTTGCCTTGGGTTGTGATGGCGTAGTGTGTTCCGCGTTAGAAGCCAAACCGATACGTGACGGTCTGGGTAACGAGTTTTTTATCGTAACCCCAGGCATACGTCCTGAATCCAGCGTGAAAGGTGGTGACGACCAAAAACGCATTGCCACCGCACGGAATGCGATTATTAATGGTGCAAATCACGTCGTTATTGGCAGGCCTATCCGTACAGCGGAAGACCCCGTCAGCACGATTAAAAAATTGCAAGATGAAATAGCAGAAGGGCTTGCTAGTCGTTAGCCGCATTCTATTTGCACAGTGACGGTTAACGGGGGGCTTTAAAAATTCCCTTTGGTTTTCTAGAAGGTCATAACAGTTTACATAATTTTACAGCGGAAGGTGCTCCCGTGAAAAAATCTTTACATCAAAATATAATCAGATTGGCTTTGGTAACAATATTAGTCGGTTGCGCGAGTGATCCTGCCCACGATTACAGTGCTTACCCTAATGCCAGCAACTACCCTCAGGCCGCCGCCCCGCTCAAACCATACACGCCAGCCAAACCTATTCAGCCGTATAATCCCTACAAACCCAAAGTGCCGTCGTATGGATATAGCGCTGATTATGGCCAATCCTATGGTGATTCTTACGGAACATCAGGCAGTTACACCAATTCCCCGTCAGTCAGAAGCTTCATTCAGCGCATGGTAAATAAGCACGGCTTTTCGGAATCTTATCTGGAAGGCTTATTCGCACAAGCCAATCGGCTGGATTCAGTGATTAAACTGGAAGGCCCGTCCTCCAGCAATTCCGGTCCTGCCCGTCCTGGCAGTTGGTCGCGTTATCGTGGCAAATTCCTCACCGAGCAGCACATCAGTAACGGCGCGGAATTCTGGCGCAATAATGCCGATGCCATCAGCAAAGCCAGCACGGCTTATGGTGTTGATCCCGAATATATCGTCGGCATCATCGGTGTAGAGACCTATTTTGGCAAAAACATCGGCAAAACCTGCGTGTTTGATGCCTTGTCTACCCTATCTTTCCACACTTATCGGCGGTCAAAATACTTTCAGTCGGAACTGGAAAACTTCCTGCTGATGACCCGCGAAGAAGGTTATAACCCGCGTCAACCTGTCGGTTCTTGGGCAGGTGCGATGGGGTTAGGTCAATTTATGCCCAGCAGCTTCCGTAAACTTGCTGTGGATTTCGACCACAACGGACAGCGTGACCTATGGCATCCTGAAGATGCCATAGGCAGCGTCGCGCATTATTTTTCCAAAAGTGGCTGGAATTACAAAAGCCCCGTCACCCAACCCGCCAGTGATTCCTACGGCGCGTCCGTCATCGAATTAAGAACCTACGAAGACATGGAATACTGGCGCGTCTACCCCAATTTCAAAGTCATCAAACGCTACAACAATAGCAACAAGTACGCGATGGCGGTGCATCAATTGGCACAGGCGATTAAGAATCGGTATATGTATTCGCAGGTTGGAGCGAATTATTAGTTTGTTGTAGGTTGGGGGCGAGGCACGAACCCCAACATAAGCTTCATATTTATAAGGAAAGCCCGTGCCATCAAAATTCACCCCCTTAAAAGACCACGACACCCCTATCAAGGTGTTGTTTACCGGCTATCTAATTACCGTTGGTATCGGCTACATGCTTATCATCGTAGAAAAAATTAGCACAAAATTAGACACTAAATGATTACATCAAGCTTTCCTGACATCAGCACTTATCTTCAAGAAGACATCGGCACGGGCGACATTACTGCTGCTATCATCCCTGAAAGCGCCCAAGCAGAAGCTGTTGTGATGACGCGAGAGCCGATGGTGTTGTGTGGTCAGGCGTGGTTTGCTGCGGTGTTTAGGTATTTAAGTGCTGATGTTGCAATCCATTGGTTGGTGCAGGAAGGCGACATCAGCAATGCAGGTGTGAGTTTATGTACGCTCAAAGGGCCAGCCAGAGCCTTATTGACGGGTGAGCGCACGGCGTTAAACCTGCTACAAACCTTATCAGCAACAGCAACAGTAGCAAGGCAATATGCCGATGCCGTTGCTGGCACGGGCTGCAAGGTGTTGGATACCCGCAAAACCGTCCCAGGTTTACGTAACGCGCAAAAATATGCGGTCGCTTGTGGCGGTTGTTATAACCACCGAATTGGTTTGTATGACAGTGTGTTGATCAAGGAAAATCATATTATTGCCGCTGGTTCTATCGCCAATGCCGTGTCGTTAGCACGGCAGCAATCCTCTGTTCCGGTGGAGGTGGAGGTTGAATCGTTACTGGAATTTCAACAAGCCATCGCCGCAAAACCTGACCGGATCATGCTGGATAATTTTAGTTTGGATGATATGCGGACGGCGGCTGCCTTAAACAAAAATGCAATTGAACTGGAAGCATCCGGCAATATCACGCTAGAAAACATCTGTACTGTTGCCGAAACGGGCGTTGATTACATTTCCATCGGAGCATTAACCAAGAACATCAAGGCGATTGACTTAAGTATGCGGATTAATTTGGTGACGGCTTAATTGGGTGATTTAACGTGATAGAAAATGCCAGCTTATTGTTCAATAAAATCACCCACGGCGTTTACGTTATCGCTGTTGCCAATGGTAAAGAGCAAAATGCGTTCACTGCTGCTTGGGTGATGCAGGTTTCCTTTGCGCCACCGATGATTGTCTTCAGCATCAATCCTGAGCATTATTCGTATACCTTGCTTAAGGCTAGTGGCGTTTGTACCGTCAATGTTCTGGGACAAGACCAACTTGCGATTGCGGGGCATTTTGGGCAATCTGGTGTCAAGGAAAAAATGACCACCTATCGCTGGCAAACTGGATCAACGACCGCACCAGTATTAGCGGATAGCTTGGCGTATTTTGATTGCAAACTCAGCCATTTTTCCGATGCAGGCGACCATAAAATCGCCGTGTGTGAGGTGCTTGCTGCGGGGGAGCTGAATTCAGGGTGGCCTTTGCTGTATAGCCAAACGGGGAATATGGATGGTAGTAGCGAGCTTTACAGGAGTTAAGTTTTCCAACCTCAACCCATCCCATCAAACAATTGATGGTCTATTAAATCGCATAAACAATGGGTAATCAGTACGTGGACTTCGTGGGTACGGATTGCTGAACTGGACGTAACCCGTAATTCCAAATCCCGTTCTGATAATAACGCTGAAATGCTGTCACTTCTGTCGCCAGTCAGTGCGATGATGGTGATGTCTTTGCTACGCGCCACCGTAATGGCTTTGGCAATATTGTCGGAATGGTTGCCGTCGGTATAGGTCACTAATACATCGCCGTTTTGCCCTAACGAACGGATAGGTTTGGCGAATACGTCCTCATAACTGTGGTCATTGGCGATGGCGGTCATCGCTGTCATGTCAGCCGTCAGTGCAATGGCAGGTAATGACGGGCGGTCGCGTTCAAACTGGTTGAGCAGGGCGGATGATAATAATTGGGCAGAAGCAGCGGAACGACCATTGCCGCAAGTTAAAATTTTCCGGTCATTCAATAACGCCGCCACCATGCGTTGTGAAGCCAATTCGATTAACTCGCACAGTTCACCTAAAGCATCCTGCTTGGTTTGGATGCTATCAGTAAATTGGTTGATGATACGGTGTTGTAGGCTCATGGGATTAAAGTCAAGGTCAAAAAGCGTTCTTTATCCAGTTAATGTCGCCATTACCGGAGATAGCAGCCACATCAAAACGCAGTGGGTTATCGGCACGTAATGTCGATAAATAATGCTGCGTGGCGGCGATTATTTTGGCTTTGGCACTTTCTAGCAAATTGCCCGTCAAGGAATAAGAAAACGCCTGGGATTGGTAGGGTTTTATCTTATCGTTAATGCCAAGTTGCCCAACTTCCGTGGTCGCCAGCTTGCTGATTGCCTGTTCTGCCTCACCAAAACTGAGCAGAATTTGGGCAGATAACAGATTAAATTGCGCTAATTGCGGGGGTGTTAATTCTTTTGGATGGATTAAATCAGCCTCTTGCTTGGCTGCATTGCCTTTACCGCCCTGAATTAATGTGCTGATATTTTGTAAACGGGTATTATTTTGCTCGACTGCCCAAGGTGATGCGGGTTCTTGGTACAATCCGTAGCTATCGGGCAGTTGTGCACAGCTCGATAACAGCAGCACACAGAAAAATGGGATGATTGTGTAGTAGCGACTCATAGGTCTTACCTTGCTGTGAGACAAAAATAAATAAAAGCAGAGATTAAATGTCAAACCAATACGGCAAATTATACGTGGTTGCAACACCAATAGGTAATTTAGCAGACATCAGCTTCAGGGCGATAGACACTTTAAAACAAGTTGACCTGATTGCTGCCGAAGATACCCGACATGTCAAATTATTGCTAAACCATTACGGCATTAGCAATAAAGTCGTATCGTTCCATCAACATAACGAAGAAAAAGCAGCCGAAACCCTATTGGAAAAATTGCGTGACGGACTCTCCATAGCCCTGGTTTCTGATGCCGGTACGCCGCTATTGAGTGACCCCGGTATGCCGCTGGTACGCCGGATTAAAGATGCGGGTTTAACCGTCGTGCCAATTCCGGGCGCATGCGCCTTGATTGCCGCCTTATCTGCGGCGGGTTTGCCAGTCACGCAATTCTCATTTGAAGGCTTTTTGCCGCGTACGTCTTCAGCTCGTAAAGCTTTTTTCACTGAAAGGCTAGCTACGCCGACGACTTGGGTATTCTACGAATCCTGCCATCGTATTCTGGCGGCATTACAGGATATGGCAAGTATTCTGCAAGCAGATCGCCAAATCGTCATCGCCAGGGAGTTGACCAAGCTGCACGAAACTATCGTCAAGACCACCCTGGCAAATGCGCTGGAGTTGGTCACGCAAGACGACAATATGCGGAAAGGCGAGTTTGTCGTGATTGTGGAAGGTGCAGACAAAGTTAACAAAAAAGAGGAAGAACTCAGCCCAGAGCAGGTCAATATACTCTGCATTTTAATGCGTGAATGTTCCACCAAAACCGCAGTAGATCTGGCTGTGCAAATTACCGGAGCTAGAAAAAAGCTGCTTTATCAAGCAGCATTGGATTTGGAGAAAGCAGCAGGCGCGTAGTTTTCTGGTATCAATGTTAATCACGATGAAGAAGTTAGAGGTCATTTAGCATTGTTCTGTAATCTGTCTTTTCCAACATCCACCCCCCGCTTAAGGTATAATTCCCGCCAGAAAGAGTCGGCTGAGCAGTCGCTGTTTTATCGCAAGATAGAATGGAGGAAAGTCCGGGCTCCACTGGGCAGGGTGCCAGGTAACGCCTGGGAGGTGTAAACCTACGGAAAGTGCCACAGAAAATATACCGCCATCGTCTTGTAAAAGACGAGGGTAAGGGTGAAAAGGTGCGGTAAGAGCGCACCGCGCAACTGGTAACAGGGGCGGCATGGTAAACCCCACCCGGAGCAAGATCAAATAGAGGAATATACGCGTGGCCCGCGCGGTTCCTGGGTAGATTGCTTGAGCTGCAAGGTGACTTGCAGCCTAGATGAATGGCTGCTCTCGACAGAACCCGGCTTATAGGCCGACTTTTTCTACTATTGTTTATCCGCAGTAAATAGCCCGTATGAAGTGCAATTTAATACGGGAAATCGAAGCTATGAAAGACTAGCTTCTGCAAGCTCAACCCTGAATTTTTACCGAATTTCAATCAAGTTGTCTCACCAAACGAAACCCTAAATCGTGCGTACGAGTTACCGACAATGCGCTAAAACGCACAGCTGAACGCAGATTAGTGGCTTTGCCAATATAACTGCCTCCGCGATAGCTACGGTATTTTCCGGTTTCTGGTCCAGCAGGATTATTTGCTGGGCTGCTACCGTAATACCTGCCATCGTACCAATCTTGCACCCATTCCCAAACGTTACCGTGCATATCGTATAAGCCCCAGTCGTTAGGTTGTTTTTGTGCCACTTCATGTGGGCTGCCTTTGTAACCTAAATTGCCAAACCAGGCGTAATCTGCCAGGGATTTTGGATTATCACCATAGCAATAATCATCATCGCTACCCGCTCTTGCTGCGTATTCCCACTCCGCTTCGGTCGGCAAACGGAAATACTTGCCGCCGTCTTTAGCATTCAGCTTTTCGATAAATTCTTGTGCATCATTCCAGCTTACCCTGTTAACTGGCTTGTCTTCGACTTTGTTTTTGCTCGGATTGTTACCCATAACATCTTCCCATTGTTTTTGTGTCACCTCAGTTTCGCCCATGTAAAAAGACTTTTCTATGCACACGCGATGACTAGGTGTTTCGCCCATGGTTCTATCGGTTGCCGGCTCGTCATTACCCATTTGAAAGCAGCCGGATTGAATGAAGATAAGTTTAATGCCTGCGAAATTCTTACTGTCTACTGCGTTTGCTGAAGAAAAATAAAAAAGGCTCGCAAATAGAGTGATAAGAACGGGGCTTAGTGCTTTATGCTCAGTTTTCATAATACGTATCCTTATCGTTGAATGAATTAGGGTGATAATGGCTTTGTTGTGTTATGGCAAATAACGCAACACATCGTGTTTTTTCGATGAAGATTAATCAAATATACTCATTGATGCAGTCTTTTAATGTTTAAACCGTTCGTGCTGAGCTTGTCGAAGCACATAAGCCTTTCGACAGGCTCAAGGCGAACGGTAGTTAAAACATTAGAAGACAGAATTTATAACGTGACTATCTTTCGGCACGGCTAATTAGTCAACCCTGAAAACCGCATCATCCAATTGAATCATATAACTATTTGTCAACATAAGGCACAACCAAGCGACCGGAAATGATAAAATAAGCCCTTGTTTCTCGGTCGATAAGGATCAAAACATGTTAATGCCCTCAAGCACAGGCCACCAGACCAACTTCTTGGGTACCGACCTGTTGCTGCAACTCGATCCCCATGACCTGCTGCTGCGCTTGGCGTAGGTGATCCCTGGCCGGAATTGGACAGCGCCTTCGCACAGCACTACACCCAAGGCCAAGGCAGGCCGTCCAAGCCCATCCGCCTGATGGTGGGGCTGCTGGTCCTGAAACAGTGGGACAACCTCAGTGACAAGCAGGTGGTGCTGCACTGCAAGCGCAACCCTTACTACCAGGCCTTTTGCGGGTGCACCGAAGTCAGCAACAAACTGCCGTGCGACAGCACCATGATATGCGCGGCATCATGCGGGAAAACTAAGATGTCCCCGCCTTGCAAACGAGCGGGAGTCTGTGAATCCGGCAGGTGCAGCCAACATTCACCATGACAAATGATATGGAAATTGACATTGCCCGTACCCGACGCATCAAGAGCCCAGGAATCATACAACTGACCACGGTAAAAAACCTCGGCACGGAAGCTGATGCGTCTTAGAATTTCGTTCAGAGCTTACTTAGCATCCGGTGAGAAGACTTTTTCTTTAGTAGGTGATGCCATCGCAAAATATCTCTGAAGTTAAATGGGTAAGTGTATGAGATTATTAGAAAGACAAAAGAATAGATTCTGGTAGTTGCTCCCTCTTAAGAAACACATTACCCAGCACAACAACGCTTAAATTTTTTGCCACTGCCGCATGAGCAAGGCGCATTCTTGCCTTGATTGGATTGTTGGATGATTTTGCCGACTTTCTTGACTACACCATCCACATAAAACCAACGTCCATTGGTTTTAGCGAATCGACTGACTTCATGTAGTCTATAGGCTTCACCATTGTTCAAGTAGAACGCCTTGAATTCGACTATCCCTTTACTATCGCCGCTTTCACCCTTTTTAGTGTCGATGATTTCTAGCCGCTGCCAGTCGATATTTTCTTCTGCAAGCTGGGTTTTCTCCGGCTTTGGTCGGGTGCTGGCATCCCAGGTATCTTGCACATATTGGGTCTTATCCAGCGCATAAGCTGTAAAGCGCGAGCGCATTAATTTTTCGGCAGTAGCCGGTAAATAGCCACCGGTATGAAAGGGTTTACAACATTGCTGGTAGTCAATGCCAGAACCGCAAGGACAATATGTTTCTGTGTTCAAAAGTAGTGCCTGCAAAATTAAACTGATAATCGTTAGGCTTATTTTACCTTGATCTGCATCTACACACTAAAAGCACTTAGCTGAAATATGTTGCCGCATAATTCTGAGCATTAAAGCCCCGATTTCTCGGTTGCCAAAAGAGCTATACAAGCCAGCCAAGTGTTACCGCTTGTTATTTTTATGCTCATTGAGCCTTTAGTGATTTTTTGGCATTAACTGCTGATGAGGTTTAAAAACCCTCGAATACTGCTTTAGTGGCTTTATAGCTGAAGTGAATTATTACTATTTCACATTACCAACAAAGGAGACACTATGTCTGTTTTTACTACTAAACACACGCTTCTAATGGTTTGCATCAGCATTGCAGTCGTATTGTCCAGCCCTGCTTATGCGATCTTTGGCAAACTTTCGACTAGCCTAGTTGGCACAAGTATCAGCGGTGTAACTCCCAGCGGCAAAGCACCTGCTAATCAGGTCAACTATCCAGCAATACCAGATCTTCTTATGGTTAACATCTCGAAAATGAATCTACCCAATGGAACGGTTGTGTCGGTTAGTATGAGTGATTGCCCTTGGTTTTGGCCAGTTGCTTATATGAATGTGATAGATGGATCCGCAAGTATCAGCACTAGCCTACCTTCCGTTTGCCAGACAGGGCGCGCATCGTCCATTACCATAAACGACCAAGGCGGTAATGTCTTGCTACGCGGTGGCAGCCCTTGGAAGATCTAACAAATAATGACATTATCACGTCAATAGGGTCGCCTCTATTGACGCTTCCTGACGTAAAGAACACTGTGAGTTCGACCAAAGAATCAAGCACTCAAAAACATCGCATCGCCATAACTGAAAAACCGATAAGACTGGCTAATAGCATGCTGATAAGAGTTCATCACAGACTGATAGCCAGCAAACGCTGCAACTAACATTAATAAGGTAGATTCTGACAGATGGAAATTGGTCAGCATGGCATCAACGGATTTAAATTGATAACCTGGGGTGATAAACAGATCGGTATCACCAAAGCTGAACTCAAGTTGCCCAGTTTTAGATGCTGATTCCAATGCCCTAACTGCCGTCGTGCCGATGGCGATCACCCGCCCACCCCTGGCTCTAGCTAGACTTACTGCATTCACAACATCTGTCGATACGCTAAAGTATTCTTTGTGCATAATGTGTTGCGACAAGTCCTCTATTCTAACGGGCTGAAATGTTCCGCTACCCACATGTAAGGTCACAAAAGCCGTTGCTATGCCTTTAGCTTTGATTTTTTCCATCATCGCCATATCAAAATGCAAGCTGGCAGTCGGTGCGGCTACTGCACCTAAATGTTTAGCAAATACGCTTTGATAGCGACTAACATCGGCTTCATCATCAGCGCGGCTTATGTAAGGCGGCAAGGGGATGTGGCCGATCTGCTCTAAAATCTCCAACAATGACTTATCACCTTTAAATTCAAGCTGAAATAAATCCTCTGCCCTACCCTGTACTTCACAACTATTACCGCTATCCAACTTAATTACCGCGCCTTCTTTTGGCGATTTGCTGGCTCTGACATGAGCTATCGCGTGATGGTCATCCAATATTCGTTCGATCAGGATTTCAACTTTACCCCCAGTGGTCTTAGCACCGAATAAACGCGCAGGAATCACTTTAGTATCGTTAAAAACCAACAGGTCACGCTCATCAATTAAATCAATAAAATCGGTAAATTGCTTGTCGGCAAACTGTCCTGTGTGTTTATTCAAGCATAATAAACGGCTGTCATGACGTTCTGACAAAGGTGATTGGGCAATTAATTCTTCGGGCAGTTGATAGCTAAAATCAGATTTCTTCATGGAGGAAGATATTATCAGGATACATCTAGCAAATACACACAAAATGGACTGGCGTTTTTAAGCAAGTGTACCTATAATGTGCGTTCTTTGCCGGGATGGCGGAACTGGTAGACGCGCCGGATTCAAAATCCGGTTGGGGTGACTCAGTGCCGGTTCGATTCCGGCTCTCGGTACCAAACAT
>SHZQ01000071.1 GCA_009695535.1 Methyloglobulus sp.
AAATCACGCTTAGGTTCGGATCGCCTTCGCGCAAATGAAAAATGGATGCCCCGCCCATGCCATCCAAGGGCTTGACAATAATTTCACCCAGCTCATGCAGGAATTGCTTAATTCTGTCTGCATCCCTAGTGACTAAAGTTTCAGTGCAACATTGTGGAAACCAAGCTGTAAACAGCTTTTCATTCGCGTCACGTAAGGATTGCGGCTTGTTGACCACGTACACTCCAGCATGTTCCGCCAGTTCCAGTATGTAAGTCGCATACAGATACTCCTGGTCAACCGGCGGATCTTTGCGCATGATGATGACATCAAGCGAATCCAACGCTATGCCTTGTTCGGCAACAAAGTTAAACCATTGCTTTTCATTACGTTGCACCGTCAACGTTCGGGTTTTGGCATAAGCTTTACCATTCCGTAGATAAAGGTTGCCAAGTTCCATATAATGCAGTTCCCAGCCCCTAGCCTGAGCTTCAAGTAACATGGCGAAGCTGGTATCTTTTTTAATGTTGATGCGGTCAATGGGATCCATGACCATGCCCAATTTTATTGGCATTACTGTCTTTCCATAAGGTTTTGAGTGATTGTTCGCATCATTTTATAGATTGTTATTTACCTTGAAAAGAATTTTTGGTATAAAGATGGGCTAATTTTGAATCCAGGCACCCAGCTAGAGGCCAATCATGTCCAGAGTATGTCAAGTAACAGGTAAACAACCTGTTGTAGGTAATAACGTATCACACGCTAACAATAGAACCAGAAGACGTTTTCTTCCCAACCTGCAACACCATCGGTTTTGGGTGGAAAGCGAAAACCGTTGGATTCGCTTACGGGTATCCACCAAAGGTATGCGTATCATCGACAAAAAAGGTATAGACGTTGTTCTGGCGGATATGCGTAAAAACGGCATCATAGCTTAAGAGGACTTAAACATGCGCGATAAAATCAAACTTATTTCCAGCGAAGGCACAGGTCACTTCTACACCACCACCAAAAACAAGAAAACCAAGCCTGAGAAAATTGAGATCAAAAAATTTGACCCTGTAGTACGTAAGCACGTTATGTACAAAGAAGGTAAAATCAAGTAACTGTTTGCTTCTGCATACCTGCTTTTCAGGCTTTTAGCATCACGCAGGCTGGGTTGAGGTACGAAACCCAGCAATGCCTTAAGCTGGATTTACCAACCCAGCCGTAAAACAGGGTTTGCAAACCCTCCAATCTTCGTATGTGTAATTTCCTGCCCGACGTAATCCGTCACATCTACGGACATCGCATTCGGCAGATTACGTCGCGCCAATAGTTCATTCAAAACGAATAAACCGGATTGTTTGCGCGGCTTAATCCGCCTTACGGTTTTTATCAGATGCAAACACCTTAGTAAAAGCCTGGATAACCTCTCGTACAATCTTGCGTTGCGGTAACGGCAAGCTCAAATACGCTTCAATCGTTTCCCGTTCCGGATTTTCTGTAAACTGGAGGGCGGCAGTGTTTGAAAAAGTGGTAAGCGCAACAGGGTGGTCATCCAGTCATCAGGTGCTTCATCTGACTCCTCAGTAATGATATAGCTTTGATCTTCCTGATAAACCGCAGGCGGCGGATTATTAACCATCTCTGCATTCAAGCGAACAATTCGTGCTGTTCCATTAGCCACAGCATCAATCTTTCTCGGAAGCTGATGCGCCAGCGCAAATTTTGCAGATTCACTTTCCGAAGCAATCACTTCAACGATAAGCCCTTCCGCCTGTAGCGTCACACTGCCATCTAGCAAGTACACTAAATCGGAATTGGTATCGCCACGCTTGAATATAACTGCATCTTGAACTTGCTCGACCGTGATATTCGTGCATAATTCTTTGAATGCTGCACTTGGAAAAGTTGCTAAAGGTATGAGTTTACGGAGTATGCGATGTTCTTCTGGATTAGTATCAACAGCCATTGCAATCACTATATTAAGCAAAATTATGCTGCTTCATCCGCTAAAAAGTGCTGACAAAGTACGCGCCTTGTATTAAACGTTTTTGTACCTATATTGTCTATTACAAGCGCTTAATAACCCTGGAAAACTATGATACACAGCAAATTAGTCAAACCACTGATTTTTCTTAGCCTTTTATCTGCTACCCTGTCTTTTAGCCCCGCGTGCCTTGCAATTGGGCTACCTGCGTTTACCGAAAACCAAGCATTGCCTACTTTAGCGCCCATGCTAGAACGCAGTATGCCAGCGGTCGTCAATATTTCGACTTCCACAAAAGTTGAAGGCAGGGAAAATCCATTGTTGCAAGACCCCTACTTTCGGCAATTTTTTAATGTCCCAAAACAATCGCAGCAAAAAAACAGTTTAGGTTCTGGGGTAATTATAGACAGTGCTAAAGGTTATGTGTTGACCAACAACCATGTTATCGATAAAGCCGATAAGATTATGGTGACTTTAACCGATGGTCGCCATCTTAATGCCGATTTAGTCGGCACCGATCCAGAAGCCGACGTGGCGATTATTCGCATACCCGCCGACAAATTGACTCAACTTCCGATTGCAGACTCCAGCCACTTACGCGTCGGTGACTTTGTGGTTGCTATTGGTAACCCATTCGGCTTGGGACAAACCGTGACATCCGGTATTGTCAGTGCATTGGGTCGCTCAGGCCTTGGTATTGAAGGCTATGAAGACTTTATCCAAACCGACGCATCCATCAACCCAGGTAATTCAGGCGGTGCACTAGTCAATCTCAAAGGTGAATTCGTCGGTATGAACACCGCCATTTTGGCACCTAGCGGCGGCAACGTCGGTATTGGCTTTGCCATTCCCGCCAATATGGTAATGACCATCAAAGAATCGTTAATCAAACACGGCGAAGTTCGTAGGGGCTTATTGGGTGTCACCACGCAGGATTTAACGCCTGAGCTGGTCAAAGCCTTCAGTCTGGTCGATATACAAGGTGCTGCGATTAGTCGCATTGAAAATAACTCACCCGCCGAGAAAGCGGGCTTGGCTTTGGGCGACATTATCGTTTCCGCAAACGGCAAGCCCATCAAAAACAGCCATGAGATACGTAATATTATCGGTTTGCTGCAAATTGGCGATAAGGTAGACATTGAATATTATCGCGGCGATGAAAAAAAGGAAACCACCGCCGTTATCGGCAAACAAGAGCGTCCACAACAAGTCGGCGAGCAATTGCATAGCAGATTGCAAGGTACCGTACTCGGCAATTCCCAACGCGATCAAGTGGAAGGCATTGTCATCGAAAAAATCAACACCGCTTCGTATGCCTGGAAAATTGGCTTACGTCCAGGTGATGTTATTGTGTCGGCAAACCAGTATCGGGTGCATAATACGGCTGAATTGAAAGAGGTTGTTGAACCCAAATCAGGTTTACTCTTGAATGTGCAACGTGGGCAAGAATCGTTTTTGGTCATGTTGAATTAAGCTCAGGAAAAGACTTGCTCGGTAAAACAGGCAATAAATTGCTTGTCTTACCGAGCTTCTTGGTTATTTAATGGCCTTGATTCCCTTTTATCTATCAAAATCGTGAGCATCGAAAAACAATTCATCCCTTTAGCTATCGCCGTATTGGTGATTTCAGATACCCGAACTGAAGCCGATGACGTTTCCGGCAAAACTTTGGTGGAATGCCTTACGACGACAGGTCATAAGCTATTTGAAAAAGCCATCGTCCCTGACAATATCTATCAAATACGGGCAGTTATTTCCAATTGGCTAGCCTCAGAAGCCGTTAATGTCGTCATCACAACGGGTGGAACGGGTGTAACGGGACGAGATGGCACACCGGAAGCCGTTCTACCTTTGCTGGACAAAGTGCTGGACGGATTTGGTGAAACCTTCAGAATGCTGTCGTACCAGGACATCAAAACTTCGACCATCCAGTCACGCGCCATTGCTGGCGTAGCCAATGCCACCTACATTTTCTGCTTGCCCGGTTCCTCCGGCGCTTGCCGGACAGCATGGAATAGCCTTATAAAAGAACAACTTGATTTTCGTACCCGCCCCTGTAATCTGGTGCAGCTAATGCCTAGACTAATGGAGAAATAACATGAAATCGGTGTTTTTAGTGCTGGGTGCTTTATGTGCTTTCGCAGGTGTTGGCTCGGGCGCGTTCGGCGCACATGCCTTGAAAGCCAGCTTAAGCCCTGAGTCCTTAGCCGTATATCAAACCGGAGTCACTTACCAAATGTGGCATTCTTTGGGGTTGATTGCTATTGCTTTGGTGCAGCAATCCATGCCCGATTCAAAACGCATTGCCGTCGCGGGATGGTTGATGTTTCTTGGCATTTTGTTATTTTCGGGTAGTCTGTACCTACTTGTTCTGCTCGACATGCCGCAACTCGGCATGATAACACCCATCGGTGGGGTGTGTTTTCTGATCGCTTGGTTGTTGCTTTGTCTGTCTGTCACTCATAATAAACATAAAAAAGGTACGAATGATGCGTGACGCAAATCCTCAAACTATTTATCTAAAAGATTACCAAGTACCTGATTATCTTATTCAAACAGTCTATTTAAACTTCACCTTAGACGAACAGAATACCAGGGTTATTGCGCGACTTGCCTTAACCCGAAATCCCGATAGCCAATCATCAGAAACCGCGTTGGTTTTGGCGGGAGAAAATCTCAAATTAGTCCGCATCGTACTTAATGATGACCGAGAACTGACCGAAGCGGATTACCACGTCACGCCAGAATCGTTAATTATCCACGCTGTTCCCCAGCAAAGAGCGTTCACATTAACGATAGAAAACGAAATCAACCCAAAAGCCAATACTGCCCTGGAAGGCTTGTATTTGTCCAATGGCATGTTATGTACCCAATGCGAAGCGGAAGGTTTCAGGAAAATCACTTACTTTCTCGACCGTCCCGACGTGATGGCAAAGTTCACCACCACCTTAGTGGGCGATAAAGACCGCTATCCTGTTTTGCTGTCCAATGGCAATAAAATCGCCCAAGGGGATGATGACAATAACCAGCATTGGGTGACGTGGGAAGACCCGTTCAACAAGCCGTGCTACTTGTTTGCGTTGGTTGCTGGGCAATTAGATTGCTTAGAAGACAGCTTTGCCACCTCATCTGGGCGGCATGTAGGTTTGCAGATTTTTGCAGAACAACATGATATTGATAAATGCGCTCATGCTATGCAATCGCTTAAAAATGCGATGGCTTGGGACGAACAAGTTTACGGACGCGAATATGACCTCGACTTGTACATGATTGTTGCCGTCAGCCATTTCAATATGGGCGCTATGGAAAACAAGGGCTTGAATATCTTCAACACCAAGTTCGTCCTGGCACGACCCGATACCGCCACCGACTCTGACTACGAGCACATCGAAGGCGTAATCGGCCATGAATATTTCCACAACTGGACGGGCAACCGCATTACCTGCCGGGATTGGTTTCAACTCAGCTTAAAAGAAGGCTTTACGGTATTCCGCGACCAGGAATTTACCGGCGACCGCACTTCCAAAGCGGTAAACCGCATCGAAAATGTCAACATGCTAAGGACGCGCCAGTTTGCTGAGGATGCCGGCCCGATGGCGCACCCCATACGTCCCGATGCTTACATAGAAATCAATAACTTCTACACCTTGACGGTCTACGAAAAAGGCGCGGAAGTCGTGCGGATGATACACGCGCTTTTGGGTGCGGACGGTTTTCGTAAGGGTTGTGATTTGTATTTTCAACGCCATGACGGGCAAGCCGTCACCTGCGATGATTTCGTGAGTGCAATGGAAGCGGCTAATGAAATAGATTTAACGCAATTCCGGCGTTGGTATGCTCAAGCAGGTACGCCAGTCATCCATGTTGAGCAAAATTACAACGCAAATAACCAAACCCTGACCTTAACGATTAAGCAAAGTTGCCCACCCACTCCAGGGCAAGCTGTAAAAGAACCGTTTCACATTCCCATCACGGTTGGTTTAATCGACCACGCAGGCAACTCGGTAGCGTGTAAGTTGCAAGCCCAAACGACTGAAAAAAATGAAATAATCTTACAACTGACTGCCGCAGAACAAGCATTTACTTTCACAGGGTTGACAGAAAAACCCGTCGTATCCATCCTTAGAAATTTTTCAGCACCCGTCAAACTGGTAATGGAACGCAGCCTGGATGAATTGGCATTCTTATTAAGTTACGACAGTGATACGTTTAGCCGCTGGGAAGCGGGCCAATTGCTCTCAGGACAGATCATCACTGGACTAATTGCTGATGTGCAGCAAAGCCGCCCACTACAACTCGCCCCGATCATCATCACTGCCTTCAAGCAAGTGTTGTCGCAATCGTGGGATGACTTATCCTATTGCTCCTTACTGTTAGGCTTACCTTCGGAAAGTTATCTGGCAGAGCAAATGCAGGTGGTGGACGTAGAAGCCATTCATACAGCCAGGGAATTCGTCGTACTCACCTTAGCTGGCCACTTACAAACCGAGCTGGAAACCTTATATATCAGCAATCACCGTGATGAATCAGGTCAATTTGATGCTGGTGCCATTGGCCGCAGGCGCATTAAAAATGTCTGTTTGAGCTTCCTCAGCCGACTTGATGACGAAAAAATACAACAATGGTCAGCACAACAATTTAGCACCGCTAACAACATGACCGACCAAATCGCCGCCTTGGCAAATATCGTCAATTATCCGCATCCAGCAAAAGACGAATACTTGGCGCAGTTTTACCAAAAGTGGCAGCAAGAAGCGTTGGTTATCGATAAATGGTTTGCCATCCAGTCGTCCAGCCCGATGCCCGATGCCTTTGCTACGGTTGTCGCATTGACCGAACATGCTGACTTTAACCTAAGCACTCCCAACCGGGTTCGAGCCGTAATCGGTTCGTTCAGCCAAGCTAATCCCCTGCATTTTCATGCTATTAACGGACAAGGTTATGAATTCCTGGCTAACCATGTGATCGCACTCGACATGCTAAATCCCCAAGTCGCCTCACGCATGCTAGGGCCATTAACCTCCTGGCGACGCTTTGATGAAACCCGTCAAAGCCTGATGAAAACCCAGTTGGAACGAGTGATGAATTGTCCGGCTATTTCCAGGGACGTGTATGAAGTGGCGAGCAAGAGTTTGGTGTAAGCTTTGTTTTCCTCTAAGAGAGGATTTATTAAATGCCCTTAATTTTAAGCACAATAGCTATAGCCTCAACAAGTGAAATTTCACTGGCTTTGTTACAGTAACTAAAGTTTCTACCATCGATAAAATACTCTATGACCTCACATTACCCAATCCAAAACCTCCTAGATTTTATCGACACCAGCCCCAGTCCCTGGCATGTGGTCAACACGGTTGAAGTACTGCTTAAGCCTTATCAATTCACTAAGCTGGATGAAGCCACGCAATGGCAGTTACAGCCCGGTGGGCACTATTATGTCGTACGCGATGATTCTTCCATCATCCTGTTTGCGCTCGGCTCAAAACCGTTACTTGAGTCAGGATTTAAAATCGTCGGCGCACATACAGATTCGCCAGGATTGCGGGTAAAACCCAATGCAATCAATGCCAAAGACAGCTTATTACGCTTGAATGTCGAAATTTACGGCAGCCCGATTCTTGCCACCTTTACCGACCGAGATTTAAGCCTTGCAGGGCGGATTTGTTATCGGAACGATCAGGGCGAAATCGCTAGTCAGCTTATCAAATTTGACAAACCATTGTTGCGACTGCCTAATTTGGCAATCCACATGAACAGAACTGTCAATGAGGATGGCTTAAAGTTGCATAAGCAGAATGAATTACCGCTAATTTTATCGACCTTATCGGAACAACAGCTGCCGCCGGATTATTTTTTGGACTTATTGGAAAAGCAATGCGACATCAATTCCGCGCAACTACTGTCTTGGGATTTAGCGGTATACGACACCCAAAAAGGTGTAATATGGGGAGCGCAGGAAGAGTTTTACAGTGATAGCCAGTTGGATAATCTGGCTTCCTGTCATGCTGCGTTGCAAGCGTTACTGCATGAAGCCGTTTTAAATGATAGCGAAAACACCTTGGTTTGTGCATTCTTCGATCACGAGGAAATTGGCAGCGGAAGCAAACAAGGAGCCGATGGAAGTTTTCTTCCCGATGTTCTTCAGCGTATTGCCTTAGCAAGCAGCAAACACCAGGATTTTCCTCGGATTATGGCGAAAAGTTTCTTGATTAGTGCGGATATGGCACATGCTTATCACCCTAATTTCCCCTCCGCTTATGACCTTGAACATAAAGTAATGGTCAACAAAGGGCCCGTTATCAAGATCAATGCGAATCATCGCTACAGCTCTGAAAGCATTTCACAAGCCATGTTTATCGATTGGTGCAATCAGGCTGATGTACCATATCAATACTATTCGCACCGCTGCGACCTGCCCTGCGGCAGCACCATAGGCCCCATCACCTCAGCCAAATTGGGCATCCGCTCCATCGATGTCGGCAACCCAATGTGGGCGATGCACAGCATTCGGGAAAGTTCTGGGGTGTTAGATCATAGCTTCATGATTAAGGTGTTGCAGCGATTTTTTCTGGACACGCATTAATCTCCACATCAAAACTGACCTTGCCCCAGACCTAGCAGACACTCAACCAAGAGAACAATCTCTAAAACCGAGGTCAGTCATGAAAAGCAAGAAAGAACAAGTAACAACGCGAACTGTCCACAGCACATATACGGCATCGTTTAAAGAACAGGCATTGGAACGGGCTGATAAAGATGACATCCCCAAGGTGACGCAAGAGCTAGGGCTGACAGAGGAGACGCTGTATGTCGAGCGGTATTTCGTCGGCACACTGGGCAACCCTTTGTAGAGCAAAA
>SHZQ01000005.1 GCA_009695535.1 Methyloglobulus sp.
GATAAGGGCTTAGCAGAGAGGAAAATAGAACGTGCCTTAAAATTACAGCCAGATTGGGGTAAGGCTTTGATTTTGCAAGCGCAAATGGCGTTTTACGCAGAAGATTTCAATCGCGCAGAAAGCTTGTTGCGAAATGCCGCACTTAAGTACCCTGATAACCAAAAGTTTAAAAAAATGCTGGCGCAGGTGTTTATCAAGTCAGCTAAATATAAAGAAGCTGGTGAGGTATATGAAACCTTAATTTCCAATGATTCCAAAGATTATGAAAGCCTGTTTTCTTTAGGTGTGGTGCATTTGCAAGTAGACCGCGACAGCAAAGCAGAAGATATTTTCAAGCAATTGTTAGGGCAAGCTGAGTGGCGCAATCAAGCGAATTTTTATCTAGGTAAAATCGAGGAAAAGCGTGGTAACACAGTAAATGCGCTGGCTTGGTTTGATAAAGTCACCGATGAGTCCTTCCAGTTTGAAGCGGCTGTAACGGGTATTTCTTTACTTGCTAAGGACAAGCAGTACGATAAAGCGGAACAACGCTTGAAAGCGTTGTCGGGTAGATTTCCCAAACAAAAGCTGCGCATTGTGTTGATTCAGGCGGAATTGTACAGCCAGCAAAAGCAGCAAGAAAAAGCGTACAGCTATTTGACTGGGGAATTGAAAAATTATCCAGATCAAGAGGAATTTCTTTATTCCAGAGCGTTGATAGCTGATCGTATGGGTAAGCTCGATGTCATGGAAGCCGATTTACAGAAAATATTGGCGAAGTCGCCCGATAATGCCGAGGCATTAAATGCCTTGGGTTACAGTTGGGCAGATAAAACCACCCGTTATGCAGAAGCCGAAACCTACCTAATTCATGCCTTAAAGGTGAAGCCGGATGAGGCGGTGATTCTGGATAGTTATGGTTGGCTAAAGTACAAAATGGGCAATTACCAAGTCGCACTTGACTATCTGCAAAAAGCGTACGGTAAGCAGCCCGAAAATGAGATTGCTGCCCATCTTGCCGAAGTGCTTTGGGTTTCAGGGAAGAGAGAGGAGGCTCAAAAACTCATTGTGGATGCCTTAGGTAACGCACCTGATGATCCTTATCTGCTTGGATTTAAAAATAAATTCTTGAAATCGGATGCCAGTAAATAACGTGCTGCGCCAACTATCAAAACAGCTAGGCACAGCTTGTTTTGTGCTGTTGCTAACCGCTTGCGTTAGCGTATCTACCGTACCAAACGGACATTATTCTCAGGCGGCAAGAGCGCACTTATATGATATGCAGAAATGGCACCTGGAAGGGCGGGTAGCAATATCCTCGCCAAAAGATTCATGGTCAGCCAGTATAGAATGGAGTCATCTGCCTGATTCCGAAAAAATAAAACTGTCTGGACCGCTAGGTCAAGGTGCTGTGATTATTGAGCTGGCTGGAAATGTTGTCAAAATAGACCGTGGCGGTGGCAATGTGCAAACATCAAACCAGCCGGAGCAGTTTATCAATCAGCAATTAGGGTTGTTTGTGCCGTTGCAGTCGTTGCGTTTTTGGGCGGTGGGATTGCCAGAAGCAGAGCAAAAATTTCAGGAAACTGATGACGGTTTCGTGCAGAACGGCTGGTTGATCGCTTACAAAGAAATGCAGAGAATGGGTGCTGAAACCCTGCCACACAAAATGGCGGTTACGAATGACCGCGCGAAACTGAAACTGATTGTCGATCAATGGGATTTGAATGGCAAAAATGCTAAGTAATCAGGCTGCATGGACAGAACGCTGGCCGGCACCTGCAAAAGTGAATTTGATGTTGCGTATAGTAGGTCAGCGGGAAGATGGTTACCACCTCCTGCAAACCGTGTTCCAGTTTGTGGGCTTATGCGATTGGTTGACTTTTCACCCAGTTGACAATGGCGAAGTACGTTTGCAAAAGACTATTCCTGGCGTAGCAGAAGCGGATGATTTGACGGTTCGCGCCGCCAAGTTGCTCAAGGCCGAGACCGGTTGCGAATTAGGTGTATGCATCGAGGTGGAAAAAAATTTACCTATGGGTGGCGGATTGGGTGGCGGTAGCTCTGATGCCGCAACCACGTTGGTGGTGTTGAATGCGCTTTGGGGCTTAAATCTGCCCAAAGAAAAATTGCTTGCTATGGGCTTAACGCTGGGCGCAGATGTTCCCGTGTTCATTTACGGACATTCATCCTGGGGCGAAGGGGTTGGGGAAAATCTGTATAAAATTACCATTCCCGAACAATGGCTTGTAATCATAAAGCCAGATTGTCACGTGGAAACACGGGAAATTTTTTCCGCTAAAGATTTGACACGTAATAGTAAATCCATCACAATGATGGGCTTTATTGAGGGCGATCACCAAAACGACTGTCTTCAAGTGGTTTGTGAGCGTTACCCGCTGGTTAAAGAAGCATTGCAAGACTTGTCGGCATTTTCAGAGGCAAGACTGACCGGAACGGGTGCCTGTGTATTTGCACAGTTTGATTCGTACGATGCCGCCGTCGATGCTTACCACAAGCTGAGCAGTAAGTGGGTTGCTTATTTGGCAAAAGGGGGCAATGAATCGCCTTTGTTTGCAAAGCTTAATGTTTATCATACTAATATCGTGAATTAATGGGTCGTCGCCAAGCGGTAAGGCACGGGGTTTTGATCTCCGCATACCTAGGTTCGAATCCTAGCGACCCAGCCACTATTTCCGCATGGACTAAGAAAGACTTAGGAGAGCTCGGATGAACGACACCGCCATGATGGTGTTTTCGGGAAATGCTAACTTGGCTTTGTCCGAGGGTATAGTTAAAAAGCTTAACATGCGCCTAGGAATGGCGACTGTTGGGCGTTTTAGTGATGGTGAAGTGGCTGTGGAAATTGAAGAAAACGTCCGTGGTAAGGATGTTTTTGTTATCCAGCCAACGTGTTCACCCACTAACGAAAATTTGATGGAGTTGCTGGTGATGATGGACGCACTTAAGCGTGCTTCTGCATCACGAATAACAGCAGTATTGCCTTATTACGGCTATGCTCGGCAAGATAGAAGGTCAAGATCGGCGCGAGTGCCGATTAGCGCCAAGTTAGTCGCCCAAATGATAGAGCAATCAGGTGCTAATCGGGTATTAACCGTTGATTTACATGCTGACCAAATCCAGGGATTTTTTGATATTCCTGTTGATAACGTCTACGCATCACCGCTGTTATTGGGTGATGTATGGCGGCAGCAGTACAAGGATTTAATTGTAGTTTCGCCAGATGTCGGCGGAGTGGTAAGGGCCAGGGCGCTTGCTAAGCGACTGGATGATGCCGATCTTGCCATCATCGACAAGCGCAGACCCAAAGCCAATGTGTCTGAAATTATGCACATTATCGGCGATGTAGAAGGTCGCACCTGTGTGCTAGTTGATGACTTGGTTGATACAGCAGGCACTTTGTGTCATGCAGCTACCGCACTGAAAGCAAACGGTGCTATTAAAGTGGTTGCCTATTGCACTCATCCCGTGTTGTCGGGAAATGCAATGAAAAACATTAACGGCTCGGTGCTGGATGAATTAGTGGTTACCGATACCATACCTTTAAGCGTAGAAGCTGCACAGTCTGAGAAAATCAGGCAGTTAAGCGTCGCTGAAATGTTGGCTGAGACGATTAGACGTATTGCCGTAGGTGAGTCAGTGAGTTCGCTTTACGTTGATTGACTTTACGTCGATTTAAAGTTGTTGAGTTTAGAGTTTATAGAGCGCTTGAGGCGCGAGGTTGAGTTGAAATGTCAAATATATTTGAATTTGTCGCTGAAAGTCGTGGACAGTCAGGAACCACCGCAGCGCGAGGCGTACGGCGTCAAGGTAAAGTGCCAGCAGTAATATACGGCGGTCATGCCGAGCCAAAAATGCTGGTGTTAAGCCATAACGAAGTGGTAAAGCACCTTGAGCATGAAGCGGTTTATTCGCATGTGTTGGACGTTACCGTTGATGGCAAAACCGAAAAAGCCATTTTAAAAGGCGTACAACGCAATCCTGCTAAATTCCAGATTTTGCATTTGGATTTTCAACGGGTCAGCATGAAAGAAGCCATTAAAGTGCATGTTCCGTTGCACTTCACCAATGAGAGTACCTCAGTAGGTGGTAAAAAAGGCGGCATAGCCACGCATTCGATGGTCGATGTCGAAGTAACTTGTTTGCCTTCTGCTTTACCAGAATACCTCGAGGTGGATTTGGCAAAACTGGACATTGGTGAAACCCTCCATCTGTCCGATATAGTTTTACCAAAAGGTGTCGAAATTGTGATATTGCATCAAGGTGCGGATCACGATTTGCCAGTCGCTTCGATGATGGCATCAAAAGCCAGTAAAGAAGACGCTGTTGATGAAGCCGGTAAAGCTGCCGAGTAATAAGATAGCTTACGCATGATAAAGCTTATCGTTGGCTTGGGGAATCCAGGTCAACAATACGAAAAAACCCGGCACAATGCCGGGTTTTTGTTTTTAGACAGTTTGGCGGTCGAGTACACTAATGTCTGGTCGAATAAACCTGCATTTCAGGGTTTAATGGCTGAATGCACTATTGCTCGTGAAAAGGTTTTGTTACTTAAACCCCAAGCCTTCATGAACCGCAGTGGTCAGTCGGTTGGCAAAGTGGCGCTATATTACAAAATTACGCCGGAAGAAATCCTCGTTGTTCACGATGAACTGGATTTTGATGCAGGTGTTGTAAGGTTAAAGAAAGATGGCGGTCACGCCGGACACAATGGCTTAAGAGACATTATCGCTCATCTAGGCGCAAAAGACTTCTACCGTTTACGTATTGGCATAGGTCGTCCGCCTGCAAGCGTGGTCGTTGCGGATTACGTATTATCAACACCGTCCAAGAATGATAATCAGCTTGTGTACTCAGCGATAGACTACGGTAAAAGTTTTATAGACCAGATAATTACGGGCGATATAGCCGCCGTGATGAGCGCGATGAATAGCTGAAAAAGCTATTCTCTTGCCCTTTGAAGTTCTTATAGTCGAGATAAGCAATGCGGCTATTTTTGAAATAGCTACAAAACACCCAGCGGTGGAAAATCATCGGTTGACAGTTAGATGCTGATAAACCATAATGCCGCGTTTACAGAACATCGGAGAGGTTCCCGAGCGGCCAAAGGGATCAGACTGTAAATCTGCCGGCTCTGCCTTCGGAGGTTCGAATCCTCCCCTCTCCACCATCTTTATCGCCAAAACATCTGCGGGTGTAGTTCAATGGTAGAACTCCAGCCTTCCAAGCTGATCACGTGGGTTCGATTCCCATCACCCGCTCCATACATAAGGCTCATATAGCTCAGTAGGTAGAGCACTTCCTTGGTAAGGAAGAGGTCACCGGTTCAAATCCGGTTATGAGCTCCATTTGATGATGCAACGAAAACCATAAAACCCGCATGTTGCAAAGCATAGCGGGTTTTTTATTGTCTTACCGCATTCGCTATTTATAAGGACTCAAAAGACCACAAAGAAACCTATCATTTACGAAAGCATGATTTATTCACAGTAGTAAAATTGGCTATGGAATACAATTTCGATTTGTCCGCTATATAAATTATTGATTAATACTTTTTTTGGTATATAATCATGGGTTCTTTGGGTTTGTCTGAAACAGGTCAGTAGTTCAATTGGTAGAATGGCGGTCTCCAAAACCGTTGGTTGGGGGTTCGAGACCCTCCTGGCCTGCCACTCAGACGATAACAAACACTTAATATTATTACCTTTTCGTAAATAACATTACATGAATACTCAAGCGGAAGCACAGCAAACGCCGGTTTTTGATATAGTCAAGCAAGTTTTTTCGGTTCTTCTTGTGGTTGCAGGGATTGCTGCATTTTATTATTTCGCTGAAGTTTCCGTTTTATACCGTGTTATTGGTTTATTGGTTGTAGCATTAGTCGTTTTGGGCTTGATGTTTACCACGAATCTTGGTCGTAACACCTGGGGCTTTTTTCTGGAATCCAAGCAAGAAGTCAGAAAGGTCGTTTGGCCTACCCGCGAAGAAACCAGTCGCACCACGCTGCTCGTGTTTGCTATGGTTTTCACTGTCGGTCTGATTTTGTGGGTGCTGGATATGGCCTTATTTAAGGCTGTGCAGCTCTTGACTGGGCAAGGTGGATAACGGTATGGCACTACGTTGGTATGTTGTTCACGCGTATTCAAACTTTGAGGGCAAAGTTAAGCAAGCCTTGGAAGAAAGAATTACGCGTGAAGGATTGGAGCAATTTTTTGGAAAAATCCTGATACCAACTGAAGAAGTTGTTGAAATGCGGCTGGGTCAGCAGCGCAAAAGTGACAGAAAGTTTTTTCCAGGCTACGTGTTGGTGCAAATGGAATTGACTGATGAGACTTGGCATTTAGTAAAAGATGTCCCCAAAGTATTGGGGTTTATCGGTGGTACTTCAGATAGACCAGCGCCTATTTCTGAAAAAGAGGCAATGACTATTCTCAACAGAGTGGAAGAGGGTATCAATAAGCCTAGACCAAAGACTTTGTTTGAGTCGGGAGAAGTTGTTCGAGTTATTGATGGGCCATTCAAGGACTTTAATGGTGCTGTTGAAGAAGTGAATTACGAAAAAAATAAGCTAAAAATATCGGTACTCATTTTTGGCCGCTCAACCTCAGTTGAGTTGGCTTTCGGTCAGGTAGAAAAAATCTAAGTTAAGCTGAAAATCACCGTTATCTGTGTTATTCGCACATAAATTTTGTTGAATCCCTGCCTTTTGTAAGGTCGGGATTTTTGTGTCTAAGGGGAGCTGAAATGCGCTTGTACCCACATCGGAGAGAAAAATGGCAAAAAAAATAACTGCATACATCAAGTTGCAGGTCAAAGCAGGTGAAGCAAATCCAAGTCCGCCAGTAGGTCCTGCACTTGGTCAGCGCGGCGTAAACATCATGGAATTCTGTAAAGCGTTTAACGCAAAGACTTCAGATGTCGAAAAAGGGTTGCCTTTGCCGGTAGTTATCACTGTGTACAGTGATCGTAGCTTCACCTTTATTACCAAAACACCACCAGCAACAATTCTCCTCAAAAAGGCACTGGGTCTGAAAAGTGGTAGTAGCAATCCAAACACCAAAAAAGTAGGGACTGTAACGGTCGCGCAGTTAGAAGAAATTGCGAAAACCAAAATGGAAGACCTGAATGCCGCAACTTTGGAAGCGGCCGTTAAAACGATAGCTGGCAGTGCGCGTAGCATGGGCCTGAATGTGGAGGGCTTATAATGGCTAAGTTGACCAAAAAAGCGAAGATAATTAAGGCAAAAGTCGATAAGACCAAGCAATACTCAATTACCGAGGCGGTTCAGTTATTGAAAGAACTCAGTACAGCGAAATTTGGCGAAGCGATTGATGTCAGCGTCAATTTAGGTGTTGATCCTCGCAAATCCGACCAAAACGTTCGTGGCGCAACCATATTGCCTAACGGAACTGGCAAAACCGTCAGGGTGGCAGTTTTCACCCAAGGTGCAAATGCTGAAGCCGCTAAAGCTGCTGGTGCCGATATAGTCGGTATGGATGATTTAGGCGACTTAGTCAAAAAAGGCGAAATGAATTTTGACGTAGTTATTGCTTCTCCAGATGCGATGCGGGTTGTTGGTCAATTAGGCCAGATATTGGGTCCAAGAGGACTAATGCCTAATCCAAAAGTAGGTACAGTGACGACTGATGTTGCCACTGCGGTAAAAAATGCCAAGTCCGGTCAGGTACGTTATCGCACCGATAAAGGTGGTATTATTCACTGTACGCTCGGTAAAGTTAGTTTTGATGCGGCATCTATTCAAGGCAACCTGGAAGCGTTGCTTACAGACTTGAAAAAGGCTAAACCAACCGCTGCAAAAGGCATTTACATCAAAAAAATTACGCTTTCTTCAACAATGGGTCCAGGGCTTTGGTTGGATCCTAGCAGTATCACCAGTTAAGAAAAGAACTTTGGGTTGTCGGTAATCGACAACCGTCAAAGACCGCAGGAGTTGAAAAACTTAATATTTCCTGCGTAGACGGAAACCTGAACCTGATATAGGGAATGGAACCGTAGGGGTATCCATCTGGATATGTTTAAGACACTGAGGTGTCAGATAATAATGGGGGTCACCTGTGGCATTAAATTTAGAGGGTAAAAAAGCGGTAGTGGAAGAAGTTTCCAAATACGCCGCCAAAGCCCACTCTGCCGTGGCAGCAGAATACCGTGGTTTGACAGTTTCGGAATTTACAGAACTCCGTAAAACCGCCAGGGAAACCGGTGTTTATGTGCGTGTAGTAAAAAACACGCTGGCAAAAAGAGCGGTAGCAGGAACCGAGTTTGAGTGTATGGGAGATGCGCTAGTAGGTCCGCTACTGATTGCATTTTCTATGGAAGATCCAGGTTCTGCGGCACGTTTGATTAGCAATTTTTCAAAAGGTCATGACAAGCTAGTCACTAAAATAGTGGCGATTGGCGGGCAGTCTTATGGTGCGTCTGAGTTGGCACGTTTAGCGCGTCTACCAACGCGTGATCAAGGCATTAGCATGTTGATGTCAGTTATGAAAGCACCCGTTGAGAAGTTGGCTCGTACTCTGGCTGCAGTCAGAGATGAAAAACAAGCCGCGTAAACTTTACTAAACCAGTTAAATATTTAAGAATTCAGAGGAAATACAATGGCAATTGGACAAGAAGACATCCTGGAAGCAGTTTCAAAAATGACTGTGATGGAAATTGTTGATTTAATTTCAGCAATGGAAGAAAAATTTGGCGTTTCAGCAGCAACCGCTGTTGCTGCTGCACCTACTGCTGCCGCCGCCGTGGTCGAGGAGCAAACAGAGTTTGATGTCATCATGACCAGCTTTGGTGAAAACAAGGTCGCAGTCATTAAAACAGTTCGTACCATTACTGGTCTGGGCTTAAAAGAAGCGAAAGATGCGGTTGAAGGTGTACCGACAACCATTAAAGAAGGTGTGCCTAAAGCAGAAGCTGAAGATGTTAAGAAACAGCTTGTCGAAGCAGGCGCGACTGTTGATATTAAGTAACCACTTAATGCAAGACCAGGCTCCGGCCTGATAAAAACTCGGTCGGTGGCAATGTTGTCACCGACCTTTTTCTGTTTGCGTCAAGCGTACAGCAAAAAATAATTCACAGCGAAAAAGGTCTGGAAGCAATATGTCCTACTCTTTTACAGAAAAAAAGCGTATTCGAAATAACTTTGGGAAAAGTACAGAAGTACTTGAGGTTCCCTATCTCCTGGCAACTCAAATCAATTCTTATGCTGATTTTTTACAGGCAGATTTACCGCCTTTAAAACGCATAGACAATGGTTTACATGCAGCATTTTCCAGTGTTTTTCCTATAGAAAGTCATTCCGGCTATGCAGTTCTGGAGTACATCAGTTATCGATTAGGCGAGCCCACTTTTGATGTAAGAGAGTGCCAGCAACGTGGGGCGACTTACGCCGCACCATTGCGTGTGTTGGTGCGCTTGGTAATCTACGATAAAGAATCTGCTGTCAGCGCGAAGGTCGTTAAAGACATCCGCGAGCAAGAAGTCTTTATGGGCGAATTGCCACTGATGACTGATAACGGCACGTTCGTTATTAACGGAACTGAGCGCGTAGTCGTTTCTCAGTTGCACCGTTCACCTGGCGTGTTCTTCGATCATGACAAAGGCAAAACTCACTCATCGGGTAAGTTGCTGTTTAATGCCCGTGTCATTCCTTATCGCGGTTCATGGCTGGATTTTGAATTCGATCACAAAGACTGTGTATACGTCCGTATAGATCGCCGCAGGAAAATACCTGCAACTATTTTATTAAGGGCTTTGGGCTACAACAACGAAGAATTAATCAATATTTTCTTCGATACCAACCATTTCACCTTAAGTTCTGAAAAATGTTCGTTCCACATCATTCCAGACCGGATGCGCGGAGAAATCGCAGCGTTCGACATCAAGCATGATGATAAAATTTTGGTAGAAGAGGGTCGCAGAATCACTGCCAAGCACATCCGTGAAATGGTTAAAGCTGGCCTTGCTGAAGTTGAAGTGCCGAGGGAATATCTTGTCGGCAAGATCATCGGTCATAACCTTATCGATCCAAATACCGGTGAGCTGGTGGCCAAAGTCAATGATGAGTTGACCATAGCAATGCTAGATCGTTGTATTGCAAACGGCATTACGGAAATAAATACCCTGTTTGTCAATGACTTGGACAACGGTCCGTATATGTCTAACGCAATGCGCTTGGATGCAACCACAAATACCCTTGAGGCATTGGTTGAAATTTATCGCATGATGCGTCCTGGTGAGCCACCGACCAAAGATTCTGCTGAAAACCTGTTCAAAAACCTGTTTTTTACTGACGAAAGATATGATTTATCGAATGTTGGTCGAATGAAGTTTAATCGACGGCTGGGTCGTCAGGAGATTACTGGCCCAGGGACATTAACTAATGAAGATATTATTGATGTACTTAAAGAGCTAATCAACATCCGTAATGGTGACGGCAGCGTAGACGACATCGACCATTTAGGTAACAGACGCGTACGTTCTGTTGGCGAAATGATTGAAAACCAGTTCCGCGTGGGTTTGGTCAGGGTCGAAAGAGCCGTTAAAGAAAGGCTGACGCTAGCCGATTCAGAAGGTTTGGTGCCGCAAGAAATTATCAATGCGAAACCAGTATCTGCGGCGGTAAAAGAGTTTTTTGGTTCCAGTCAGCTTTCGCAGTTCATGGATCAAAATAATCCATTATCGCAAGTGACTCATAAGCGCCGTGTTTCGGCATTAGGACCAGGCGGTTTGGCGCGGGAACGTGCAGGGTTTGAAGTGCGTGACGTACATGCCACCCATTACGGTCGAGTATGTCCTATTGAAACGCCAGAAGGTCCAAACATCGGCTTGATAAATTCCTTGTCGGTCTATGCTAGAACCAACAACTATGGCTTCTTGGAAACGCCTTATCGAAAAGTGATTGATGGCAAAGTAACCGATCAAGTCGATTATTTGTCGGCTATCGAAGAAGGCGAGTTTGTTATTGCTCAGGCCAGTGTTGCCGTTGACAAGAAAGGAACGCTGGTCGATGGGTTGGTTTCATGTCGTCATAAAGATGAATTTACTTTGGCTATGTCCGATACCGTTCAGTACATGGACGTGTCTTCAAAGCAAATTGTATCGGTAGCCGCATCCATCATTCCATTTTTGGAGCATGACGATGCTAACCGTGCGCTGATGGGTTCCAACATGCAGCGTCAGGCTGTGCCCACGCTTAGGGCTGAGAAGCCTTTGGTCGGTACCGGTATGGAGCGGACGGTCGCGAAAGATTCTGGTGTAACTGTTGTTGCGGCGCGAGGTGGAAGCATTGAAGCCGTTGACGCTGCCAGAATCGTAGTGCGTGTAAATGACACCGAAACGGAAACCGGTACTCCTGGTGTTGATATTTATAACCTGACTAAATATACAAGGTCAAATCAAAATACCTGTATTAATCAGAAGCCGCTCGTTAAAAAAGGCGACATCGTTAATGCCGGCGATATTATGGCGGATGGTCCGTCCACTGATATGGGTGAGTTGGCATTAGGGCAAAATATGCTGGTCGCTTTCATGCCTTGGAATGGTTACAACTTCGAGGATTCGATTCTGGTTTCAGAGCGGGTGGTCAAAGAAGACCGTTTCACCACCATTCATATTGAAGAAAAAACCTGTGTCGCACGCGATACCAAGCACAGCCCAGAAGAAATAACTGCCGACATCCCTAATGTCAGCGAAGAAGCTTTATCTAAACTCGATGAGTCTGGCATTGTTTACGTTGGTGCTGAAGTCAAAGGTGGCGATATTCTGGTCGGCAAAGTCACGCCCAAGGGCGAGACTCAGTTAACACCGGAAGAAAAATTGCTACGCGCTATTTTTGGTGAAAAAGCCGCTGACGTAAAAGACACTTCCTTGCGCGTACCTGGCAGTATTGAAGGAACCGTTATCGACGTGCAGGTATTTACCCGCGATGGAGTCAAGAAAGATAAGCGTGCGCTGGACATTGAAGATCAAGAAATCAAGCGTTATAGAAAGGATTTGGACGATCAACTGAAAATTCTGGAAGGCGATATTTTTGCTCGTGTAGCCAAGTTATTGTTGGGTAAAGATGTAAAATCAGGCCCAGGACAGTTGAGGGCCGGTGCTGAAATTACGCAAATCTATTTGGATAGCCTAAAGCATTCAGAATGGTTGAAGATCAAAATGAAAGACGAAGACTTGAATGTTCAGCTTGAGTTGGTCGTTTTACAGGTTGAGCAGCAACGTAAAGCGTTTGATGAAAAGTTTGAGATAAAACGCAAAAAAATCACTATGGGTGATGATTTGCCACCAGGCGTACTCAAGATGGTCAAGGTTTATCTGGCAGTCAAAAGGCGTATTCAGCCAGGTGATAAAATGGCTGGACGACACGGAAACAAAGGCGTTATCTCCATGATTCGCCCAATTGAAGATATGCCATATACGGCTGACGGTAATCCTGTCGATATTGTATTGAATCCGCTGGGCGTGCCGTCTCGTATGAACGTCGGTCAGGTGCTGGAAACGCATCTTGGTTGGGCGGCTAAGGGATTGGGCATCAAAATTGGTAAAATGTTGGAAGCAAGAGCCAAAGTTGTCGAAATCAGAGAGTTCCTAGACAAGATTTACAACGGTAGTGGTCGTAAAGAGGATCTGGATTCATTCTCGGATCAAGAGATCATCGAAATGGCTACCAACTTGATTGATGGTGTGCCGATGGCGACACCTGTATTCGACGGCGCAAGTGAAGATGAAATTCGCGCAATGTTGAGATTGGCTGATCTTCCCGAATGCGGTCAAGTTACCTTATACGATGGCTTGACGGGTGAGCCTTTTGAGCGTCAGGTTACGGTCGGTTATATGTATATGCTGAAGTTGAACCATTTGGTAGACGACAAGATGCACGCCCGTTCAACCGGCCCTTACAGCCTTGTTACGCAACAGCCATTGGGTGGTAAAGCACAGTTTGGTGGACAACGATTCGGTGAAATGGAAGTCTGGGCGTTGGAAGCTTATGGCGCGGCGCATACCTTACAGGAAATGCTTACCGTTAAATCTGACGATGTCACAGGTAGAACGCGTATGTATAAAAACATTGTCGATGGCGATCACAAAATGGAAGCCGGAATGCCGGAATCGTTTAATGTTCTGATTAAAGAAATCCGTTCGTTGGCGGTCAATATAGAGTTGCAGCGGGAATAATAACCCTAGTGTGCAAACTAACTGACAGCTTGTTCTGGAACCTACCAGAAAATACTTAAAGAGGATAAATTCTTGAAAGATTTAATGAATTTCTTAAAGCGCCAAGGGCGTTCGGATGATTTCGACGGTATTCGTATCGGCTTGGCTTCGCCTGACATGATTCGTTCGTGGTCGTATGGCGAAGTAAAAAAACCGGAAACAATCAATTACCGTACCTTCAAGCCAGAGCGGGATGGTTTATTCTGTGCGAAAATTTTTGGCCCAGTCAGCGACTATGAATGCTTATGTGGTAAATATAAGCGTCTAAAGCATCGCGGCGTAATCTGTGAAAAGTGCGGCGTTGAAGTCACGCTTTCTAAAGTACGTCGTGAGCGGATGGGTCATATTGACCTAGCTAGTCCGGTTGCCCACATCTGGTTTTTAAAATCGCTGCCTTCTCGTATCGCTTTGTTGCTAGATATGACGTTACGTGAGATTGAGCGCGTCCTGTATTTTGAATCCTTCGTTATTCTAGATTCAGGCACAACCCCATTGAATAAAGGTCAATTGTTGACGGATGATGAATATCTGGATGCAGTCGAGCAGTATGGTGATGATTTCACTGCAAAAATGGGTGCGGAAGCCATTTACGACTTGTTAAAATCTATTGATTTAAAAGAAGTTGTCGGCATTTTGAAGGAAGATATTGGTGCGACTAGCTCAGAAACCAAAATCAAAAAGCTGTCAAAACGTTTGCGAGTTATGGACGCGCTGATTGCTTCCAAAAATCGTCCTGAGTGGATGATTCTAAAAGTATTGCCAGTATTGCCGCCAGAATTACGTCCCTTAGTTCCTTTGGATGGTGGTCGTTTTGCAACTTCTGACCTGAATGATTTGTATCGTCGGGTCATTAACCGAAACAATCGGTTAAACCGCTTGCTGGATTTGAGTGCGCCAGACATTATCGTCCGTAACGAAAAACGTATGTTGCAGGAATCTGTTGATGCGTTACTAGATAATGGTCGTCGTGGACGAGCCATTACCGGTACCAACAGAAGACCGCTGAAATCTCTTGCCGATATGATTAAAGGCAAACAAGGACGATTCAGGCAGAATTTGCTCGGCAAACGTGTCGATTATTCAGGCCGTTCGGTTATTGTGGTGGGGCCAACATTAAGGCTTCATCAATGTGGCTTGCCTAAAAAAATGGCGCTGGAGCTATTCAAACCGTTTATTTTTAGCAAATTGCAATTTCGTGGTCTTGCTACGACCATTAAAGCCGCAAAGAAAATGGTTGAAAGAGAAGGTCACGAAGTTTGGGACATTCTCGAAGAAGTCATCCGCGAACACCCGATTCTATTAAACCGCGCACCAACTTTGCATAGGCTTGGAATTCAAGCGTTCGAGCCGATCTTGATCGAAGGTAAAGCCATTCAGCTTCATCCATTAGTCTGTAGTGCATTTAACGCTGACTTTGACGGCGATCAGATGGCGGTACATATTCCACTGTCAATCGAAGCGCAGTTAGAAGCGCGGACATTAATGATGGCGACAAACAATATTTTGTCTCCAGCCAATGGTGAGCCTGTTATTAACCCGTCGCAAGACGTGGTATTAGGGTTGTATTACATCAGCCGCGAAAAAATCAATGCTAAAGGTGATGGCAGTATTTTTGGTAGTATTGGTGAAGTTCATAAGGCTTTGCTTGCCAAATCTGTTGAATTACAATCAAAAATTCAGCTACGCATTACTGAAAAAACCACTAATGAAAAAGGCGAAATTGAGAGCAAAACACATCGGGTATCCACTACCGTTGGTCGTGCTTTAATCTGGGAAGTTGTGCCTGATCGTATGCCGTTTGACATAGTTAACTGCGATATGACCAAGAAGAACATTTCGCGCATGATCAATTACAGTTACCGTCATTTGGGTAACAAAGACACGGTTGTCCTTGCTGACCAGATCATGTACCTGGGTTTCCGGTATGCGACGATTTCGGGTGTGTCTTTCGGTATTGAAGACATGCAAATACCTGCTAAAAAAGCCGACATTATCAAAGCGGCGGAATCAGAAGTGGGCGAGATTCAATCCCAATATGCCTCTGGATTGGTAACCGACGGCGAACGCTATAACAAAGTTGTCGATATTTGGTCTCATGCGAACGACCAAGTCGCTAAAGTGATGATGGACGGTTTGGGTGAAGAATCTGTCGTCGATGCGGATGGCAAAACCGTTAAGCAGAAATCATTTAACTCTATCTTTATGATGGCGGAGTCGGGTGCTAGGGGTTCGGCAGCGCAAATCCGGCAGTTGGCGGGTATGCGCGGACTGATGGCGAAACCGGATGGTTCAATTATTGAAACACCGATTACCGCAAACTTTAGGGAAGGGCTTGATGTACTTCAATACTTCATCTCAACGCACGGTGCGCGTAAAGGTTTGGCCGATACCGCATTAAAAACTGCAAACTCTGGTTATTTGACACGTAGGCTGGTGGATGTCGCGCAGGATCTGGTGATTACTGGACAAGATTGCGGAACGTCCGATGGTTTAATCATGACCCCTATCATTGAAGGGGGTGATGTTGTAGAGCCGCTTGCAGAGCGTGTGTTAGGCCGGATTGTTGCCGTTGATGTCATGGATGCAACGGGTGAAAGCCTTGTTGTGCCTAGAGGCACTTTGCTTGATGAGCATTGGGTTGCTGTGTTGGATGAGCACAGTGTGGATCAGGTTTTGGTTCGCTCAATTATTACCTGTGAAAACAGACACGGGGTTTGTGTTGCTTGTTATGGTCGTGATCTGGGTCGTGGGCATTTGGTCAATATTGGTGAAGCAGTTGGCGTTATTGCTGCACAGTCAATTGGTGAACCAGGTACGCAGTTGACTATGCGGACATTCCATATTGGTGGTGCGGCATCTAGGTCTGCAACAATCAATAATGTGCAAGTCAAATCAGCAGGAACTTTGCGGCTAAACAACTTGAAGTCGGTAATTAACCGCGAAGGCAATCTCATCGCGGTGTCAAGATCGGGTGAAGTAGGTCTGGTTGATGATTACGGACGGGAGCGGGAGCGTTATAAAATCCCTTACGGTGCTGTACTTTCAGTTAAGGAAGGCGATAAAGTTAATGCCGGCGATATTATAGTAAATTGGGATCCGCACACGCATCCAGTTATTACCGAAGTTGAAGGTTTTGTCGAAATGTTCCATTTTGTTGACGGTGTGACCGTACAAAAGCAATCTGACGAAGTAACGGGATTGAGTGCAATGGTGGTTACTGATCCCAAGCAACGAGGTAGTGCGGGTAAGGAATTAAGGCCAATGGTGAAACTGATAGATGCAAGTGGCAACACTATCTATCTGCCTGGCACTGAAATTCCAGCACAATACTTTTTGCCGACGGGAGCTATCGTAGGGATTAAAGACGGTGGTGAAGTGAAGGTCGGTGACGTTCTCGCCAGGATTCCTCAAGAATCCAGTAAAACCAGAGATATTACCGGTGGTTTGCCACGCGTAGCCGATTTGTTTGAAGCACGTAAGACCAAAGATCCGGCGATATTGGCGGAAACCAGCGGAACGATTTCATTTGGTAAAGAAACCAAAGGCAAGCAGCGCGTTATTATTACCGATGCAACTGGCGAACAGGTAGAAACACTGATTTCAAAATGGCGGCATATTACCGTATTTGAAGGTGAGTACGTCGAAAAAGGCGAGACGATTGCTGAAGGTGAGTTAACGCCGCATGATATTCTCAGATTGCGAGGTGTTGAAGAATTGGCTAACTATTTAGTCAAAGAAATTCAGGACGTATACCGTTTGCAAGGGGTTAAGATTAACGATAAGCATATCGAAGGCATCATTCGTCAGATGCTAAGAAAAGTCGAGATTACCGCACCTGGAGACACCTTATTCATGAAGGGGGATCAAGTCGAGCGTGCTGCCCTACGGGAAGAAAACGACAAGATTGAACGGGAAGGAAAAATTCCGGCAAGCTATGAGTCGATACTGTTAGGTATTACCAAAGCGTCACTGGCGACAGAATCGTTCATATCGGCCGCTTCATTCCAGGAAACCACCCGTGTTTTAACCGATGCGGCAGTGCGCGGCCTGAGTGATAGCTTGCAGGGACTGAAAGAGAATGTGATCGTGGGTCGATTGATACCCGCAGGAACAGGTTTGGCTTATCATGAAGCCAGAAAAAATAGACTGGCGCAGAGTCAAATCATCGACACTGAGTCGGCATCGACTGTTGATGCAGATGATGTGGAAGAAGCGCTCAAGCAAGCATTAAATATTTAGTGATATAAACCAATAAATTCAGCTTGACCTCAATATTGTTAACAAGTATCATGCTCTGCTCACATGGGCTTAAGTACTTGAGCTAAGTCGGATACTATTTAGCCGTTAGCATTGTTGGGATTGGCGGTTTATTTAATGTTAAGACACCTATACTGAATTCGGAGTAAAGAAAAATATGGCCACGATCAACCAATTGGTTCGTAAGCCGCGTGCTAAAAGAATAGAAAAAAGCAACGTCCCTGCATTGGAGGCTTGTCCGCAACGCAGAGGTGTATGTACGCGTGTTTATACAACGACACCAAAGAAGCCAAACTCGGCGCTTCGTAAAGTTGCTAGGGTAAGACTTACCAACGGCGCAGAGGTCAGTAGTTATATTGGTGGTGAAGGGCATAATCTGCAAGAGCATTCCGTGGTCTTAATCAGGGGTGGTCGGGTAAAGGATTTGCCTGGTGTTCGGTATCACGTAGTACGTGGTAGCTTGGATGCGTCAGGTGTAAACAATAGGAAGTGCGGTCGTTCCAAATACGGAACAAAGCGTCCCAAAGGCAAATAAAATGTTGGTGAAGAATGTCTAGAAGAAGAGTCGCTACTAAAAGAGAAATTATTCCTGATCCACGGTACGGCAGCGTAATGTTGACCAAGTTCATGAATATGATCATGGAGAGTGGCAAAAAATCTATTGCGGAAGGGATTATATACGGCGCTCTGGAAGTAATTGAGAAGAAAGGTCATGGTGAGCCTTTAGAAGTTCTCTCAAAAGCACTGGAAAATGTTCAGCCTAGAGTTGAGGTAAAATCTCGTCGTGTCGGTGGTGCAACCTATCAAGTTCCTGTTGAAGTGCGCCCATCCAGGCGTATGGCTTTGGCAATGCGTTGGTTGATAGATGCTTCTCGCAAACGGAATGAACGGACTATGTCATCCAAATTAGCGGGTGAGTTGATGGATGCGTTTGAAAGCAGAGGTTCGGCTGCCAAAAAACGTGAAGATACTCATAGAATGGCGGAAGCTAATAAGGCGTTCTCGCATTACCGCTGGTAGAGAAACAAGATAAAACCCAGGCTTTAACGGTGGTTAGAAAGACCCCAATAGAGCATTATCGCAATATCGGGATAATGGCTCATATTGATGCAGGCAAGACCACTACGACGGAAAGAGTGCTGTACTATACCGGTGTCTCTCACAAGATTGGTGAGGTACATGATGGTGCGGCAACCATGGATTGGATGGAGCAGGAGCAGGAAAGAGGAATCACTATTACTTCCGCTGCCACGACTTGTTTTTGGAGTGGCATGGAAAAACAGTTCCCGCAACATCGGATCAATATCATTGATACGCCGGGGCACGTTGATTTCACTATAGAGGTGGAGCGTTCATTAAGGGTTCTTGATGGGGCTTGCGCGGTTTTTTGTGCCGTAGGTGGAGTTGAGCCACAATCTGAAACCGTGTGGCGACAAGCGAACAAGTATCATGTTCCTCGCTTGGCTTTTGTTAATAAGATGGATCGTACTGGCGCTGACTTTCTGCGTGTCATTAAGCAGATTGAGACGAGGCTGGGAAGTAAGGCGGTGCCTATGCAACTACCTATCGGTGCTGAAGAGCATTTTGAAGGGGTGGTTGATCTGCTTAAGATGAAGGCCATTTATTGGAATGAAGCCAATATGGGCATGACTTTTGAGGAAAAGGAAATTCCAGAGATTATGCTTGCTGACTGCTTGAAGTGGCGTGAGCATATGATAGAAGCGGCAGCGGAAGCCAATGAAGAATTAATGGGTAAATACCTTGAAGAAGGGTTTTTAACCAATGAAGAAATAAAACAAGGTGTTCGACAGCTCACTATAGCTAATCAGCTCGTTCCTGCTTATTGCGGGTCGGCGTTTAGAAACAAGGGTGTTCAAGCCATGTTGGATGCGGTAGTTGAGTACTTGCCATCACCGGTTGATATTAAGCCGATTGAAGGTGTGCTTGATGATGAGATTGCTGAGGCGGTTCGTTCGGCATCCGATAAAGAGTCGTTTTCTGCGTTGGCATTCAAGATAGCGACCGATCCTTATGTCGGAACATTAACCTTTTTTAGGGTGTATTCTGGGGTTTTGAACTTAGGGGATATGGTTTATAACCCTGTAAAAAAGAAGAAGGAACGAATTGGGCGTATTGTGCAGATGCATGCCAATAGCCGAGAAGAAGTAAAAGCTGTATGTGCTGGCGATATAGCGGCAGCAATAGGATTAAAAGATGTGACAACTGGGGATACGCTTTGCGACCCGAATCACATCATAGTGCTTGAGCGAATGGAGTTTCCAGAGCCAGTTATTTCGGTAGCGGTCGAGCCGAAAACTAAGGCGGATCAGGATAAAATGGGGGTCGCTTTAGGAAAGTTAGCCCAAGAAGACCCCTCATTTAGGGTTCATACCGATGAAGAATCGGGGCAAATAATAATTTCTGGGATGGGCGAACTCCATCTTGAAATTATTGTTGACCGGATGAAAAGGGAATTCAGCGTGGCAGCAAGTGTAGGTGCGCCGCAGGTGGCCTACAGAGAGACTATCCGTGCTACGGTAGAGCAAGAAGGAAAATTTATCAGGCAATCGGGTGGAAAAGGCCAATATGGTCATGTCTGGTTGCGGTTAGAGCCCAAGGAAAGAGGCGCTGGCTACGAGTTTGTCAATGAAATTGTTGGTGGGGTTGTTCCGAAAGAATTTATTCCAGCAGTGGATAAGGGAATTCAAGAGCAGCTAAAAAGTGGTGTCCTGGCAGGGTATCCCGTTTTAGATGTGAAAGTGTCCTTATTTGATGGTTCGTATCATGATGTTGATTCGAGCGAGATAGCTTTTAAGATTGCAGGTTCCATGTGTTTCAGAGAGGGTGCAAGGAAAGCAAATCCTGTTCTACTCGAACCTATTATGAAAGTGGAAGTTGTTACCCCAGAAGACAATATGGGGGATGTAGTTGGCGATATTAATAGGCGTCGAGGAATGATACAAAGCATGGAAGATACCCCCTCGGGGAAAATAATTGGTTGCGAAGTACCGCTAGCGGAAATGTTCGGTTATGCAACTGATTTGCGTTCGGCAACACAGGGGCGAGCTACTTACAGTATGCAGTTTGAAAAATACAATGAAGTGCCTGCAGCTATTGCAGAAGCAATTATTAAAAAATCATCATAATTTGAATGTAACAGAAAGGTATTGAGTCATGGCTAAAGAAAAATTTTCACGTAGTAAGCCCCACGTCAATGTTGGCACAATTGGTCACGTCGATCATGGCAAGACAACATTAACGGCTGCTTTAACAACGGTAATGGCTAAATTGCACGGTGGTGCGGTTAAGGCGTTCGATCAAATTGACAATGCGCCAGAAGAACGAGCGCGTGGTATTACTATTGCCACTTCTCATGTCGAATATGAATCTAAAAACCGTCATTATGCTCACGTTGACTGCCCAGGTCACGCTGACTACGTTAAAAACATGATTACTGGAGCTGCGCAGATGGATGGCGCTATCCTGGTCTGTTCGGCTGCTGACGGCCCAATGCCACAAACCAGAGAACACATTTTGTTGTCAAGACAGGTTGGCGTTCCTTACGTAGTAGTTTTCCTAAATAAAGCTGATATGGTTGACGATGAAGAGTTAATCGAATTGGTGGAAATGGAACTCAGAGAATTGCTGGATATGTACGAATTTCCAGGCGATGACACGCCTATCATCAGAGGTTCAGCATTGCTTGCATTGCAAGGTGATGAAAGTGATATCGGCGTACCTTCTGTTATTAGATTGGTAGAAGCGTTAGATAGCTACATTCCATTGCCAGAAAGAGCAATAGATGGTGCGTTCTTAATGCCGATTGAAGATGTATTCTCAATTTCAGGTCGTGGTACCGTGGTAACAGGTCGTATCGAACGTGGCATTGTCAAAGTCGGTCAAGAAGTTGAAATTGTTGGTATTAGACCTACTGTTGTGACCACCTGTACGGGCGTAGAAATGTTCCGTAAATTACTGGATCAAGGCCAAGCAGGCGATAACGTCGGTTTGTTGTTGAGAGGTACAAAGCGCGATGACGTTGAGCGTGGACAAGTATTGGCGCACAAAGGCACCATCAAGCCACATGCTCATTTTAATGCTGAAATTTACATCTTATCAAAAGATGAAGGTGGTCGTCATACACCGTTTTTTGATGGTTATCGTCCACAGTTCTATTTTAGAACTACCGACGTTACTGGCGCGGTTGCTTTACCTGAAGGCGTTGAAATGGTAATGCCTGGTGATAATATTTCAGTTAAAGTAAAATTAATATCGCCGATTGCTATGGAAGACGGCTTACGCTTCGCTATACGTGAAGGTGGTCGTACCGTGGGTGCTGGTGTTGTTGCATCTATCATTGAGTAAGAAAAATGACAAACCAAACTATCAGAATCCGGTTGAAATCGTTTGACCATAAATTGATCGACCAGTCGGCTGGTGAGATAGTAGAAACAGCAAGGCGAACAGGCGCCCAAGTTAAAGGCCCTATTCCCTTGCCTACTAAAAAAGAGCGTTATACGATTTTGATTTCTCCGCATGTCAATAAAGATGCGAGAGATCAATATGAATTAAGAACATACAAAAGATTGCTGGATATTATTGAGCCGACTGAGAAAACGGTCGATGCCTTGATGAAATTGGATCTCGCCGCTGGCGTTGATGTTCAGATAAAGTTAAGTTAAGAATTGAGGAATTGGCAGATGTCAATAGGTCTTGTAGGTCGAAAATGTGGTATGACCAGGGTATTTACTGAAGATGGCACTTCTGTACCCGTTACTGTGTTACAGGTTGATTCCAATAGAATTGCCCAAATCAAAAGCGTTGAAGTTGATGGGTATCGTTCGATTCAGGTTGCTGTAGGTGATAAAAAGTCATCCCACGTTAATAAGGCGATGGCGGGTCACTATGCCGCAGCCAATATGACGGCCGGAAGAGGTCTGTGGGAATTTAGGCTAACAGCAGATGAAGGTCAAGACTTTGTTGTAGGCACCCAATTGCCCGTGAGTATTTTCTCAGCCGGTCAGGTTGTGGATGTGCAGGGAAGAACGATTGGTAAGGGTTTTGCTGGCGGGATTAAGCGCCATCATTTCCACATGCAAGATGCAACTCATGGTAACTCGCTCTCACACAGAGTATTGGGTTCCATCGGTATGAACCAAACTCCCGGCAGAGTATTTAAAGGGAAGAAAATGGCGGGGCATCTTGGAGCTGTAAAAAGAACCATCCAAAATCTGACCATACACTCAGTTGATACTGAAAGAAATTTAATTTTAGTTAAAGGTGCAGTGCCTGGCGCTAAAGGCGGTGATGTGATTGTTACACCCGCAATGAAAATGAAAAATAAAGGTTAGGTTATGGGTTTGCAAATACCAGCTTTAAGTGGAAATAATTCCAACAACGTCGATGTGCTTGAGTCTGTTTTTGGGCAAACGTATAACGAAACGTTAATACATCAATTAGTAACAAGGTACTTAGCTGGGGCGCGAGCGGGTACGAAAGCGCAGAAGACGCGTTCTGATGTCAGCGGCGGTGGTTCAAAGCCGTGGAAGCAAAAAGGTACAGGTCGGGCGCGCGCTGGTACAACCCGAAGCCCTTTATGGCGGACTGGTGGTATTACATTTGCTGCCAGACCCAGAAATTACGATCAGAAACTGAACAAAAAAATGTTCCGAGTCGGTATCCGGTCGATTTTATCTGAATTGCTCAGGCAAAACAGATTGGTTGTCAGCGACACTATCGTACCTGCAACTGCAAAGACTAAAGAATTTAGCGCAAAGCTTAAAACTATAGATGCAAGACGAGTGTTAATTATCGTCGATAAGGTTGAAGTTAATTTGATTTTGGCATCCAGAAACATTCCAAATGTTGAGGTTGTTGAAGCGGCAAATTTAAGCCCAGTGTTGCTAGTTGGTGCTGACAAGATTATTGCAACATCTGCTGCGATTAAGAGTTTAGAGGAGCGTTTAGCATGAATTACCAATTAGCTGATGTCCTGGAAGCTCCGATTATTTCAGAGAAAAGCACTATTGCTGCTGAAAAAGATCATCGGTTTGTCTTTAAGGTAAAAAAACAGGCAACAAAAAAACAAGTCAAAAATGCCGTTGAAGCAATGTTCAGTGTTGAAGTTGATTCAGTTCATGTTTTGAATGTTAAAGGCAAGGAAAAACGCTTCGGGAAAACGTTGGGTCAACGATCTGATTGGAAAAAGGCTTACGTCAAGCTAAAACCCGGACATGACATAAACTTTGCAACGCCATAGTTTATTTAATTAAAGAGACAATAGGGAACGGTAACAAGATATGGCTATTGTAAAGTCAAAACCGACATCACCTGGTTCACGCTTTGTTGTGCGGATCAAGAGTGAAGGCCTCCATAAAGGTAAGCCTTATGCTCCATTGCTGAGTAAAAAAAGTAAAAGTGGTGGTCGGAATAACCTAGGTCGGATAACAACTCGACATGTTGGCGGTGGGCATAAACAGCGCTACCGCATTATCGACTTTAAACGTAATAAATTGGATATACCGGCGGTCGTTGAGCGTCTTGAGTATGACCCAAATAGAACGGCCAATATTGCGCTGATTTTATTTAAAGATGGCGAGCGTCGATACATCATTGCGCCTAAAGGTATAGCGGTTGGCCAGGAGATTATTTCTTCTGAAACCGTTCCTGTAAAACCAGGTAATTGTATGCCGTTGCGTAATGTACCTATGGGTGCCACTGTGCATTGCGTGGAATTAAAGCCAGGCAAAGGCGCACAACTAGCACGAAGCGCGGGTACTTCGGTACAGTTAGTTGCTAGAGATGGTGCTCATGCAACTATAAGACTGCGTTCCGGTGAAATGCGGAAAGTTTTAGCTGATTGCCGTGCGGTAATCGGTGAGGTTTCAAATTCAGAGCATAATTTAACTTCTTTAGGAAAAGCTGGGGCAACTCGGTGGCGAGGAGTTAGGCCGACTGTTCGTGGGGTTGTAATGAATCCTGTTGACCATCCACATGGTGGTGGTGAAGGAAGAACATCAGGTGGTAGGCATCCAGTTTCCCCTTGGGGTATGCCCACTAAAGGCTATAAGACCAGAAAAAACAAACGGACTGATAGCATGATTATCAGACGTAGAAAATAAGCTAAGAGAGGTATAACCGTGCCACGGTCAATAAAAAAAGGTCCATTCATCGATCATCATCTTCAAAAGAAAGTGGAAGATGCTGTTACTGCTAATAGTCGTAAGCCTATTAAAACATGGTCGAGAAGATCAATGATTATTCCTGATATGCTGGGATTAACAATAGCTATCCACAATGGTCGCTTACATATTCCCGTACTCATATCTGAGAATATGGTCGGACATAAATTAGGTGAATTTGCACCTACTCGTACCTTTAAAGGCCACGTGGCTGATAAAAAATCAAGATAGGTTGTGTAATGGAAATTTCAGCGAAATTAAGTAATGCGCCTTTATCAGCTCAAAAAGCACGCCTAGTTGGGGATTTGATACGTGGTATGCCTGTAGATCAAGCACTGAACACACTAAAGTTCAGTTCAAAAAAAGCAGCAGCAATCGTTAAAAAGATTCTTGAATCTGCAATAGCAAATGCAGAACACAACGAAAGCGCGGACATCGACGAGTTGCGAGTCTCTACAGTATTTGTAGATGAAGCACCAACTACGAAAAGATTTAAGGCAAGAGCTAAGGGACGTGCCAATACGATCCTTAAAAGAACCTGCCATATAACAGTTAAAGTCTCGGAAAACGAGTAGGGGCAGAAAATGGGACAAAAAGTACATCCAATTGGTATTCGTCTTGGAATAGTCAAGGATTGGAATTCAAGATGGTATGCAAATAGTCATGATTACCCTCTGTTTCTAAATCAGGATCTGGCGGTTAGGAAATTTCTAAAAGCAAAGTTGGCGCATGCATCGGTTAGCCATATTCAAATTAACCGTCCTGCAAACAATGCACACATCACAATTCATACCGCTAGACCTGGCATTGTTATTGGCAAAAAAGGTGAAGATATTGATTTGTTAAGGCAGCATATATCAAAAATGATAGGTGTGCCTGTACAACTCAATGTTGAAGAAATCAGAAAGCCTGAGCTTGATGCGCTGTTAGTAGCAGAAGGCGTGGCGCAACAGCTAGAAAAGCGGATCATGTATCGTCGAGCTATGAAGCGCGCCGTTACGAATACCATGCGGCTCGGAGCTGAAGGCATAAAAATCAATGTTGGTGGTCGCTTAAATGGCGCTGAAATTGCAAGAAGCGAATGGTACAGAGAAGGTCGTGTGCCTTTGCATACTTTAAGGGCTGATATTGACTATGCAACCGCTGAAGCAAATACAACTTATGGAATCATCGGTATAAAAGTATGGATATTCAAAGGCGAAGTATTTGATACGGGTTTGAATAGTACAGCCAATAAATCTGATTCTAAGAAATAAGTAAAGGGACAGAGTAATGCTGCAACCAAAAAGAACAAAATTCCGTAAACAGCACAAAGGTAGGAATAACGGAACTGCCGTACGTGGATCGTCTGTCAGCTTTGGCGAATACGGATTAAAAGCGATTAGCCGTGGCAGACTGACTGCTAGGCAAATCGAATCCGCACGTAGAACAATTACCCGTCACGTCAAACGTGGTGGCAAAATCTGGATTAGAATCTTCCCAGATAAGCCAATTACCAAAAAACCATTAGAAGTTCGTATGGGAAAAGGCAAAGGTAGTGTAGAATACTGGGTTGCGCAAATTAGGCCCGGAACGATGCTATACGAGATACAAGGAGTTTCCGAAGAGTTAGCTCGCGAAGCATTTACCTTGGCGGCGGCTAAGTTACCATTGAAAACGCTATTTACTGCTCGGACGATAATGTAATGAATGCAACAGAATTACGCAAAAAGACTAAGGATGAGTTGGGTACTGTACTCATTGATCTTTCGCGGGAAAAATTTAACCTGAAGATGCAAAAAGGTACGGGTCAGCTTGTTAAGCCAGATCAGGTCAAAAAAGTACGACGCGACATAGCTCGTGTCCATACCATCATCAACGAAATGGCGAGAACGTAAAATGACTGAAAATGAAGTCAAGCTGCGGACGATAACCGGTAAGGTTGTTAGTAACAAAATGGATAAAACCGTTACTGTGTTGGTGGAGCGTGTGGTTAAGCATCCGGTTTATGGCAAGTATATTAAGCGGTCAACGAAGATGATGGCGCATGACGAACAGAATGTTTGTCAGGAAGGCGATGTGGTCTCAATAACATCTTGCAGGCCGATGTCCAAAAACAAAACCTTTAAACTGGTTGCGGTTTTGGAAGTTGCTAAGCGATAAATGCTGCAATCAATTACAGTTAATTAGGAAAAAATCATGATTCAGATGCAAACTAACCTTGATGTTGCCGATAATAGCGGCGCAAAAAGAGTCATGTGTATCAAAGTATTGGGTGGCTCACACAGACGTTATGCAGGGATTGGTGACATAATCAAGGTAAGCATAAAAGATGCCATTCCTCGTGGGCGGGTAAAGAAGGGTGAAGTTTATAATGCACTTGTCGTTAGAACGGCTAAAGGTGTCCGCAGAGCGGATGGCTCAATTATTCGTTTCGATGGTAATGCAGCGGTAATCCTTAACAATAATTTACAGCCTTTAGGTACTCGTATTTTTGGGCCAGTAACGCGTGAATTAAGGGGTGAGAGATTCATGAAAATTATCTCCTTGGCTCCCGAAGTATTATAGGAGATTACTACATGAATAAGATTAGAAAAGGTGATGATGTCGTTATTCGCACCGGTAAAGATAAAGGCAAAAGCGGTAGAGTCACGCAGGTTTTGAAAGATAACAAAGTTTTGATTGAGGGACTTAATCAGGCTAAAAAAAACCAAAAGCCAAATCCTAACGCAGGGATAACGGGCGGTATTGTCGTAAAAGATATGCCAATTAATATTTCTAATGTTGGTCTGTACAATCCAACGACAAAAAAGGCTGATCGAATAGGTTTCAGATTCTTGGAAGATGGCAAGAAAGTTCGGTATTTTAAGTCAACAAATGAAAACGTTGATGTGTAAGGTATATTAAATCATGGCTAGACTAGAGTCCGTTTACAAAGAAACCATTCTTCCAGAATTGGTAAAGCAGTTTTCCTACAAATCCGTAATGCAAGCGCCACGGATTACTAAAATAACCCTTAATATGGGTGTTGGGGAAGCTGTAGCAGATAAAAAAATATTGCAATCGGCTGTCAGCGATATGGAAAAAATATCGGGACAGAAGCCAGTGATTACATTGGCAAGAAAATCGATAGCCGGTTTTAAGATACGTGATGATATGCCAATAGGCTGCAAAGTCACGTTGCGTAGTCAAAGAATGTATGAATTTCTTGATCGACTTATCAGTGTATCAATTCCCAGAATCCGTGATTTTAGGGGATTAAGCCCCAAAAGTTTTGATGGCTATGGTAATTACTCGATGGGCGTTAAGGAGCAAATCATTTTTCCAGAAATTGATTATGACAAAATCGACGCTATTCGTGGGATGGACATTACAATTACAACTTCCGCGCAAACTAATGAGGAAGGCTTGGCGTTGTTAAAGCTCTTTAATTTTCCGTTTAAGAATTGAGATTTAGATATGGCCAAGAAGTCTATGATTGCCCGCGAAGATAAGCGTAAAAAGTTAGTTCTTAAATACGATACCAAGCGTAAAGCAATAAGAGAAATCATTAGAGATCCTAATGCGACATTTGAGCAAAAAGAAGTGGCTCATAAGCAGCTACAAAAATTGCCAAGAGATTCAAGTGCTGCCAGAATACGTAACCGCTGTGCGATCACAGGTCGTCCTCATGGATACTATCGCAAATTTGGTCTTAGCAGAAACAAATTAAGAGAAGCGACAATGCGCGGTGATGTGCCTGGTGTTGTTAAGGCCAGTTGGTAACTTGAGCAGTAACGGTTTGGAGACAAAACAATGAGTATGACGGACCCAGTAGCAGATATGTTGACACGGATCAGAAATGGTCAATCTGCTGGGAAAAAATTTATAAAACAACCTTCTTCAAAACTGAAGCTGTCTATTGCTCAAGTGTTAAAGGACGAAGGTTATATTGCCGATTTTAGTACGGAATCATCCGGCAGTCACACTGAGATGACCGTTGACTTGAAGTACCACAAAGGTACTCCGGTTATAGAAACGATTAAAAGAATCAGTAGGCCTGGATTGCGTATCTATAAATCAAAAGATGAGCTACCTAAAGTATTGGGTGGTTTAGGTGTTGCAATTGTGTCAACATCCAATGGCGTTATGACAGATAGAGCTGCTAGAGCTAAAGGTCATGGCGGTGAAATTATTTGTACTGTTTGTTAATGATGGTGGTTTATGTCAAGAATTGCTAAAGCGCCAGTTACCATCCCAAAAGGTGTTGATGTCAAATTGACTGGCAATAATATGACCGTTAAAGGCAGTAAAGGTCAGTTATCATTTGATTTTAATCCTGCAGTTGGAATGACTGTTGCTGATAATGTTATTCAGATGCAATGGGATAAGGATAGCAAGGGAGCTGTCGCCCAAGCAGGAACTGCAAGATCTATCGTCAATAGTATGGTGATCGGCGTTTCTGAAGGCTTTGAAAAGAAAATGACCCTCGTAGGTGTAGGTTATAGGGCTCAGACTAAAGGCAATGTCCTTAGTTTAGCACTTGGCTTTTCCCACCCAGTTGAATTTGAAGTTCCAGTAGGTATTACGGTTGAAACGCCCACTCAAACGGAAATCATCATTAGGGGCAGTGATAAGCAACAAGTTGGTCAGGTTGCTGCAAAAATAAGGGCTTATAGGCCACCAGAACCATATAAGGGCAAAGGTGTCAGGTACGCTGATGAGAATGTAGTTAAAAAAGAAGCTAAGAAGAAATAGGTCAGTCATGGATAAGAAAAAGTCTCGATTAAAACGCGCAATAAAATTGCGCTGTAAGATTAGGCAGTTGAATGCCAATCGCTTATCTATTCATAAAACACCTCAGCATATCTATGCACAGGTCATTAGCGGCGATGGGACAAAGACCTTAGCAAGCGCTTCGACAAATCAGGCTGAAATTAAAGGTGGCTTAAAAAATACAGGCAATATCACTGCTGCCGCCGAAGTTGGAAAATTTATCGCCCAAAAAGCCATTGCTGCGGGTATTACAGAGGTTGCATTTGACCGCTCTGGTTTTAAATACCACGGTCGTGTTAAGGCTTTAGCGGATGCTGCTCGTGAAGCCGGATTAAAGTTCTAGGAGAATAAAATGGCTACAGCGCCCGCACAAGGCAGTACAGATGGTTTGCAAGAAAAGTTAGTTAACGTTAGGCGCGTTGCTAAGGTTGTTAAAGGTGGTCGAGTATTCGGTTTCGCGGCACTTACCGTGGTCGGTGATGGTGAAGGTCGAGTCGGTTATGGAGTTAGCAAAGCACGAGAAGTGCCTATTGCCATACAAAAATCACTCGAACAAGCCCGTAAGAATATGCGTAAAGTTGCCTTGAAAGGCGATACTTTACAGTACGCGATTATGAACACGACCGGCGCAGCTAAAGTATATATGCAGCCTGCCTCGGAAGGTACTGGCATCATTGCCGGTGGAGCGATGAGAGCAGTATTTGAAGTCGTTGGTGTCCATAATGTTTTAGCTAAGTGTATAGGAACTAATAACCCGATCAACGTGGTTAGGGCAACTATCAATGGCTTGACCGGAATGCATAGCGCAAACCAAATAGCTGCCAAACGCGGCCTGACAGTCGAACAAATTATTGGATAGTACAATGGCTAGTAGTAAGTTAAGTGTTACGATGACAAAAAGTAAGTTCGGACGGCTACCCGTTCATCGGGCTTGTTTAAAAGGTTTAGGTTTAGGGAAGATCAACCAGACAGTTGAGGTTCTTAACACACCGGAAAATAGGGGTATGATTAATAAAGTATCCTATATGTTGAGAGTCGAGGAAATATAATGTTTTTGAATACCATTCAAGCAAGCGAAGGATCCAGAAAAAAATCCAGAAGAGTTGGTCGAGGCATAGGCTGTACCATGGGTAAGACCTGTGGTAAAGGTCATAAAGGTCAAAAGGCTCGCAGCGGTGGCTTTCATAAAGTTGGTTTCGAGGGTGGTCAGATGCCCTTGCAGCGTCGTTTACCTAAGATAGGTTTCCGTTCCAGGACAGCTAAGTATTCTGCTGAAGTCAGATTGGGTGAGTTAGAAGGCCTGAACTTAGATGCCGTTGATCTTGTTATTTTGATCGAAAATAATATTGTTCCTGCTTTTACAAAAAAAGCGAAAGTTATTTTGTCTGGCGAAATAAAAAGAGCGGTTACCCTCAAAGGCATTAACGTAACTGGCGGTGCGAAGCTTGCAATAGAAGCGGCTGGTGGCAAGGTTGAGGTTTAAGTGAGTACCCCAAAATCTGCCTTACCCGCTTACAAACCGGGTGGTTTTTCTGAGTTAAATGCTAGGTTACTTTTTGTATTCGGTGCCTTTGTTGTTTATAGAATTGGTGCTCACATACCTGTTCCTGGAATAGATCCAAAAGCACTCCAGGTTATGTTTGAGCAGCAAAGCGGCTCCATTCTGGATATGTTTAATATGTTCTCAGGTGGTGCGTTGATGCGATTAAGTCTCTTCGCACTCGGCATCATGCCTTATATTTCAGCTTCTATTATCATGCAGTTAATGACGGTTGTCATTCCTTACATGGAGCAGCTAAAAAAAGAAGGCGAGTCCGGTAGAAAAAAGATTTCTCAATATACACGATACGGGACGGTCGTATTAGCGACATTCCAGGCTATCGGTATATCTTTAGCGTTACAAAATCAGACTGCTGGCGGCTTGTCGGTAGTTTTGACACCAGGATTAAGTTTTATCGTTATTACGACCATAACCTTGGTGACTGGTACGGTGTTCCTGATGTGGCTAGGTGAGCAGGTAACCGAGCGTGGTATCGGTAATGGTATTTCTTTGATCATTTTTGCAGGTATAGTATCAGGTCTACCTAAAGCGATTGGCGGCACTTTAGAGCTTGCAAGAACAGGTGAAATGAATGGTGGATTTATAATCCTGCTGTTTTTGTTATCAATATTCGTTACGGCACTGGTAGTTTTTGTTGAAAGAGGTCAAAGACGCATTCTGATTAACTATCCTAAGCGCCAGCAAGGCAGGAAAGTTTATGCTGGACAGACCAGTTTCTTGCCGCTTAAGCTGAATATGGCTGGTGTAATTCCCCCTATTTTTGCTTCGAGTATTATCTTATTTCCTGCCACGATTGCTGGTTGGTTCGGTAATACTGAAGGTTTCACTTGGCTTCAAGACATCGCAACCATGCTGTCTCCAGGCCAGCCTGTGTATGTTATGTTTTATGCAGCGGCTATCATTTTCTTCTGCTTTTTTTATACCGCTTTGGTGTTTAACTCAAAAGAAACTGCCGAAAACTTGAAAAAATCGGGTGCATTTTTACCAGGAATAAGACCAGGTATTCAAACAAGTGCTTACATAGATAAAGTCATGACACGCCTGACTTTAATCGGTGCCTTTTATATAACTTTAGTCTGCTTGTTGCCTGAGTTTTTAATAGTTTACTGGAATGTCCCTTTCTACTTTGGTGGAACGTCCTTGCTGATTATCGTTGTAGTTGTAATGGATTTTATTTCGCAAATGCAAACGCATTTAATGTCTCAGCAATATGAAGGCTTGATGAAAAAAGCTAATTTGAAGAAATAAGCCATAACACATGAATTTTAGGAGTTAGTAATGAAAGTAAGAGCCTCGGTTAAAAGAATTTGTAGAAATTGCAAGGTTGTAAAAAGAAGCGGTGTTGTCAGGGTTATCTGTGTAGATGGAAGACATAAACAACGTCAAGGATAGAATTAGTTGTTGCTGCAAAATTGCAGCAGTGCTAAAATTTCGAGTTAACTTTAGAATCCTATCAGGGGAGTACTAGATGGCACGTATTGCCGGGATAAACATACCAGAACATAAACATGCTTGGATTGCATTAACTTCTATTTATGGAGTTGGTCGCCAAACTGCAAGTGATATTTGTGAGAAAGTCGGTATTTTGACATCTGTAAAAATTAAAGACCTAACTGAAGATCAGTTAGAGTCCATTCGTACTGTTGTGTCAAAAATGACCGTTGAGGGCGATTTGCGTCGCGAAGTATCTATGAATATCAAAAGGTTGATGGATCTTGGATGTTATCGTGGTATTAGGCATCGTCGTGGTTTACCCTTAAGAGGGCAGCGAACCAAAACCAACGCACGAACTCGTAAAGGTCCACGCAAACCGATTAAAAAGTAAGAAATAAACAGGGTCTAAATTAATGGCAAGTCCAGCTCGTACCAGAAAACGCATTAAAAGAGAAGTAGCAGATGGCATCGTTCATGTCCATGCTTCATTCAACAATACCATCATTACTATTACTGATAGAAAAGGTAATGCTTTATCGTGGGCGACATCAGGAGGTTCAGGTTTCCGTGGCTCAAGAAAAAGCACTCCGTTTGCGGCACAGGTGGCTGCTGAAAAAGCTGGTACTGTCGCTTTAGAGTTCGGTATGAAAAATCTTGATGTGCAGATTAAAGGTCCAGGCCCAGGACGTGAGTCGGCTGTGCGTTCCCTGAATAATTTGGGGTTTAAAATTAATACGATTGTTGATGTGACTCCCATTCCACACAATGGTTGTCGTCCACCTAAAAAACGCCGCGTGTAATTAAGGAGCTGTATAAATGGCAAGATATCTTGGACCCACTTGTAAATTAAGTAGAAGAGAAGGAACTGACCTTTTTCTAAAGAGCAGAGGTAAGTCTTTAGAGGGTAAATGTAAGTTAGAGCAAAGACCTGGTCAGCACGGTACAAAACGTGCAAGAAGCTCAGATTATGCACTCCAGTTGAGAGCTAAGCAGCGTCTGCGTAGAATTTATGGTATTTTGGAAAAACAATTCAGAAATTACTATAAATCGGCTGATATGAAAAAAGGTGCAACAGGCGAAAATCTGTTGAATCTTCTTGAATCAAGATTGGATAATGTTGTTTATCGTATGGGCTTTGCGTCCACTCGTGCTGAAGCAAGGCAGTTGGTTAGTCATAAATCAGTGCAAGTTAATGGTGCTTTAATAAATATACCGTCGTACCAGCTTTCAGTTGGCGATACATTGTCAGTTAGAGAAAAAGCAAAAAAGCAACAACGGATTGTTGATGCGCTAGTTGTCGCTGAACAATACGGCTTCCCTGCTTGGCTTGAAGTTAATCCGAAAGCCATGACGGGATCATTTAATTCTTTACCGGATCGTGTCGATCTAGGTAGCGACATCAACGAGCAGTTGGTCGTAGAATTATACTCAAAATAATTGCGGTTCTGAGGAAGATACATGCAAAATTCTTTTGCTGGATTGTTAAAGCCTCGGCTAGTTGAGGTTGTAAGTAAAACACCTAATCATTCTAGGATAGTCATAGAGCCTTTAGAAAGAGGTTTCGGACATTCGCTTGGCAACGCTCTGAGAAGAGTATTGCTATCGACTATTCCTGGGTGTGCAGTCACTGATGTAGAGATTGAAGGTGTACAACACGAGTACACAACTATAGAAGGTGTTCAAGAAGATGTCATTGACATTTTATTGAACCTAAAAAAATTGGCAGTCGTGCTTCACTCTAGGGATGAAGTTGAGCTAACGCTCGCTAAAAATGGCGAAGGTAGCGTAACAGCTGCTGATATTACATTGCCCCATGATGTAGAAATTATTAACCCTGATTTGGTCATTGCTAATTTGACTCAAGCAGGTGTGTTAAACATGAAAATACGGATTCGTCGTGGCAGAGGCTATGAACCGCTTAGTGTTCGTAAGACTCAATCAGACTACGTCCCTGTTGTTGGTGCCTTGCATTTAGATGCATCGTATACACCAGTTGTTAAAGTGGCTTACCATGTTGAAAGCACGCGTGTTGAGCAACGTACCAATTTAGATAAATTGATTATTGAGCTGGAAACCAACGGTACTGTTGACCCAGAACAAACAATTAAATTGGCGGCAACTATTCTTCACGATCAATTGTCGGTATTTGTTGATTTTGAACGGGTAGTTCATCCTCAAATTGAAGATGTTACCGTTGTCGAAGATGATATTGATCCGATTTTATTGCGGCCGGTTGATGATCTTGAGTTGACGGTTCGTTCGGCGAATTGTTTAAAAGCCGAAAATATATTTTATATTGGCGATTTGATTCAGCGTACTGAAGTCGAGTTGTTAAAAACACCCAACCTTGGTAAAAAGTCGTTGACTGAAATAAAAGACATCTTGGCTTTGAAAGGGTTGTCCTTGGGTATGCGTTTAGATAATTGGCCGCCTGACAGTCTTGCTGACCAGTCACACGCTATAACACACTAACATAGGTCTGTAGTAATGAGGCATCGTAAAAGCGGTAGACAACTTAATATGAATAGCAGCCATAGAAAGGCGCTATTCAGTAACATGGCTAATTCATTGTTCAAGCATGAGTTAATCAAAACAACATTGCCAAAAGCAAAAGAATTACGCGGCTTTGCTGAACCTTTGATTACCTTATCAAAAGATGATAGCGTAGCAAAAAGACGGCTTGCTTTCGCAAGACTGCGTGATCGTGACATGGTAACCAAACTATTTAATGAGCTGGGGCCACGTTACAAAAATCGTCCAGGAGGCTATCTTCGCATTATGAAATGTGGCTTCAGACCAGGCGACGATGCACCTATGGCGTATGTTGAATTGGTTGATAGACCAACTGAATCTTGATTATTGGATTGATGAATAATCATTAGACATAAAAAAACCGGCAATGCCGGTTTTTTTATGTCTTAAATTAACCTAAAGATAAAGCTATCTTTCTAATAATGCTAATTTTCCTTCTTTACCATTCCATTCGTCAGCTTCTGCTAAAGGTTTGGTTACCTCGGTAATAACCGGCCAAAGCTTCGCCAATTCGGCATTTAAAGCGATAAAGCTTTCTTGCCCTTCTGGAACTTCATCTTCAGCAAAGATAGCGTTGGCTGGGCATTCAGGCTCGCATAACGTGCAATCAATGCACTCGTCAGGGTCAATCACCAGAAAGTTGGGGCCTTGATGGAAGCAATCGACCGGACATACATCAATACAGTCAGTAAATTTACATTTAATACAGTTTTCGGTGACTACAAAGGCCATACATTCTCTACCAGGATAGTTTAAACAAAGGTTGTTTTTTGACTGGGCATTTTAACAGAATCTGACTGCCTATAGAACAGAAGACTGGCTAATAAGTGGTATTTAATGGGCAGTATTAAAATGCTGCCAGATAAATATTTAGCTATTTTAAGCTTGCTGAATTGAAAAGTGACAAAAACGTATTTTTTACGCCATTGATTTTACGGTTTTTTGTGTTGGCAAGTGCCAGCTTTACTTCGTCTTTGAG
>SHZQ01000072.1 GCA_009695535.1 Methyloglobulus sp.
GTGCCGACGTTTTGCCCGTCAGGCATACAACGTTCCCTCTGCCAGCCCTAGATCTTGCGCCACCTTGGAGATGTCATCTTTATCAGCTCGTGCCAATGCCTGTTCTTTAAACGATGCCGTATATGTGCTGTGGACAGTTCGCGTTGTTACTTGTTCTTTCTTGCTTTTCATGACTGACCTCGGTTTCAGAGATTGCTCTCTTAGTCGAGTGGCTGCTAGGCTTGGGGCAAGGTCACTTTCTACTTCTTCTGCATTTTGTACCTTACACGCATAAATTAGTTCAAAAGGCACAGGGACGCCTGTTGAATAAAGTTGTGCAATCCTCAAATTCGCATCATATTTTGTTGTGTAACCGATCTTTACTAGCCCAGGCATGGCTGAGTTGGTTGGGACATAAACAATTTTAAGTGATGACAGATTTTATCAATCCTAATTGTCGGTCACAGCACCCAACGATGCCGAATTCACCAATTTGGCATATTTTGCCAACACCCCACGGGTATAACGTGGCGCGGGTTGCTGCCACTTTTCCAAGCGTCGGGCAATTTCGTTTTCATTAACGTGTAAGGTTAATTGATTGGTTTCGGCATCGATAGTGATTAGGTCGCCATTTTGAACGATAGCCAATGCACCGCCGACGTAGGCTTCTGGCGTGATATGCCCGACCACAAAGCCGTGAGTGCCGCCAGAAAAACGTCCATCGGTAATCAGTGCAACTTCTTTGCCCAAGCCTTTGCCCATGATGGCTGATGTGGGAGATAGCATTTCGCGCATACCGGGACCACCTTTTGGTCCTTCGTAGCGGATGACGATGACATCGCCTTTGACGATTTCGCCGTTCAGTATGCTTTGTAACGCCTGTTCTTCTGCATCGTAGACTTTGGCTGTGCCGGAAAATACCAAGCCTTCTTTGCCGGTAATCTTGGCAACCGCACCTTCCGGCGCAAGATTGCCGTATAAAATGACTAAATGGCTATCTTTTTTGATCGGATTATCCAAAGAGCGGATCATATCTTGCTGATCGGGATAAGGCTTGACGTCCGCAAGGTTTTCAGCCAGCGTTTTACCGGTTACGGTTAGGCAGTCGCCATGCAACAAGCCGCAATCCAGTAATATTTTCATTAGCGGTTGAATGCCGCCAATTTCAATCAATTCCGCCATCTGGTATTTGCCGCTGGGTTTTAAATCCGCCAGCATGGGGACGTTTTTACCGATACGGGCGAAGTCATCCAAGGTAATATCGACGTTGCTGGCATTTGCCATCGCAATCAAATGTAAGACAGCATTGGTTGAACCACCAAGTGCAATCACCACAGTAATGGCGTTTTCAAATGCCGCTTTGGTCATGATGTCGCTGGGTTTGATATTGTTTTTTATCAATTCCATCACTGCCGCGCCTGCGCGCTCACAATCCAGGCGTTTGTCTTCGGAAATAGCGGCTTGTGCCGAACTGTTGGGCAAGCTCATGCCCAGGGCTTCGATTGCCGATGCCATCGTATTAGCGGTGTACATGCCCCCGCACGAACCCGCTCCAGGTATGGCTTTGGCCTCTATTTCTGCTAATTCTGCATCATCAATTTTGTTATTGGCTCTCTCGCCGACAGCTTCAAACACCGACACGACATCCAGTTTTTTGTCTTTATGGCAGCCGGGCATAATCGTGCCGCCGTAAACAAAGATAGCCGGACGATTAAGGCGTGATATAGCCATCATGCAGCCGGGCATATTTTTGTCGCAGCCACCAATCGCAACAACACCGTCAAAGCCTTGGCAACCGACCACGGTTTCAATCGAGTCGGCAATCACTTCGCGTGACACTAGCGAATACTTCATGCCTTCCGTACCCATCGAAATGCCGTCCGAGATGGTGATGGTGTTGAAGATGACCGCCTTACCGTTAGCGTTGTTAACACCTGCTGCCGCATTGTCTGCCAGTCTGTTGATGTGCATATTGCAGGGCGTGACCATGCTCCAGGTCGAGGCGATGCCGATTTGCGGTTTGCTAAAGTCTGCTGCGGTAAAACCGACTGCATGTAGCATGGCGCGGCTAGGTGCGCGTTCCATGCCGTCTACGACTTGGGACGAAAAGGGGCGGGTTTTGGTGTCGTTTGAGTTAGACATTAATGTCGATTTCCTGGGGAAAGTGAAGTGTGGAAGGGCTTATTTAGGGATAACTGTTATCAGAAACGATCCCAATTGTTTTTACGCCGCCAGGCTAACTTAGGCAGAATAAAGCCCAAAAACACGCCCGCCAAGGACAAAAAGCCGCCATATAAAAACCAATCTTGGTTGGCTCCGTCTTTTAAGGCATTGTTTTCAAGTTTAATTTGTTCCAGTTCGCGTTTAACATTCACCACTTCTTCTTGCAGTTTATCGCGCTCATCTTTTATTTGGATTTGGTTTGATGCAGACTTTTTTATTTCAGTAAGCTCCCTGTCCAGTCTGTCGCGCTCTGTTGCCAAGGATTGTTCTAAGGGAGTGTCTGGTGTGACGGCTATTTTAAGTTTAGCCATTTCAGCCTTAAGCGTGCTGTTTTCGGACTGTAAAGACCCTAATTTTTTGGATATAGTTTCGGGTTGGGTATGGTTAGGCGGTGCTAACATGGTGTTTTTGCTTGCTATAAAGCCTTGCATACCGTCAATTAATTGAATGTGCGAAAAGCCGGTTTTGACGTTCTCGTTTAATACTTCAACGGGCGTACCTATGGGTAATAGGCTCATAACTCTGGCTTTGTTGCTTTCTTTGCTTCGGAGCGGGATGTCTGTAGTATTGGTTATATAGGCAGTCTTGGCGTATGCAGGCGTGAAACTAACAAGTTGAGTAATGAGTAAAAAGAAAAAAAAGCGAAGTTTTTTCACATGTGCCTCTAATTTTAATTGTGTGATTTGGTTAAATATAATCCTATTTTGCACACAATAGAAATTCAAGGAGTGCTTTTTGTGCATGTAGGCGGTTTTCCGCCTCAGCAAAGACGATGCTTTGTGGTCCATCCATGACTTCGGCGCTGACTTCTTCCCCCCGATGCGCGGGCAGGCAGTGCATAAATAACGCATTCTTTTGTGCCGCAGCCATTACTTCGGCATTTACTTGGTAATTCTTGAGCGCAGCGCAACGTTGTTTTTGCTCCTCTTCTTGTCCCATGCTTGCCCAAACATCAGTCACAATCAAGTCGGCATTTTTTGCGGCAGCTAATGGGGTATCAAAAAATTGGACGCGATTACCCGCAGCATCTGCAATGGCTTTATCAGGCTGATAACCCGCAGGAGCTGCAATATGTAGTTTGAAATCCAGCACCATTGCAGCATGTATATAGGAATGGCACATATTATTGCCATCACCAATCCAGGCGACAGTTTTTCCCTGAATGTCGCCACGTTGCTCAAAATAGGTTTGCATATCAGCAAGCAGTTGGCAGGGATGCTGCTCGTCGGTTAGACCGTTTATCACCGGAACGGACGAATGCTGGGCAAATGTTGTCACCGTTTCGTGTTTGAAGGTGCGGAGCATAATGCAATCGACCATGCTGGAAATGACTTTGGCGCTGTCTTCCAGCGGTTCACCACGACCGAGTTGGGTATCTCTGGACGATAAAAACAGGGCATTGCCACCAAAATGCGTCATACCTGCTTCAAAAGAAATGCGAGTTCGGGTTGAAGATTTCTCGAAAATCATCGCCAACACCTGCCCTTTTAAGGGTTGATAGTCAGGGTTGCGATGATTTTTAAGCGCGATAGCGCGGTTGATTAAGCCGCGAAATTCGCTGGCGCTAATATCAAGTAGGCTAATAAAATGTCTAGGCTGCATGGTCGCTAACGGGTGAAAGTTGTTCTGTAAATTGTGCAATCAGCATTGCAAGCGTATCTATAAGCTGCTGTATTTGAATGTCATCAATGATTAACGGCGGTAACAAGCGGATCACTTTATCTTGTATCACATTGATTAACAAGCCATGTGACAGTGCTTTTTGTACCAGTTCGGCGCAAGGTGTGTCGAGCTCAATGCCGATCATCAGACCTTTATGGCGGATTTCGACGATATGTGGGTTATTTTGTAAAAGCTTGGCAAGCCCTGAGAAAATGGCTAACCCTTTGGTTTCAGCCGTGGCAATAAGATTATCTTTATCCAAAGTTTCCAATACCGCCAAAGCCGCGCTACACGCCAACGGATTGCCACCAAAAGTGGAGCCGTGATTACCCGCCGTGAATAATGTTGCCGCCTTGCCGGATGCCAAACAGGCACCAATAGGCACGCCATTGCCCAAGGCTTTCGCTAAGGTACAGACATCTGGAAGAATGCCGTTGTGCTGGTAAGCCAAGAACTTACCTGTACGCCCCATGCCCGTCTGGATTTCATCCAACATCATCAGCAGATTGTGCTGATCGCATAGCGCACGGATGTTGTTCAGGTAATCGCTGGCGGGGATGTTAATCCCGCCTTCACCTTGGATAGGCTCAACTAAAATCGCAACGATGTTGGTATTTTGCTCGATAGCAGATTTGATAGCTGCAATATCGTTATATGGCACACGAATAAAACCTTCGACCAGCGGCTCAAAGCCTTTTTGTATCTTAGCATTGCCAGTGGCACTGAGTGTTGCTAAGGTGCGGCCATGAAAGCTGCCATCAGTAACGATGATGGCGGGATTGCTTATGGCGCGCTCGTGTGCAAACTTACGGGCGAGTTTAATCGCCGCTTCGTTTGCTTCCGCGCCGGAATTGCCGAAAAACACATTGCCCATGCCGCTTAAGCTAATCAGCTTGTCAGCTAACTGTTCTTGCACTGCGATTCGATAAATATTGGACGTATGCAGCAGCTTTCCACTTTGCTTGCAGATAGCACTATGCACGGTAGGATGGGCGTGACCCAAACCACAAACCGCAATACCAGACAAGGCATCAAGATAGCGTTTGCCTTTATCATCCCACAGCCATACGCCTTCACCGCGCTCAAAAGTGACGGCTAAACGGTTGTATGTGGGCATAACGTGACTGTTCATAAATATCCACCTGAACACAAAAAGGCAGTGCATGACTGCCCTTGAAATAAAGCGCCTGATAGCACTCGGAAAAACCCTTGATTATAATTTTCAAAACACAGCGAAGCAAGCCTATTTTTGTAAGACTTCCTGTTTTCTTATGGTAAAATTAACGTCAATTTAGTTGGAGATTAGTACGCGCATGAATGTTAATGAAAGAATTAAAGATCAGTTAGAAAGTAATCCAGTCGTTTTATACATGAAAGGCACGCCGGATTTTCCACAATGCGGTTTTTCTGGGAAGACGGTGCAAGTGTTGGCAGCTTGTGATGCAAAGTACACGGCCGTCAATATTTTTGAAGATCCAGAATTACGTGATGCGCTGAAAGTGTATTCCAGTTGGCCGACTTATCCCCAGCTTTATGTCGGTGGAGAGTTAGTAGGTGGTTGCGATATTGTGACTGATCTGTACCAAAAAGGTGAGTTGAAGGCAATGTTGGCAGCCGTAGGCGGGGTAGAGGCCTAAAGCTGAAGTCGCTAAGTCTGATGTGTTGCTACGGCAGCGTTATTTTCCATTTGTTTCCAGCGGTTGACGATTAAACAAAACAACTCGGCGGTTTTTTCAGCATCATAAAGAGCTGAATGGGCTTTTTCATCTTCCCATTCAATCCCTGCGGATTGGACAATTTTAGATAATACAGTCTGCTGGAAAACCAGTCCGCCCAGTGTGGCTGTGTCGAAAGTGCTGAATGGATGAAATGGACTGCGTTTTGTTTTAGTACGATGAATGGCGGCATTCAGAAAAGCAATATCAAAAGCCGGATTATGGCCGACCAAGATGGCGCGGTTGCAGTTATTACGCTTAATGGCTTTTTGGATGGGAGTAAATAGCAGATCTAGGGCTTCTTGTTCCTCAACTGCCATGCGGAAAGGGTGATGGGGATCTATGCCGTTAAACTTAAGGGCGGCATCATCCAGTTCGGCATTTTTAAAGGGTATTACGTGTGTTGAATAGCGTTCCGTCATAACAAGGTTGCAATCGGAGTCATACTCAACTATTACCGCAGCAATTTCCAGCAACGCATGTTTTTTAGCGTTAAAGCCACCTGTTTCTATGTCAATGACAACAGGAAGGTATCCTCTAAAGCGCTTGTCGAGGGGGGTTGCGGGTGTTGTCATCTGTGTGAAATGGATGGCTAAATTAATTAATTGTACGATAAGTTAGGATGTCGCAGGATATTCCGACTTGTGGTATGTTAACCGTAGTTACAACAAAACAAAAATAATAGCGACTTAGGGGTATAAAATGCGAAAGAAAAAACAAGTGGCGCAAGCAATCGGACTTGCGTTCTTTTCCTTTTTGGCAGGTTGCGCGACAACCAATAATGCCAGCGATCCACTGGAAGGCTGGAATAGGGGGGTGCAATCATTTAATGATGATTTCGACCAGTACGCCATGAAGCCAGTAGCCAAAGGCTACAACTGGATAATGCCTCAGCTTGCCGATCAAGGGGCGTCCAATTTCTTCAGCAATCTTAACGATATTGGCGTAACCATCAACGATTTGTTGCAGTTTAAGCTGGAGCAGACAGGTTTAGATAGCTCACGTTTTCTGCTTAACTCAACGGCAGGTTTAGGCGGTTTGATTGATGTCGCCTCTATGATTGATCTACCTAAACATCATGAAGACTTCGATCAAACACTAGGTGTTTGGGGTGTTCCCGCAGGACCTTATCTTGTATTGCCGTTGCTTGGCCCCAGTTCGCCCAGGGGTGTGACTGGTTTGGTGGGGGATGCCGCCTTGAATCCAGCAACTTACGTCGGTTTCGGCGCATCCCCTGGCATGAGTAACGGTGTAGAAGCCGCCATATCAAGCGGAATGTACGTTGTTAACGTTATAGACAAACGCGCCGATAACTTAGCGACTGAAAAAGTCGTCTCCGAAGCGGCATCGGTGGATCGCTATGAATTCATCAAGAACGCCTACTTCCAAAGACGAAACTTCCTCGTTAACGATGGCAACCTACCCGAAGGCGATGGTGATCCGCTGGATAATCTCGATGATGGCAGCCTTGCACCGCTAGATCCACATCCGCGCTAACTTGCTAATACGGGGAACGCTGCATTATTGATTGCTCCGTATTTTCCTAAGCTATAAAAAAGGGGCATAAGCCCCTTTTTTATAGCTAACATTCAGCAAATGCTCAATTAAATTTACTGAAATACAACAAAATCCCCGCCAAGCCGATCACGATTAATGGCGCAGCAAAATAGCCATGCTGAGGGCCCTCGGTTGGTCCGCCGACACTGCTTTTTATTGCTGTATCATTCGACGCATCATAGGGCTGCCCTTTTTTACCGATGGCGTGGCGGTTGTAAGTAGCGATGTTAGCTCACTAAAACTCTGGCTGACGATGTTATTTTCGGTTGCCAAAGGCAAAAAACTGTTTGCGTGACAGGGAAACTGGACAAAGCAGACAGGATTAACGTAAAGCTTAAGAGCATTTTATATTTTTTATCATTCTTATCTCCTCTTTTATCGCGATAAAATTAGGAATAAAAGCAACATGTGGCAATCCTAAAATAACCAAAAATGTCGCCAAGGAGATGAAAAAAGGTGTTTTTCTGCAGTGCATATCTGAGAATATATACACGCCAGCGGTAACTGCCATCGCAAGAAAAGAGAAAATTCCCAGCCAAATCAACGGTAGTTGATAGCGTATTTCAATCGTACTTGGCCCGTAAAGCACGGGTTCGTGGGAATCGGTATACAGCAATGAAAACCGATGTACCAAAAATTCCCATACCACAAATAGCACGACAAAACCGATCAGAACGCCTAAGTGAATTTTTGTACCTGGATGTAACTCTTTGTTTTGGTTTGGAACAAAGATGTGTTCCAGTCAGTATAACGCACTCACCATAATGAACACTAACACGGAGGTACTTAACAATTCTGACTGGATGAGCTTATATAGGCAAAGACAGCAAGTAAAAGCTGATGTCATTGCCGCACAGGGATTCGGTAACGCCTGACCGACCGCCGAAAAAGTACAGTAAGGTTGTCTCCCACTGGTCATAAAAAGGGACGGCAATGAAAATGGCTAAAATTAATGCAACAGGTGTACAGATTTTCGCCGAATAATAGAGGAATTTCTCCGAAAACTTCTGGAATTTTACGTTTTTGTCAAAATTGCTGAGGACTTCGCCTTGGGGATTCAAGCCCAAATAACGCGATGTAATCCAAGAATGGAAAAAGAAAATCGTGAAGAAAACAGGGTAACTGCGCCGGACAGAAAAAATTTGTACAGCAAGCGCAACCAGAAATAATTTTCGAGTTTGATAGACTGAAACCACCATAAATCGACAAATAAATCGAGAAAGATGAAATGAAAGGCGATAAATAAGACAAACGCAATAGCGAT
>SHZQ01000073.1 GCA_009695535.1 Methyloglobulus sp.
TGCAACGCAATCCGGTCTTTGCCGGCGGCTATTTGCATGGCTTGGGTGAGCGTAACGGTTGCGGGATTATGCACGTCTTGCTCGTCAGCTTCGCCCAATCCGCCAGGTGCAGCGAGGGCTATCGCTTTAAAAACCCAATCTGCATCTTTAATGGTCGTTGCAGCAAGAACCTGGCTTAATGCGTGCCGCAAGGTGGAATCACTGTTTACAGCGGTAGCCGCTTGAATGAGTGGAGCACACAGCAAGATTATGCCTAGATTGGTATTACAACCTACGGCATCCCGTGTGGCTTTGACTGCGTGGAATATTTTTTCGCCGAGGCTGTAAGCAGGATTGCATAGCGGTTTGGCGCTGACTTCGGCACTTATCCTGAAATCGCCGACCGTCATATCATGACCTTCAGCATAAACACTGACATTGCCAGGCTTGAAGGCTTGCAGTTCGATTTCGCAGGCTTGGCGATAAAGCTCGGTGAGTTGAGCTTGGTCTATCATGAAACTGCAGCGATGGCTTCGTGGCTTATAGGTTTGATATGCCGATTAACCAAATCTTCTGCCAATAATGTAGCAATGCTGGTATTGACAACACTTTCCAGACCTTTCCAAGCAGGAATACTATTGACTTCAATGATTGTGTATTGTCCTGCCCTGTCTTGGATGATGTCCACGCCCGCGTAATCCATTGCTAATGCTTTGACGGCTTGCACGGCTATATCGGCAATTGCAGGATCTAGGTCTATCGCTTCACAACTTGCCCCACGTGCGACATTGTTCAGCCAAGATTTTCCGCGTCGCCGCATAATCGCAACAGCGCGATTATTGATAACAAAGACGCGGTAATCGGAAAAACCATCGCCCGCGCAATGCACAAAGCGTTGAAAGTAATACACGCCGTTACTTGCAACCAGCCAAAACAGATCGGTCATTTTTTCGATGCGGCGTATGCCTTCGCCTTGCGAGCCAAATAACGGCTTTGTGATGAGATAATGCCCTTTTTTAAGCTCTTCTTCGGCAATCTTGATAGTATCAGCACGGCTTCTTAGCACCCATGTCAACGGTGTCGGCAATCCAGCCTGATGTAATAAAAAGCTGGTCATGGCCTTATCAACGCTACGTTCTATGGCGCGGCCATCGTTGTAAACTGGGACATTCAAAAGCTTTAAGGCATGGAGAATATCGAGATAGAGGACAACCTCTTCCAACGAGCCACCAGGAACGCCGCGCACAAAAACCGCATCAGGTAGGGCTTGTTCAAAGCCAGGAATAATAACCGGTATGTTTCCCTGTTCAATGGTTAGTCTACATTCGGTTAAGGACACAAAATCACTGCTAAACCCAAGCTTGGCAAACGCTAGCTTAAGCACTTTGCCATGCCAACCTGGATCATCGGTAAAAATAGCGATACGTCCCACGATCAGCCTTGTTCTTTGGAATAGAAATTCAAATCGACACACCAAATCGGCGCAGCAACAGAATCATCAAGAAATAACACAAGACAGTTGCAGCACTCGCCAATCCCAAGCTTAACCAAAACGCCATTCCGTATTTAAGCAGCAATGGCAGCGTTACAAGCAGCACCAAAGAAGGCAGCACCAACCAAAATATTTGCTGAGATAACATGGCAATTTGCGTTATTTGCGATCCTTCAATCCGTAGCCAGATAATAGCAAGCAATGAGGTAAGCGGCAGGGATGCGACCAGCGCAGCGAAGCCGCTATTGCGTTTGGCAATTTCCGAAACTAATACAATAATCAGCGCGGAAATGATTATCTTACTTAGGTAATACCACATTATTGCTCAGCTATTAGGAAGCAATTGTTATGCTTGAGTGTCGGAACATGCTACCCCGACACTCACGTTTTTATATTTAACCCTGCGGACGGGCAACTACCCCGTCCGGCGTTAGGCTTTATCGCATTGTTATATTTCAAATTCATCAAGATGAGTAATCTATAAATGTATCTTTCTTAAAATCCTTGAAACAAACTCGAAACCAATCGTGAATATCATCGAACAATTCATCATACTAATTCTTTCACTTTTAGTAACTGTGTTTCAAGATCATATAATGAGTTTCGTTTGGTAATGATCTTGCCCTAATTCCACAGACACCCTGCTAAGCGACTTTTTTGGTTTCAAACGCAATCGGGCTAAGACAATCCAATTTGGAATGAAGCCGTTTGCGATTGTAGTGCGCTTCGATATATTTGAACACCTGGTGCTTGGCATCAGATCGGATCTTAAAGCGTTCGCCATGCACCGCTGTTACCTTAAAACTGTGGTTCCAGCTTGCCATGGCGGCACTGTCATAACAGTCGCCTTTCTTGCTCATGCTGCAAACCAGCCGGTGTGTTCTGAACAGTTTCTGGTAAACCGCCGAACAATACTGGCTACCCGGTCTACATGCACAATGACACCTTTCGGCATGTGACGACGCCACAATGCCATTATCAAAGCATCACAAACCAAAAGCAGCTGTCATGCGTTCACCGATAGCCCAACCGATCACCCGGCGGGAATAAAGCTCAAGCACCACCGCCAAATACAACCAGCCTTCTTTCGTCCAAATATAGGTGATGTCCGACACCCGCCTTTGGTCGGGCTTGGCTGCACTGAAATCCTGTTCTAGCCGGTTGGGCGCAACCGGCAAGGAGTGCTTGCTGCGGTTGGTCACCTTGTATTTCCTGGCCGCCTCCGCCCTAAGGCCATTGATCCGCATGATCATTAACTGCCAGTTAAGGGAGGGGGTTTCTGAAACCGTGAACTGCGTCACAAAATAGGGTGGGTAGATAGCGGTTAATCAAATTACTGCAGTAGAAAATCTTAAAAACAGTCCATGTAACAAAACCTAATCAGCATTATCAATCTCAAAAAATATCCATTTGACGCGATTGTGAGTTAGTTTAATCTGCCGTTCCATCGCGTTAATTTCCTGCACGGCGGCTGCTACTGTCATGTCCGGTTTGAGTTCGGCTTTAATAGCCACCATCACAGAATTCCCATGATTAATCGCCCAAATATTAAGCACCTGCAAAACACAGGGTTGAGCTTCAAGATAAGTCTGGATACTACTCCGAATATCTTCGGCAGATTCGCCTATCAATAACGAATGCACTTCTGCACCGACCACGGTGGCAACAATAATCAACAACACGCCAATCGACATCGACCCCACGGCATCAAAAGCCGTATTGCCGGTTAATACAGTTAAACCTAAGCCTAGTAGCGCGATCACCAAGCCGACCAAAGCGGCAATATCCTCACCTGTCACTACCATCAGCTCACTGGAATGAGTACTTTTAAACCACTGCCAAAGAGATTGCTTCCCTTTCTCTTCACTCATGGCAGTCAACGCGCCTTTCAAGGAAATGGCTTCCATAACAGCGGCAATCAATAAAACCAACATGGCGGTTGTGGCATTCTCGATTGCGTGGGGATGAAGATACCGCTCCCAACCTTCATGAACGGCAAAAACACCACCTACCGAAAATAGGATAAACGCAACCATCATCGACCAGATGTAGGACTCACGCTCATAACCCATCGGGTGCTTTTGGGTTGCCTCTTTTGCCGACCGCTTCATGCCGACCAGCAATAACACTTGGTTGCCGCAATCGGCATAAGAATGGATGGCTTCCGCCAACATGGAACCAGATCCTGTCCATGCCGCTGCACCCGTCTTGGCAAGGGCGATACCTAAGTTGGCTGCAAATGCGTACAGTACGGCTTTTGTGGAGTTGTTGTTTGCCATTTTCGTATTTATGGAGAATTAAGTTGTTTAAGATGCTTGGTTTTATCGGTTAACAATCAGTCCCAGCGGTCATCTTTAACCTGAACTTGATCTTTTTCAATCCTAACGGGGAAACAAGCAATATTTTCATAAGCAGGTGGGGATTTTACCGCACCGGTTTTCACACAGAATCTCGCGCCGTGGCGTGGGCAGATAATCTCATCACCATCCAATTTGCCACTCGCAAGCTCTGCCCCGTCATGCGTGCAAATATCTTCAATCGCATAAAATTGACCATCAATTTTGAATACCGCAACATCTGTACCATCAATATCTACAACAACATGCTCACCATCAGCCAGCGCGGTTTGTGCTGCGACATTTATCCAATCTGACATTTTAATTACCCCTTGTTTTGGGTTAAATATACATCATAGCGCAATAGTTTACCGTGGAAACTTTCATTCGGCTTGCCGCCTAATGGCTCGGCATAATTGGGGCTTTTCACCACGACGCGTTTACCTGCTGTCTTGAGTGCAGTTGCAAACAACAGCTCCTTATCCATATCATCACCCACTAAATCACGTAATACCACGATAGCTTTTTTTGCTAAGGCGGATTTTTTGCGCTTGGGAGGGAACATCGGGTCAAGATAAATACAATCGGGCTGGTCAGGAAGATTGCTCAAAATTTCGATGGCATTGCCTTGGATAAGCTTGGGCGGTGATAAGTTAAGCTGTTGCATCCAGTCCAGTTTGCTTAATCGACTAAAACCATCTGCCAGCAATTCTGCCATAATCGACGAACGTTCGATACTTTGCACCTCATAACCCATGCGGAACATAGCCAAGCTATCCTGTCCCCAGCCTGCCGTGGCATCAACAACTGTCTTGGTTTTGCGCCCCAATGCCTGTGCTAAAGCACCCGTTTTAGCTATAGGCCAGGAGCGCTGTTCGCCTTGGCGATGCTCTATTTCAACAGCTAGACCATCTTTTTTTAACGATTCTTTGTCAAACAGCTTCAGAGAGCCGTCACGCCAAGTCAGAAAAAATGTCTCTAGCTTGTCAGCGACAACGGTGTCATATAGTGGTACGGATAGTCGGCTTGCAAGTTGTTGGTAGTTAACAAGGTTGCCGTTTTGCTCATAAAGAACCGCGAGTTTACTGGCACAAGGTCGGCTATTCAATGTCTTCAACCGCATAAAAACCAAATAAATAGGTAGTCTTTATATTGATCATTTGGAGAAGCCGAGGTCTTTTAAGGCTGAGTTTTTTAATCATACCCCTTGTTAAATGTTTATCTGCATGATGAGTGGCTCGGTGACAAAAAGGACAAAGGCTAAAAATGTCGTCTAAGATGTCGAGCTTTTGTGAAAGAATTTTTTGCAACGCCATAGGCACTAAATGATGCGCCTCAAGATAGGGGAAATGGGTATGCCGAGAATTGAACAGGCTGTGTGAAGGGTCGTATTCGCAAGAATATCGCTTAAGCTGTATCCGCTTTAAAGCTAATGCTCTGTCTTGCGCAAAAATATCGCGAGCCTTTAGTTTATTGATTTTAATGGAATTGGCTCACCTAAAAACTCAGGGAATTCAAATTTTTTATCGGTATCACGCAAACAAACCATATAACACCTAATCCGTTTTTGTGGCACGGTAGCTTGGGCGTTGATTACGGCGTAACTAAAGGAGTAGCCCAGGTCTGCTATAGTTTTTTTAATGACTGCAAAAGCTTTACCTTGGTCATGGCGCACCAAATTTTTAACATTTTCCAGAAAAATAACCGCAGGTTTTTTTGCGGCGACTATCCGCATAACATCAAAAAACAAAGTCCCTTGGGTTCACAGGCAAACCCATGAGCAGTATTGAGTGAATTTCTGGCTGAAACGCCAGTCAGATTAAATGGCTGACAAGGAAAGCCCGCACATAAAACATCATGGTCTGGCGCATCATTTTCTGAAATATCCCTGATATCACCTATAGGCAAATCACCAAAATTTTCAAAATACGTTATTTGTGCATCTTTATTCCATTCGCTGGAAAAAACGCATTGCCCACCAACAGATTGCATTGCTAGACGGAATTTACCAATCCCAGCAAACAAGTCAATAAACTTGAACCTTCCAGCCTCATGATGGCTGGCTACCGCTCGTGGCAAAGACTCTTGATGATTGGATTGAATTATATACATACTCGGTAAAAGGCATTTACTCCGTCGAAATCGATTCGTGCTGGTTCTTCAGTGCAGCATCCAATGTGTGCCAAGCTAAAGTGGCGCATTTCACCCGTGCCGGATATTCGCGCACACCTGCCAAAACCGCCAGTTTTCCTACTGCTTCCAGATTGATTTGCTCATCTTTTCCGGTGGTCATCTCGTGGAAGGTTTTGAACAAAGCATCGGCTTCTGTTTCGGTTTTACCTTTGACAATTTCCGTCATCAATGAAACCGATGCGGTTGAAATGGCACAGCCAGAACCTTGAAAACTGGCATCAATAATTTTTTCGCCATCCATTTTCAGGTATAAGGTTAAGCGATCGCCGCACAAGGGATTAAAACCTTCCACTTTTCGGTCGGCATCATCCATCACCCGAAAATTACGCGGATTTCTGTTGTGGTCGAATATAACCTCTTGATAGAGTTCACGCAAATCTTCAAACATTAACCAAAAACCTCAATCAGGGATGTAATCCCTTGCATTAAAACGTCAATTTCTTGCCTGGTATTATACATGGCAAAAGAAGCTCTGGCGGTCGCGGGTACGCCGTAAAAATCCATGACGGGCATGGCGCAATGATGACCTGCCCGAATGGCGATGCCTAAGCTGTCGAGCATGGTGCCAATGTCGTGCGGGTGGATTTTGTCCAGAACGAAAGACAGGATGGCGCCTTTGTCTTGCGCTTCGCCAATTATCCTTAGCCCTTTGATTTGCTTGGCTTGTTCGGTAGCATAAGACAATAATTCAGCTTCGTAAGAGGCAATATTAGCCATGCCGATTTCATTGATATAATCGATAGCAGCACCAAGCCCGATTACATCAGCAATACTAGGAGTTCCGGCTTCAAATTTATGCGGCAATCCGGCATACGTGCTTTTTTCAAAGCTGACGGTCTTAATCATGTCGCCGCCACCTTGATAAGGTGGCATGGCTTCCAGCAAGGTTTGCTTACCGTACATCACCCCAATGCCAGACGGCCCATACAATTTATGGCCTGAGAAAACGTAGAAATCGCAGTCTAACGCTTGTACATCAACAGCAAGATGTGGAATCGCCTGTGCGCCATCCAGCATGACGGGGATGTTGCGGGCGTGGGCGGCGGCAATAATACGTTCGACCGGATTGATCGTACCCAGCGCGTTGGACATGTGGGTAACGGCAACCAGTCGGGTTTTGTTATTCAATAAAGCAACAAAGTCGTCGTAGATTAATTCGCCTTTGACATTCATCGGGGCAACTTTTAACACTGCGCCGGTTTGTTCGCACAGCATTTGCCAGGGTACGATGTTGGAATGGTGTTCCATCGCGGTAATGACAATCTCATCACCCGCTTTGATATTAGCTTTACCGTAGGTTTGCGCGATGAGATTAATGGCCTCGGTCGCACCGCGCACAAAGATGATTTCATTAGCATTCGCCGCATTGATGAAGCCGCGCACTTTCTCCCGCGCCGCTTCAAACTTGTCGGTCGCACGAACGCTTAAGGTATGGACACCCCGGTGGATATTGGCGTATTCGTGCCGATACACATGGCTGATGCTGTCGATAACCGCATTAGGCTTTTGGCAACTAGCACCATTATCCAAGTAAACCAGTGGTTTATTGCGGATTTTTTCGGCTAAGATGGGAAAGTCGGCGCGGATTTTATCTATGGGAAATGTTGTCATACTGTTGTTAATTAATTTTCAATGGCTTGCTTGGTTACGCACAACACATTATGTTCATCGTTGATTTTATTTAGGCTTACTTGCATTTATGGCTACTGTTAATCCTACCAAGCACTTAACTAACCTTGATGAATGGCGCAGATTAGGCGAGGCTAATATCTTTCCGCCTGAAAGCCGGATTGAACTGATTAATGGAGAGCTTTTAGAAATGTCACCCATTGGCTTTAATTATGCAGGTCATTTGAAGCGTATTACAAATATCTTTGCGACATCAACTGCGAGCAAGGCTATTGTCAGTGTTCAAGACCCGCTTCAACTCGGCGAGTTGTCCTAACCGGAACCCGATTTCATGCTATTAAAGCCAGATCCTGATTTCTATTCATCCCGTCACCCTGTTGCCGACGATGTGTTGTTGCTCATTGAAGTCGCCGACAGATCACTCGCTTACGATCAAACTCAAAAACTACGTTTGTATGCTTTACATAACGTCCCCGAATACTGGCGGTTAAACCTGAACGATAACTGCCTGGAAGTGTATCGCAAGCCCCACGGCGAGGTGTATGCCGAAAAAAACACCTTATATCAAAGAGTGCAGCATCACTTTATCGCAACTCCCAGACATCAGCATTCAAGTGGCCGATATTTTATAAGCACCAATACAGACTGTTTTTAGCCTTGCGCCTTTTGCTTTTACTTACAACCAATCTCGCTCAACCCCTTCCTGCGGAAACCGTGCCAGCACCTGCTCCAA
>SHZQ01000074.1 GCA_009695535.1 Methyloglobulus sp.
CTGCTGGAGTATGACGAACTGGAGGGATCGCCTAGGAGTATCCAAAGGGCATAAATGGTAAAGCCTGGGCGGGTCGATGGTCAATGCTTCGATGGCGTTGGAGTCGGTGGCTCCGAATCCCATCAACAGGGGGAAAGGCAGCAAAAGGAGCCGGTTGGTTGACGCAAGGGGCGTACCCTTGTCGATGGTGCTAGACCACGCGGCGAAGAGATTGCGGAAATGGACAAGACCTCGATTTTAAGGCAAGGCGCTGGGTGGTCGAGGTTTGCCACTCCTGGTTCAGCCGGTTCAGGAAACCCTTGGTGCGTTATGAAAAAATGGACCGGAGCTACCTTGGCCTGTTCATGTAGGCCGCTTCGGTTATCGTTTTACGGAAAATAAAACGGAAATATAAGGGAAATATTAGTTATAGATAAGGTCTTAATAAAAGAGCTGGATACCACTCAAGACTTCTTCTTAGTCGCCTTTTTGCCCTTAGCACTGCTTTTAGCTGCTGATTTTTTTGAGCTTTTGGGTTTGAAATAACCTTTACTTTTGCTTTTAGCCGATGCGCTTGTTTTCTTATCTTTGGTAGTAGGAACAAAATAGCTCTTGCTGTGAGTGCTGGCTTTAGCAACTTGAATGGCTTTTCCTGACTTGGTGGATTTTTTACTTGTAGTAACGGTTGCTACCACTTTTTTACTGCTTTTCTTGGATGTGGCGACAACCTTGGTTTTGTTGGTCTTTTTGCTTACGAGATGGCTATTCTTGCTCGATTTTGCTACCTGCCGTGGTTCAGAATGCTTCACAATCGTTTTAGTTTTACCTGCAATTCTGATTTTTGTGATTGTCCTTGGGTGTTTATTTCTGCTAATTGAAGCATGATGAGAGAGGCGGGTGGTTTTTCTCGCATAATGGACATGATGATTATCATCATCTTGCCGCGCCGCATAATACGAGGGTGGTCTGTGTCCACAAGAAAGCTGATACGGTGGCGTACCTACTGAGTTATTACTCATCGCATTAATGTTTTTTGAGTGATATGAGCCGTATTCATTCGAGTAACCAATATCCATCATGGTAAACATGTGCTGATAGCGTGCGCTGCTGCTCATTCCACCTAATACGACACCGATTAGGCGTTTGCCGTGTTGGTTGGCAGACGCAACCAGATTGTACCCAGAGCCACAGGTGTAGCCGGTTTTCATGCCTTCGGCACCAGGATAATTGGCGACAAACTTGTTGGTGCTGCGTAAATATCGACCATTATAGTAAAGGCTATCTGCCGCAAAATAAGGGTAATACTGGGGAAAGTTTTTCTGTATTTTTAATGCCAGCAACGCCATATCATGCGCGGTTGTAGTCTGCCAGTCGTGTGGTAATCCAGTTGCATTCATAAAATGGCTGCCGTACATACCTAAGCTATGCGCCGTCGATGTCATTTGTATAGCAAATTGGCTTTCAGTACCACCTACTCTTTCGGCAAGCACCACCGCAGCATCATTAGCAGAACGAGTAACTACCGCCAAAATAGCATCTTCAACGGAGATTGAAGCCCCTGCGCGTAAACCCAGTTTACTGGTTGGTTGATGGGCAGCATGGCTGGAAACATTCATCGAATCGCTTAAGCGCAACCGCCCTGATTCCAAGGCGGAAAAAGCCATGTACAGGGTCATCAATTTTGTGAGTGAAGCCGGATACCAGGATTGATTGGCTTCCATTTCATACAACACATTGCCATTATCTGCATCAATCAATAAAGCCGCATGACGAGCCACGGTGGTTTGCGAAACCAGCATCAAACCTGCTGCTGCTATTATGAGTAGAATATGTTTCACAATCTTCATGTATCGTGGCTCTCAGAGATGGGGATTAAAATGAATAGCAATGACGGACTAGGGCTGCCGACATAAAAAAACGCTAACTATAGTCGAATTGTTACTTAAAACATAAGGAGTGCTTATTTTTTGTGCTAGAAATTTCTGAATTTATTGATTTTATTATATTTTATGCCAGTCTTTTCTGGGCTTATCGAAAGACTTGTTTAGCGTTTCCTGTGCTTAGTACAGGCAGATTGCCTTATTTAAAATCTTTCACGCAGGTATAAGGTGGTTCGCCCTGGCAGATTCCCCAGTGTGCGCCAAAATTACCTTCATCATTTGGTTTCCATTGTTCAGAAAAAGCCTCAAATACATTGCCGCCCCAATTCTTATTAGCCAGTTTTTGCAAAGTCGATTTAATGATGGTGAGTTGATTCTTTTGCCCAGCGATTCCGCATTTTTGACCGGTATGGGTATTGGTTTCTGTGCCGCCTTCAGGGCCATTAGGCCAGCCAAATTCAGTAAGCGTTAAGGCTTTGTCGGGATAGGTTTTGCTGATCTCTTCAAGTCTGGCAATGTGGAAATCAGCCGCCTTATAGGCGGGAATGCAGGAATGCACGCCTGCATGTTTATTTTCCCACCAGGGGAAGATATTGATGCCAATCCAGTCCACCTTAGCTTCAAAGCCAGTTTTTTGGCAAGGAGTAGCGCGATTGCACCACTCCCACCAAGTATCGATCGTGGTAATAGGCTGTTTGACATCCGCTTTATGCAGGCCATCGATACATTTAACAATCTCAGCATCGAAAATATTGCCATGTCGTGTCCTAACTTCAGAGCCGCAACTCAGCTTGACAATCGTGTTGGGAAACGCTTTAGCCACTTGAATACCGCTGGCGATGGATTGGTCATTGACTGCACTGTCTTTATCCAGCCAGATTATCGCAATTACCTTAAGGTTTCGTTTTTGTGCCGCCGTAAATGTGTATTCCAAACCATTCATTACGCCGTAGGTCATAATGCAGCGAAATCGGGTTTCTTTGATTAGCTTATCCAACAGCGTGTCGATCAATTCATGAGAAGGCTGTGCGCCAAAATCTGGGTTAATGTTACCGACATAAGGGCTAAAAGCCACGCACTGCATGGCTTTTTCAATAGCTGATGTCGGCTGCTTATGAGGTTTAAGGTGCGGAGCAGCAAATGCACTTTCCATATTTATAGAGAATAGAATAATGGCTACTAACAGCGGCAATCGTTCCATGAGAATTTCCAGAAAATTTTTTCGAGCGTTAAATGTAGGCTGGGTTGAGGTACGAAACTCAGCGTATTTCAGTATTAGCTGGGTTTACCAACCCAGCCTACGGCTAAAATTTAGTCTATTCCGTTGCTGTTTTATCGCTAGCAACACGCCGTTTCCCGACATTCTTCTTGTCCCTTTCCCGTATTTTCACTTTTTTAACTACCGCTTTTTTAGTCGGTTCTTTTTTGTCTTTGCTGCCAGCGGCTTTGCCGGATGATTTAAGTTTTTTCGGACCTTTGTAGCTGCCTTCCAGTCCTTTGATGGTACGACGGATAAAGTCCTGCTGTAAAAAGCGTTCGATACCCGCCATCAAATTCCATTCGGTGTGTTTGACTAGGGCGATGGTGGTGCCTTGTTCGTCCGCGCGTCCGGTACGACCTATGCGGTGGATGTAATCAATACCGTTGCGGGGAATGTCAAAGTTGATGACCAGATTGATGCCTTTGATGTCCAGTCCACGGGCGGCGAGGTCGGTGGCGATCAAGGTGTTGATGATGCCGTCCCGATACAGCGCCATGACGCGGTTGCGGTCTTTTTGATCCATTTCGCCGTGCAGCAAGCCCGAACGTATGCCTGCGCCACGCACCGAATTATGCAATTCATCGGCTCTTAGACGGGTATTGGTGAACACCAGGGCTTTGTCGAAGCTCTCATTCGTAAGTAGATTGGCTAATAATCTCAGCTTATGGTCATGGTCGTCGGCAAGTATAAGGTGCTGGGCAATGTTGCGATGACCATCGTGCAGCGTGTTTAACGCAATCACTTTAGGCGTTTTAAGTACTTTATCGGCGATTTTAATGACACCGAAATGGGTTAAAGTTGCCGAAAACAACAGTGTTTGGCGTTGCTTATTGCAGGTTTCAACTATTGTCAGCACGTCATCGCTAAAGCCCATATCGAGCATTCTGTCGGCTTCATCCAGAATCAGTACGCTTAAATTCTCGAAATAGGATGTCGCTAGCTGGAAGTGTTCCAGCAATCGACCTGGGGTGGCAATGATAATGTCGGTGTCTTTTGTCAGTGTGAATTGCTGCTTTTTGAAGTCACTGCCGCCAGTAATGATGCCGGTTTTTAGCGGGGTGAATTCGCTGAATTGCTGACATTGACCAAAGATTTGTTGGGCAAGTTCGCGGGTAGGGCAGAGGATTAATACCTGAACACCCTGTGGCTTGGCGGGTAAAGCTAATAATTTTTGCAGCGTGGGCAGTAAATAGGCGGCGGTTTTGCCACTACCTGTTTCGGCACTGACCAGGCAATCTCTATTAGCAAGAGTGGGTGGTATGGCTTGCTGTTGCACCGGAGTGGGCGTTTCGTAGCCACTCTTCTCAATCGCTTTAAGCAAGCGATTGTCCAGTTCAAAATCGGTAAATGAAGGAGTAGCGTTTGGGGAATTTTGCATTAAACTTAAAGGTATTGAGCGGGGTCAAGGAGCAAAGATTTTGTTGGGGTTATTATAAACTTATTGTAGTAAGGTTATGATTAAATCACTTTTTTGTAAGCCATTGATGCCCGTTAAGCTTAATTAAACCATCCCTGCGAGGTTAAAGATGATACCCATACGAGATACAGCGCCATGTAATTCAACACCTTACGTCACTTGGAGTTTGATGGCGATTTGTATTGTGATCTTCCTCGTCATGCAGCTTATGCCTTACGAGACGAGTGCAAGGCTGATTTATCTCTATGGCATGGTGCCTAACCGATATGCTAACCCACAGTGGGGGCTGGCTAATGGAATGCCGTTTGACGGTTATTTATCGTTTTTGACCAGCTTATTTCTGCATGGCAATTGGTTTCATATCATCTTTAACGCCTGGTTTTTGTGGATTTTTGCAGACAATGTGGAAGATCGTATGGGTAGATGGCGGTTTATCGCTTTCTACCTGATATGCGGTTTATTGGCAACCGCGATGCAATGGTATTCTGCACCTACTTTGCAGCTCCCCGTCGTCGGTGCATCGGGTGCTATAGCAGGGGTTTTGGCGGCTTATTACTTTCTCTATCCCTTTGAACGGGTGATTGTGTGGTTTTTCCCGATTGTTGTGCAGTTACCGGCAGTTACTTTTTTGGGCTTGTGGGTTATTTTTCAGCTTTTCGATATTACTACCTCTACTTTTGTCCCAGGAGCAGCGTCTAGTTCCGCCTTATGGGCGCATATAGGTGGGTTTATCGCCGGCGCCATTCTGCATCGCTTTTTTCTGCGAAAAGATGAGGTGGTTTGAGTGCTTTCAAGCTATAATTGCGCCATTGAAAATCAACTTTAAAGGTAGATAGCGTCACTAATACGTGGCGAATAGACTACTTAAATTCTTGTCAGGAATCTTACAAAACCTTATGAAAAAACTAAATTACTTCTTAGTAAAGCTGTTTCAATTTGTTGTTTTTGCTGTGTTTACCTTCGTGGTTTTAGCCTATTTTGGCGCGATGGTGCTGTTGCCGCTGGATGCAGTCGCTATCCTCGTCAAGTTAATGGGTGTAGTGGGTATTCACGGTTTCATCGGTGCACTGATTGCCATCCCTGTGGTGGGTTATTTGTGTTTGATGGTCTACAAAACCCCAGGTCTTTGCAAGATGATTGTGGATACGGGTGTTGATTTGATTAAAATCGGCAAGACTAAGGTTGATGCGTTTAATCCGATTGCTGATGCGGTAAAAGGCTAAAGTCACAAAATCCGCTGTTTGCACATCGAGTTATCCCACCTGACCTCCCATTCTGTTATTTTTTCTGATTCTGCGGCTTTTAATTGGCCGCAAGTCACTGGTTTTATTGGTTAATATATCATGACTGCCCCCCGTATAGGTTTTATCAGCTTGGGCTGCCCCAAGGCTTTGGTCGATAGCGAACGCATTCTGACCAAGTTGCGTGCAGAGGGTTACGCCATCTCGCCCAACTACAAAGATGCCGATTTGGTGGTAGTCAATACCTGCGGCTTCATCGATGCAGCAGTGGAAGAATCCTTGGACAGCATCGGCGAAGCGCTGGCTGAAAATGGTCGGGTAATCGTCACGGGCTGCTTGGGAGCTAGAGAAGATGAGATCCGAGCGCGGCATCCGCAAGTCTTGAAAGTGACTGGCGCACATGCCATCGACGAAGTAGTTGCCTCCGTACACGAACATCTACCACCCAGGCACGACCCATTCACCAGCTTGTTGCCGCCACAAGGCATCAAGCTCACGCCCAATCATTATGCGTACCTAAAGATTTCAGAAGGTTGCAACCATCGCTGTACGTTTTGCATCATCCCGTCCATGCGCGGCGATCTGGTCAGCAGGCCGATTGATGATGTTATGGTGGAAGCCATGCGTTTGGCGGATGCTGGCGTTAAAGAATTGCTGATTGTGTCTCAAGATACCAGTGCTTACGGGCTGGATTTGAAATACCAGCCGCGTTTTTGGCGCGGACGATCAATACAAACCCGTTTTTATGATCTGGCGGAGGCGATGGGTGATTTAGGAATATGGGTGCGGATGCACTATGTTTATCCTTATCCGCATGTTGATAATGTGATCCCGCTGATGGCTGAAGGCAAGATCTTGCCGTACTTGGATATACCTTTCCAACATGCTAGTAGTCGGATATTAAAGCTGATGAAACGCCCCGCAGCCAGCCAGAATAATCTGGAACGCATCAAGGCGTGGCGGGAAGTCTGTCCAGACATTACCTTACGTAGTACGTTTATTGTTGGCTTTCCTGGCGAAACGGAACAGGAATTTGAAGAGCTTTTAGAATTTCTGGATGAAGCGCAACTCGATAGAGTAGGCTGTTTTGCCTATTCACCCGTAAAAGGCGCAGTCGCCAACGATTTGCCAGATTCAATTCCAGAAGAAATCAAACAAGAACGCTTGGATCGTTTTATGGAACGCCAATCGGAAATCAGCGCAAATAGGCTACAACAACGGATTGGTAACATCGAAACCGTTTTGATCGATGAAGTGGTGGAAGAGGGCGCAGTTGCCCGTAGCCAGTCCGATGCGCCGGAAATCGACGGTCAAGTCTTTATCGACGGTGCGACTCATCTAAAAGTCGGCGAATTTGTTGAAGTTGAAATAGAAGAAGCCGACGAGCATGATTTGTGGGCGCATTTGGTTTAATCTGTTTGATATTTGCGAATAAAGCCAATATCTAAGCATCAAGTCAACTTTCTCGTCATTTGTTCCTGCTACCCTATGATCTTGCCCGTATTTTATGGGCACTTAACTAAGCGACTCCTTTAGCTTCAAACGTTTCTGGGCTGACATAGCCCAATTTGGAATGAAGCCGTTTGCGATTGTAGTGCACTTCGATATTTCGAACACTTGATACTTGGCTTCTGAACGCGTTAAAAACCGTTCGCTATGCAGCGCTTCGACCTTAAAGCTATGGTTCCAGCTTGCCATTGCCGCATTATCGTAACAGTCGCCTTTCTTGCTCATGCTACAAATCAATTGATGTTGCTTAAAAGTGTCTGCTAAGCGGCAGAACAATACTGGCTACCCCGGTCTGCATGCACAATGACACCCTTCGGCATGTGACGACACCACAATGCCATTATCAAAGCATCACAAACCAAAGCAGCTGTCATGCGTGCACCGATAGCCCAGCCAATGACCCGCCGTGCATAGAGTTCCAACACGACCGCCAGGTACAGCTAGCCTTCGTCCGTCCAGCTATAAGTGCTGTCCGACACCCACTTTTGGTCAGGCGCGTCGGCAGTAAAATTTTGTTCCAGCAGGTTGGGCGCGACAGCTCAGCTTGTTGGAGCTTTTGCTCTTCAAAAGATTGACCTGTCTGACGGCGTTTTGATCGCCCTGAATAGAGCATTGATTCGGCAACGCCCAAATCCTGAGCTACCTTGGGATACCATCACGATCGGCACGTTCCAATGCCTGTTCTTTAAACTGGGCGGTATATTTGTTGCGAACAGCGGGGGGAATTGATTCTTTTTTTGGTTTCATTATTGACCTCGGTTTTAGAGATTACTCTCTTAGTCGAGTGTCCGCTAGATTGGGGCAAGATTAGCTTAGTATTCGTTGCACCTTAAATTTATTCCAATGCATTCAAAATAGTAGATAGATTAATCCGATAAAAATATAGAAAATCACATTATAGAGCAGATAGATTTTCCATAAACTGAGGCTTGAGCCTTGATTTGAGCTAAAAAGATAAGAAGAAGCCCTTCGTTGCATGTCGTAGGCTTTTCGTCTAGCAGGATCTGTTAGAGCCTGGTGGGCTTGATGGATTTCAATTAATCTTTCTTCACTTAACGGCAGATTC
>SHZQ01000075.1 GCA_009695535.1 Methyloglobulus sp.
ATCGACCTAAAAACCTTGAGACAAACCGTTTCGAGACGGCGGCGTTTTACGGCAAGCGGCTGATTATGATTAACGATTCGTCACGTTACGGCGGTGAAGTGTCAATGCTTAAAAGCATTTACTGGGGGTGATTCAATCCGGCTTGAGAAGAAAACCAACAGCAAACGCGCGGCTTTGTGTATGGCGGCGTGGTTGTGGTTGCCAGTAATGAAGTCATACGGACGGCGGATTACACGAGCGACCTGATCCGCCGAAGTTTGTAATGTTTTTTGTGATTGCCGTCTGCGTTCAGTAATAATCTATTCGTCAATGCTCATATTATTACAGGCCGCACTGAATGTGGCAGAGAAAGGATCAACACCATTACGGTAAAAATCTTTCTCCGCCTTATCAATACCTGCAGAACCTATAATTAAGACATTCCTCACACAGTCAGATAGGTTTTTGTCAGTAATCCAACTTAGGTAGGCCATGCTTGTATTTTGAGTTATCCAGAAATTTATTAAGCTTACCCCTTCAGCGCCTTCAAAACCTCCTGCAACATCTTATTCGCATCACCAAACAACATCCGTGTATTGTCTTTTACAAATAAGGGATTACCAACTCCGGCATAACCGGATGCCATGCTGCGCTTCATGACGATGGTGGTGTCGCCTTTCCAGCATTCCAACACGGGCATGCCGGCGATGGGGCTGTTGGGGTCGTCAAGGGCGGAGGGGTTGACGATATCGTTGGCACCGATGACGATGCTGACGTCCACCTTATCCCAATCTTCGTTGATTTCGTCCATCTCATACACGATGTCGTAAGGCACTTTGGCTTCCGCCAGCAACACGTTCATGTGCCCGGGCATACGGCCCGCGACGGGGTGGATGCCAAAACCGACCTTTTTGTTTTTATCGCGCAGAAATTTGGTGATTTCGTTCACGGTATGCTGCGCTTGCGCGACCGCCATGCCGTAACCGGGGATTATCATGATGCTTTTGGCTGACAGCAATAATTGCGCGGTCTCTTCGGCATCAATCGGATGGACTTCGCCTTCAACGACCGCCGCATCACCACCTGATGCCGTACCAAAACCGCCGCCGATAACGCTAAGGAAATGACGGTTCATGGCGCGGCACATGATGTAGCTCAAGATTGCGCCGCTGCTGCCGACGAGTGCGCCTGTCACAATCAGCAAGTCATTGCTTAACATGAAACCTGTTGCTGCCGCTGCCCAACCGGAATAACTGTTGAGCATGGAAACCACCACGGGCATATCCGCGCCGCCGATTGCCATCACCATGTGTACGCCGAAGGCTAAGGCGATAACTGTCATCAACAATAACGGGAGCGTGCCGCCGCCTGTTTCGGCTTGACCCAAAAACATCTTGCAGAGAAAAAAGGTAGCTATCAATAGGCCCAGATTCAGCCAATGCCGCGCAGGTAGCAACATAGGTTTACCGCTGATTTTTTCGCTGAGTTTGCCGAATGCAATAACCGAGCCGGAAAAAGTGACCGCCCCGATAAAGATACCAATGTAAATTTCGACTTCATGGATGGTTTTTTCCACGCCACTGATTGTGCTGGTGCTATCCATGAAATTGGCATAACCGACTAACACAGCCGCCATGCCGACCAAGCTGTGCATGATAGCAACCAGTTCCGGCATTTGCGTCATTTGGACTTTCAATGCCGCTTTCGTGCCGATTGCACCCCCTATTAACAAGGCCATAACCAGGATGACATAGTTGTTGACCGCACCGCTAAAGGTCGTGGCAATAATGGCAATCGCCATCCCTAACATGCCGAAATAATTGCCGCGTCTAGCGGTTTCCTGGTGACTTAAACCGCTTAAACTTAGAATGAACAGAATGGTGGCTATTATGTAGCACATCGTGACTAAACTTTGAGACATCATTTTCCCCTTATTATTTTCTGAACATTTCTAACATGCGCCGCGTGACCAAAAAGCCACCTGCGATGTTGATTGAAGCGATTAAGATAGCCAGCCCCGCGAGGATGGTAATAAAAAAGCCTGGTGTGGAGATTTGCACCAATGCGCCGATGACGATAATGCCGCTAATCGCATTGGTGACGCTCATCAACGGTGTGTGCAAAGACGCACTGACACTCCAGATGACCTGATAACCGATGAAACAGGCCAGTACGAACACCGTGAAATGCGACATGAAGGCCGTTGGCGCGACTGAACCGATGCCATAAAGCGCTAAACCACTCAGGATTAAGGGCAAATATTGCTTGACGGGTTCGGGCAAAATTGATTTTTTTTCTACTTTTAAGACTGCTGCCGTTTCCGCTTTGGCTGCTGGGGCTACAGTTAATGTGGGTGGCGGTGGCGGCCAAGTGATTTTGCCTTCCTTAATAACCGTCGTGCCACGGATGACTTCGTCTTCCATATTAACGTTGATCACGCCATTTTTTTCTGGCGTTAAATCGGTCAACAAATGCCGTATGTTGGTGGCGTAAAGCTGGCTGGATTGGTTGGCAAGTCGGCTTGGCAGGTTAGTGTAGCCGATTAAAGTCACGCCATGTTTGACGACGACCTTATCTTTCTCGGTCAATTCGCAGTTGCCGCCTTGTTCCGCCGCCAAGTCAACGATGACGCTGCCTGGCTTCATGGATTTGACCATTGCTTCGGTAATCAACTTTGGTGCGGGTTTGCCAGGAATCAGCGCGGTGGTGACAATAATATCGACTTCCAAGGCTTGCTGGGCAAACAAGGCCATTTCGGCTTCGATGAATTCTTTGGACATGGTTTTGGCATAACCGCCCGTGCCGCTGCCGTCTTCCTTGAAATCCAGCATCAGGAATTCGGCATCCATACTTTCGATTTGTTCTTTAACCTCTGGGCGGGTATCGAATGACCGCACGATTGCACCCATGCTTTTGGCTGTGCCTATCGCCGCCAAACCCGCAACGCCAGCACCGATGACCAGGACTTTAGCAGGGGGAATTTTACCCGCAGCGGTAATTTGCCCCGTGAAAAAGCGCCCAAAATGTTGCGCCGCTTCAACGATGGCGCGATAACCTGCGATATTTGCCATTGAGCTTAAGGCATCGATTTTTTGTGCGCGAGAAATACGCGGCACACTATCCATTGCCAAAACAGTGACGTTTTGTGTCGCCAGTTGCTTCATCAAGCCTTCATTTTGTGCGGGCCAGATGAAGCTGATGAGATTGCCGCCTTTAGGCAGTAATCCCGCTTCGTGTCCTAGTTTAGGGTGTTCTTCGGGAGCGCGGACTTTAATAACGATGTCGGATTTTTCCCACAAGGTCTTGGCATCTTTAACGATTTTAACGCCGACCTTTTTGTAAGCCTCATCGCTTATGTCTGCACTATCGCCCGCACCGCTTTCGATGCTAACTTCGAAACCCAGCTTGATAAGCTGCTCCGCTGCCTCCGGCGTGGTCGCTACGCGCTTTTCGCCGGGATGAATTTCTTTGGGTACACCAATCTTCATAAGGTTTTCCTGTTGATTATTTAAGGTATGATGGTTGTTGGTATTTTATCGGTCAAAACGGTTTGAGCATAGAAGAATTGTTTTTTAAGGCGAAAGGCACAAGGTCAAGGACGCAATATTAGTAGTTTTGAGCCTTTGGCCTTGTGTCTTTCGCCTCGTTTTTTAAACCCAGAACTTACATAATTATCGTAACACTCAATGCTGCAACTAACAGATTTGTATCTCCCCAAGGACTTTATCGAAACCGCAGAAGGATTGTGCTTTGCGGTTGTCCAAAATGGGGCAGAAATGTGTGGGGATGTGGAGAAAGTGCTGTGTTTTTTGCGTTACGTAAAAAACGACGGTAAGCAGTGGCACAAGGTTGCGACGGAACAAGCGAACGCTTATCTAAAAACGCATCATCCAGAATACTTGCATTATTCGGCGGTACTGGATGCCAATCTCCACGCGGTTACTACTGATAAAATCGTTCAGCAGCATCAACCCAGGCAACGCTTGCAGCAGGTTTTAGCTAAACAGCAGCGCGATAAGGTTGAGCAGGATTTATACGATTTGTGTTTGTTATATCAACACAATGGCTTGGACTTAACCCAAGCTGGCGTAACGGGATCGATATTATTAGGTGTTCAGCAGCAACAATCAGATATAGATTTGGTGTTTTATAGTAGGGAGCACTTCCACAAAGCACGGGCGATTACCGCCAATTTGATTGAGCAAAAACAACTGGGCGATCTAGCCGAACACGATTGGCAAGAAGCCTACGCGCGGCGATCTTGCGCACTCACTTTGGCAGAATATATTTGGCATGAATGCCGAAAATTCAACAAAGCCCTGATTAACGGGCGAAAATTTGATTTGAATTTTGTGGATATTCACACTCAATCCGAGCAAATTCCTTATCAAAAATGTGGTGCGATTACTTTGCAGTGCAAGATCACAGAGGATAAATACGGCTTTGATTATCCTGCGCTTTATTCAATAGATTATGAAAGCATCAGCACGGTGGTCTGCTTTATCGCAACCTATACCGGACAGGCATTCGTGGGCGAAACAGTAGATATTTCGGGTTTTTTGGAACAAGCAGAAGACGGCAGCAAGCGTGTTGTTGTAGGTTCTAGCAGGGAAGCACCAGGGGAATATATTAAGGTCATTCAATGCTGAAAAAAATTCTTGCCGAGTTGATTTTATTGATGGATCGACAAAGATTTTCTGGCCGTAGTCCAAATATTCAACAGAAACAAGACCAAACTACCCGCGTTCGTTCTGAGCCAGTCGAAGGACATAATCAGCAGTTCTTTAAGTTAGGTAACTTTCAGGGCTTTATCTTTGACATGGACGGCCTGGTTTTGGATACCGAGCCGACCTATTTTGCCGCTTGGCAACAGGCGATAACCAAGATGGGTTATCAACTTCCGCCCGATGCGTTCAAAATCGTTTCTGGTTATCATTACCACCAAGTCGAAACACAGTTAAAAACATGGCTAGGGCAAGATTTTAATTTGCAGAACTTTAAGCAATTGGGGACAAGCTATTGGCGAAAACACATCCGTGAACACGGAATTGGTGTTAAACCTGGCGTAATAGAGTTACTGGATTATGCCAAGCAGCAAGGCATTTCGGTGTGTTTAGCAACGAATAGCTGGGCAGTTTACGCGCGACATTGCCTTGCTATTGCAGGATTGACAGCGCGTTTTCCGTTAATGGTGACGGGCGATGAGGTAGAGCATGTCAAGCCAGCGCCGGATATTTTCCTGAAAGCCGCCGAGCGGATGCGGCTGGATATTCAACAGTGCGTGATATTTGAAGATTCCCATACCGGTATCTTGGCGGCGTCGGCTTCGGGTGCTTATTCGGTGTACGTGCCTTCCACTTTCCCCATCAATTCGCTGACGGCGGAAATGTGTGATTGTATGCTGGATGATTTGTCACAAGTATTTGATGCCTTACCCATAGCAACGGCTATCAAGGTATAATAACCGCAAACCAGCGATTAATGCCCCAGTTATATAATGTCATCTCCTAGCAAAATAACGGTTACTGCACCCGCAAGACTGCACATGGGCTTTATCGACCTGAGCGGGTCGCTGGGCCGGCAGTTTGGCAGCATTGGCGTTGCGCTGAATGAAATCAACACACGCTTAATCTTAACAACCTCAGATAAACGCGCCATCACTGGGCCTTCCGCACAACGTGCTGATCGCTGCTTAACGCAGCTATGCGAGGCAATGTCTGTCTCCGACCAAGTCAGCATCAACATAGAGGCTGCTATTCCAGAGCATGTAGGCTTAGGTTCAGGCACGCAGATGGCTTTGGCTATTGGTACGGCGTTGAATGCTTATTATGGTTTAGGAATGACCGTGCGTGAGATTGCCGCAATCATGGACAGAGGCTTACGTTCCGGCATTGGCATCGGCGTTTTTGAACACGGCGGCTTGGTTGTTGATGGCGGTCGGGGCGAAAAAACCATTACGCCGCCAGTGCTGGTTCATCTTGAAGTTCCGGTCGATTGGCGGTTTATCCTGGTGTTTGACCGAGGGCAAGGTTTGCACGGCGACCAGGAAATCGCCGCCTTTGAAGTCTTGCCGCCTTTCCCGCAGCAGGAAGCAGAACATTTGTGTTACCAGATTATGATGCAAGCCTTGCCTGCTGTGGCGGAGCAAGATTTGCACCAATTTGGACAAGTGATTTCGCAATTGCAAATCGCCGTCGGTAAACACTTCGCACCCGCTCAAGGTGGCATCTACGCCAGCAAAGATGTCGGCAAAGCGATGGCTAGTCTGGCAAAGCAAGGCGCGGTGGGTATTGGACAAACCTCATGGGGGCCTACCGGTTTTTGCGCGGTTGAAAGTCCAGAAATTGCCGATGCTATTGTTAATCAAGCAAGAATCCATTTTGCTGATCGGGTGAATTTGGATTTTATGGTGGTCAGTGCAAATAACCATAATGGAGCGTCTCGCTTAGTGCTAGCAAGCGACTAGTAACACCCTACAATTCATCTGCTTATCACGCTATTTCCATTTAATCGGGTAATCTGTTGCTATGCGATTAAAGGTAAATAGCACCTCGGTGCGAATATGATAAATGAACATCAGCCCTCGCAAATTCAACATCTAGCACAGGCTATTTTGCTGATTATTGGCATATCCGTACTGGTGGCCATCGGCCTGTTCCACACATTGCCACCCAAGCCAATACCACTTTCTTCGCCATTAACGGCATTTTCATCTGCCCGCGCCATGCCCCATGTGCGGCAGATTGGTTCAAAACCGCATCCGACGGGCTCACCTGAAAATGCAGAAGTCCGGCAATATTTGATGGACCAGCTAAAAGCATTGGGGTTTGCGCCAGAAATTCAATCGGCGGATGTCGTCAATCCCAAAACTAAGCAAGTGGTGCAAGTCCATAACGTATTGGTGAAAATTGCTGGTACACGTTCGAGCAAAGCCGTGCTGCTATCTGCCCATTACGATTCTGTAGCTACAGGCTCTGGTGCTGCCGACGACGGCGCGTCGGTTGCGGCAATCTTGGAAACATTGAGAGCTATCAAAACCCAGCCCCCATTGCAAAATGACCTGATTTGCCTATTCACCGATAGCGAAGAAAGTGGATTGCTTGGCGCGCAAGCCTTTGTGGAGCAACATCCTTGGGCAAAAGCAGTTGGAATGGCGTTGAATTTTGAATACCGTGGCAATAGCGGCGCATTCATGATGTTTGAAACCAGTGACGACAATAGTCTTTTGATAGCAGGACTTGCTGAGTCGGTCGCGTTTGTTATGAGCAATTCCTTGATGTACGAGGTGTACAAGCGACTACCTAACGACACAGATTTCAGCGTCTTTAAACGCGCAGGCATTCCTGGGATGAATTTTGCCGCAATTGAAGGTCATGCGGCTTATCACACCCAACTGGATCGCCCAGAATTCCTGAATCAAGGCACGTTGCAGCATGAAGGGAACATTATGCTGGGCTTGGTGAAGCATTTTGGCAACCAAGCAATAGCCAACCTGAAAGCAGAAAACCGTGTGTACTTCGATTTCCCCGGCTTAGGGCTTGTGCATTACCCAATGAGCTGGACAATTCCCTTGTGCGTTTTGCTCGCAATCGGGTTTATTGCTTTGTGCGCAACCTGCCATAAGGCGAATTCAATGCGGATAAAACAAACCTTAATTGCGTTGTGCGCTTATCTCTTGATGGTTTGCGGCTTGTATTTCATCGACAGTTGGCTTTGGACTGCGCTACGCAGCTTTCACCCCAGTTACCCGACATTCGCCTACGACGACACTTCGACAAGTTACGGCTATTTTCTGGGATTTATCCTCATAAACACAGCAATAACCGTTGTTTTTTACGTAATTAGCAAAAAATGGCTAAAGCCGATGGAAATTAGTTTAGGTCTTTCAGCTATCTGGCTGTTTTTAGCACTTTTTACCCTGAATAACGGGGCAAATTTCTTGTTTACCTGGCCGTTGTTCGCATTACTGTTGTCGTTGCTATTTGTCAGGTTGTCCAGCATAAAGCATCATTCGGGATTCAATCGTCTGATCTTGTTGGCTGGCAGTGCGCCAGGATTATTGATCTTTACGCCGTTAATCAAAAACTTATTTGTTGGTTTAACGCCGAGTAACATGGCGGTCATATTGCTATTCGTAAACTTACTGTTAGGTTTGTTGTTTCCGGTGCTGGTTGTAATAAGCCCAAACAAAAAAGGTTTTATCCTACGAAAGTCTTAGAACCTGTTTCTAGATGGAATAGACGAATGATGAAGGTTGCATTATTACAATAGCAGGTTGGTTTCATGCTTTATTCCGTCCAATTTTTTGACCGTTCTACTGCTTTTTGCCAATAGTGTTT
>SHZQ01000076.1 GCA_009695535.1 Methyloglobulus sp.
CATTTTGAATAAACTTAAAAAGGCCACTTAAACGTGGCCTTTTTTTTGCAATGTCTTATTAATTTAGCATAGGATCAAACAAAATATCATTAATGAACGACCTGTCTATTTTCAAATAATCAACATTAAATTTGGACAGATTCGCCAGATTGCTCAACCCAATACCAATATCATCCAGGGATAATTGGCAACCTAAACGGCTTTTCAACAAATTCATGAAATGAATGGCTTGCTTATAATCTCGGTCGGCTACGGTCTCGGTTATTTCAAAACAAACTTGCCCAGGGTTGACTCCAGAGCGTTTGAATTCTTTTGCCAACATATCGATAAACGGACTGTACCGTATAGTACTTCCAGAAATATTAAGTGAACACAAAGTATTAGAGATACTTTTCTGGGCGAAATAGCGGCAAAATTGATGCACAACATAAAAATCAACTTCACGGCTGATGTGGAATAATTCTGCCGTTTGCAAAAATCGATGGTTGCTATCTATTTGCCCATCAATATTTTTATAACGCAACAAAATCTCTAATTTTTGTTGCGCTTCAATTTGTTGCGTGATTGGCGCAATAGGCTGTGAAAAAAGCACAAATGATTGCTTTTTAATACCCTCTGTTATCGTGGGTAGCAATTTCAATGAATCATAATAATCATGCAGTATGGGATCATCATGTTCGATAAGTTTTACAATACCATTACCCGTCCGACGCGCCTGAAACAAAGCCTCATCCACGGCGGCCAAGATGCGCTCAGGTGTTTTGTATTCTGGCGATAAGAGCGTTCCCCAAATATCAATTTGAGGTAATAACTGGTGCCTTCAATATCGATAGACTGACTATCCAACATCAAAGCCAGGTTTTCGGCAATTTCAAAGCATTTTTCAACGGGCAGCTTAAGAATGATCGCAAACCGATTCCAACCCAATTTGCCCATACAGGCATCGGGCAGGTTTTTGACTCTGTTGAATATAAGCAGTTGAATTGCATTAATAAGCTGTTATTCTGCCGCTATTCCCTGCACTAAACTGGCAATTTTGTGGACTTGATTGATTTCCGTACACATCAGGGTGTGCTGGGAATCATTGCCGGAAGAAATCTGTCCAATAGTTTGAATAAATGAGGGTCTGGTTAATAAACTCATGTGTCAGTGTTGCAACTAAATTATCGAATTTAGTTGCAGATGTGTCTGTAAGAATAGTAAATACCAACAAAACATACAATCGGTATAACTACCTATGTCAATTGATTACTGGGCAATCTTGTGCTTATTATCATAGCTGATACGCTAAGATGCAGAATCGCACATCAACAAAGTATAGCTAACAAAACTTGACTAAGCATTAATGCAACCAAAAGGCTGGCTATGAACATCTCAAAAACTCGGTTGATCGCCATGATTGCCGTATTGGTCGTCCTGTTTTTTTATTTCGACTTGCAGGACTACTTAAGCCTGACTAAGTTGCAATCGCAGCAAGCAACCATTTTGTCTTACTATACTAGCCATCCTATCTTAACATTGCTTGCTTATGGCTTAATTTACATAGTCGTGACTGGGCTTTCCCTGCCTGGCGCTACTATCTTGACATTGGCGGGTGGAGCGTTATTCGGTTTGTTTTGGGGAATGGTGATTGTATCCATTGCTTCCACAATTGGCGCGACTTTGGCTTTTTTAGCGGCACGCTTTTTATTTCGGGAAAATTTAGAGCACAAATTTGCCCAACAACTGAATACAATTAACACGGGTATTGAGAAAGACGGCGGTTATTATCTTTTTACTTTACGGTTGGTGCCGTTAATCCCTTTTTTTGCCATCAACCTGATTATGGGCTTGACCAAAATGCAGGCAGCCACTTTTTTTTGGGTCAGCCAAGTCGGGATGCTCGCCGGGACATTGGTTTATGTCAACGCGGGGACTCAACTAGCAACCATCAAATCTTTGTCTGATATCACCTCACCTTTTCTGATCGGCTCGCTAGTATTACTCGGCATTTTCCCACTAATCGCCAAAAAATTTGTGGAGCACCGCGCACATGATAAACAAAACCAAGCATAACTGGATCAAACCTAAATCGTTCGATAATAATATCATTGTTATCGGGGGCGGTTCTGCGGGTTTGGTCACAAGTTACATTGCTGCTGCCGTCAAAGCTAAAGTAACCTTGATAGAAAAACACCGCATGGGCGGCGATTGCCTGAATACGGGCTGCGTGCCATCCAAAACCCTGATAAGTGCCACACGTTTGCTTGCCCATGCTGCTAGGGCAAATGAGCTTGGTTTAGCCAAAATGACAGCAGAATACGAGTTTTCCGATGTCATGGATCGTATACAGGCTGTGGTTAAAATCATTGCGCCACACGATTCTGTCGAACGCTACCAAAACCTCGGCGTTAACGTCATAGCAGGCAATGCCAAGATAATCTCACCTTGGGAAGTCGAAGTTACCACAGCAACCGGAACGCAATCTTTAACTACTTTAGCTATAGTCATTGCCACTGGCGCACGACCACTTGTACCACCTATTCTCGGCATTGAAACCATCGACTACTTAACGTCTGATACCATCTGGAACTTACGCGTACAACCTAAAAGGTTAATCGTATTGGGCGGCGGCCCTATCGGCTGCGAACTGGCGCAATGTTTTGCGCGATTGGGTAGCAAAGTCACAATGGTAGAAATGGCATCGCGGCTGTTAATACGTGAAGACATTGATGCCTCAGGAATGGTGCTGGAGCAATTCAAGAAAGAAGGCGTAGATGTCCGCTTGGGTCATACCGCAAAACAATTCATCGTCGAAAGCGGTGAGAAAATCTTGTTAGCCGAGCATGAAGGAAAAACAACACGTATCCCGTTTGACCAGGTTTTATTAGCGCTAGGACGGTCGCCGAATACCACAGGCTATGGCCTGGAAGACATCGGCGTGAAACTGTCTCCCAAACGCACCATCCAGATTGACGGCTTTCAAGCCACCAATTATCCCAATATCTTCGCCTGTGGCGACGTATCAGGCCCTTACCAGTTTACCCATACGGCTGCACATCAGGCCTGGTACGCCGCCGTCAACGCTTTATTCGGTAACATCAAGAAATTCCGTACCGATTATTCCGTCATCCCCTGGGCGACTTTCACCGAACCCGAAGTCGCGCGCGTTGGCGTTAATGAGCAAGAAGCCAGCGAACAAGGTATTAAATACGAAGTCAGCAAATATGATATAGCCGATTTTGACAGGGCAATTGCGGACGGTAACGCCCACGGTTTCGTCAAAGTGTTGACCAAATCAGGCAAAGATAAAATCCTCGGCGTAACGATTGTAGGCAACCATGCCGGAGACTTGATTGCGGAGTTTGTGCTGGCGATGAAGTACAACATCGGTCTCAACAAAATCCTTGGAACAATCCACATCTACCCAACCCTTGCCGAAGCCAACAAATATGCAGCCAAAGTCTGGAAGAAGAACCATCAACCAGAAACTTTGCTGAGATGGGTGGCGCGTTATCATGCTTGGAGACGTGGTAAAAAAGAGAACTAAGATCGCCTTCCTGATGCCGCCTGATTCAATATTTCCACGCACAGTGTCATTGCCCTCAGTGTGATGAGACCTCTTTTACTTGGAGTACAAACCTAGGTTTGTACTCCAATATTCGCTGCTTATAAGGAATCAAAAAACATGTTTTTTAACTCCCTATTTCTTAGCTGTGGGCAGTGCTGCTCCGCTTGGGAAAATTACAATTTTATTTAAGAATAAAAAACTCTAGTTTTTACCCACATCACTTATCAAAGTGACACGATGCTCCCTAGCCAGCATCAGATAAAATGCTGGTACGACGAATAAGGTAAATAACGTCCCCGCGCCCAAGCCACCTGCGATCACCAAACCAATGTCGAAACGGCTGGCGGCACCAGGTCCTGATGCCATGAGTAGAGGAAGCATGGCGACTATCATGGCCACGGTTGTCATCAGGATAGGGCGTAGCCGGATGGCGGAAGCCTGTTCAATGGCTTCTTGCTTACTTAAGCCTTCCTTGATTTGTAACTGATTGGCGAATTCCACTATCAGAATGCCATTTTTGGCGATTAAGCCAATCAGGGTAATCAAGCCTACTTGGGTGTAGATATTGATCGAGGCAAAGCCTAGCATCAAAAATGCCATCGCACTGGCTATGGAAAGCGGCACAGATACCAGGATAATCAAGGGATCACGCCAGCTTTCAAACTGGGCTGCCAGTACCAGATAAATCACCAGCAGGGACATAAAAAAGGTAACAACCAAGGCACTGCCCTGCTGGGCATATTGCCTGGATGCGCCAGTGTAATCCCATTGGAAGTTCTTGGGGAACGATGCTTTGGCTTCTTGCTCTAAATACGCCATCGCATCGCCCAAAGTGACAGCCCCAGGGGTCATCAAGGCGGATACGGTAAGGCTATTGAGTTGTTGGAATTGTGTGCGTTTGCTGGGTTCGACAGACTTTTCTATTTTCACCAAAGATGACAACGGCACTTGCCCGCCGGATGCTGTATTTATATAGTATTGGTCAAACTTGCTAGTATCTAGCCTAGAAGCATCATCAACTTGAGGTATGACCTTATAGCTGCGCCCTAATAAACTAAAGCGATTGACATAACTCCCGCCAAGCAATGTAGCCAAGTTTTTGCCGATGTCGCTCATCGTCAAGCCTAAGTCAGCGGCTCGGTTGCGGTCGATTACCAAAGTGGCTTTAGGCCGGGTGAATTCCACGTCTTTCATCATGAAAATAAATTTACCGCTCTTCATGGCAGTGTCAATCAAGCCATTGGCGACTTGTTCTAATTGATCGTAATCCGCGTCCGTAACGATGACGAACTGCAAAGGCAAACCGCCACCTGATCCGGGTAGGCTGGGCCGTGGGAACACGGCTGTGTTAAATCCGGCGATCTGACTGGCCTTAGCTTGCACTTCCGGTTGAATTTCCATTTGTGAGCGTTTGCGCTCGGTTGTGGACGGCATCTTGAAGCCGCCGAAAACGGTATTCGCACTATTACCAAAGCCCAACAACAGGAAACTTTCCTTGTATTCAGGAATGGTTTCAAAAATATCGACCAATTCCTTGGTGTAAACCTCGTTATATTTCAAGGTGCCCGTCTGCGGGCCTGTGGCGATAAAAAACAGGATACTTTGGTCTTCGGTGGGTGCGAGTTCTTTTTTGGAGAGCGTGAACATCAGGTAAATACTGATGACCACCAAAACGGCAAACACCAGCATTGCAGATGGGAATTCCAACACCTTATGCAAACCACGCCGATACACCTCGGCAAGGCGGGTGAAAAAATGCTCCACGGCGTGTTCAAAGCGGCTGGGTTCGCCTTTTTCTTTCAGCAATTTTGAAGTCAACATTGGCGCTAAAGTCAACGCAACCACGCCCGAAATCAACACTGCCCCAGCCAAGGTAAAGGAGAATTCGGTAAATAAAGTACCAACCAAGCCACCCATAAAACCGATAGGGGCATAAACCGCCATCAAGGTTGTGGTCATGGCGATGACGGGTAAGCCTAATTCTCTAGAGCCCTGTATGGCGGCTTGAATGCGGGTAGAACCCATTTCGATATGACGATGGACATTTTCCACGACGACGATGGCATCATCCACGACCAAGCCTATGCCCAATACCATCGCCAACATCGTGAGCAAATTGATGGAAAACCCCATCAACAACATCAAAAAAGCACCACCTATCAAAGACAACGGCACAGTGACGGCAGGAATAATGGCGGCACGTAACGAACCTAAGGACAGGTAAATCACCAGTAATACAATTGCCACCGCCTCAACCAAAGTGACTACGACTTCGTTGATGGAGTCTTCGATGAACTGGCTGGCATCATAAGGCAGCAATACATGCAATTCACTGGGCAAGCCTGCCTCTATGTCTTTTAGGGCGACACGTACTAACTTGGCTACCGTAAGCGGATTTGCTCCTGGTGCTTGCTCGATACCCATAAAAATCGCGGTCTTGCCTTTATACCAATTGACTGCGTCGTAATCTTCACTGCCTAATTCGGTTTTCGCCACATCGCCCAGTCGGATGAGCGTACCATTGCGGTCGCCGACCACCAATTGCCGGAAATCGTCTTCCTTGGCTACATCGGTTGTTGCGCTGAGATTGATGGCAACATAATCACCTTTAGCCTGCCCTACCCCCGACAAGTAATTATTGTCTTTCAACACATCGTTAATGTCGCTGGCAGTCACCCCTAAGGCCGCCATGCGTTTGCTGTCCAGCCAGATCCGCATGGCGAAGGTTTTGTTACCCAGCATCTTCGCCTTGCCAACCCCAGGGATCGCCTGAATTTTCGGTTGGATTACCCTTAGCATGTAATCGGTAATCTGCGCGGGTTTAATCGTATCGCTGTATAAAGCCAAGTACATCAGGGCAGTCGATTCACCCGTCTGCGAGGTAATGACTGGGTCTTCGGCTTCCTCCGGCAGGACATTGCGCTGGCTGGCGACTTTCGCCTGAATCTGCGCGACGGCGGCGCTGGGGTCGTAATTGAGCCGCATGTGCGCTTCAATGCTGGAAAGTCCCTGACGGCTGCTTGAGGACAAGTAGTCAATACCGTCCGCTTCGGCAATCGCCTGTTGCAAAGGTGTGGTGATAAAGCCCTTGACCAAATCGCTACTTGCGCCGGGGTAATTGGTGGCAATGGTAACAACGGTGTTTTCAGTTTCGGGATATTGGCGCAATTCCAATGCGACTATCGCTCGCAGCCCGACGATCAGGATCAATAGGCTGATAACGCTGGCTAAGACCGGCCTTTCAACGAAAATATCAGTGAATTTCACTGAACAGTCTCCCGCTCACCGGGGGCAGGCTTTTTGTCCAAAGTGACAGCTATGCCGTTTTGTAATTTGACTTGTCCAGCACTGACCACGCGCTCGTTTTCATTCAATCCCTTGACGATTTCCACCCTACCATCGCGAGTCTCTCCCGCGACGATTTGCTTGAGCTGAACTTTTAAACCTTGCTTATCGGGCTGGATAACGAACACCGAATCGCCGTAAGGGTTATAGGAAATAGCAGTATCGGGTACGGTCAGCACGGATTTCGTGTCACTTAACAACAGCTGGACTTCGACGAACATGCCAGGGAGCAATAATCGTTCGGCATTATCTAGAGTGGCGCGAATTTTCACGGAGCGGGTAGACTCGTCTATGCCGGAATTGATGGCGGTAACACGCCCGCCGAACATTTTTCCAGGAAAGGCTTGCACCGTTAAGGTAAGTTCCTGATTAACATTAAGGCTTGCCAGATGTCGTTCCGGCAGCGTGAAATCTGCATAAATCGGCTGCAATTGCTGGAGCGGCACAATGGCATCACCCGGTGCAAGGTATTGACCTACATTTACCTTACGTATCCCTAACTGCCCAGCGAACGGCGCGACGATCCGCATCTTTTGAATCACCGCTTGTTTGGCGTTGGCGACAGCCCTGGCTTCATCCAAGGTGGCTTTATTAAGGTCAAAGTCTGACTTTGAGATGAAATGTCGGTCAATTAACTGTTGGCTACGGGAAAATTTGACTTGCTCTAAGTGGTAAGCAGCTTCCAAACCTTTTAGCTCTGCTTCTTCGGTGCTGGTATCCAATTCCACCAATAATATGCCAGCCTGAACTTGCCGCCCTGATTCAAAATGGAGTGCTTTGACCTTACCTGCTACTTCGCTATTGACATCAATACCTGCAACGGCGACTAAGCTACCGACTCCAGTCAAGTAAGATTGCCATTCGCTACGCTGAACGGTCGTTGCAGCAACGACCGGCGGTGGTGGAATGGGGATGTTTTTGAGCATCTGACTGATCTGGAAAAACTTCCAGCCGAACAAGCCACCAAATAGCAGCAGAGACAAAAATATAATCAGGGCAAATCGTTTGATCATGCAGATCCTTGGAAAGTTGGCTGACGTATATATGGTTATCAGCATCCTGTGAGAAAATCGAATAATTCTACTTTGGTCTTCGTACACCGACAAAACGTTGCCGCCAATAGCTGTTATTCAAGCTGGACACCAATACCCTACCCGTACGTTGACTGGGTGCATGGATAAATTTATCTTCATCAATAAAAATGCCCACATGCGAGTAGGTTTTGCCGCTGGTATTAAAGAACACTAGATCACCAGAACGCAGCTCATAATTAGGAACGGTTGGCAACGCAGAAGCCATTTCCCGCACTGTACGCGGCAACCAAACTCCATGCCTGCCGAAAACATGCCTAACAAAACCGCTGCAAT
>SHZQ01000077.1 GCA_009695535.1 Methyloglobulus sp.
GATATAGCAATACCTGGATAGCACTAAATGTGGGTTCATTTTCCACCTCGACAATCGTGCCACCCCAGCGTACTGGTGCATTTTTGTAATGGCCACCACTTACAAGTGCTTGTTGATAACTGAGATCAAATGCAGGTGGGCCTTCGATGACAGGCGGCAAATTCGAACACGCTGTCAGCAATAAACAAGTGATGAGCAAATATTTTTTCATGAGTCAGCTCCGGCAGAATTTTTTTATTGAGCACCCCATTCAAACAAACCACAGCGTAGGGCAGGAAACGGTGATGGGTTGATTCGTCAACTTAGGCAAACAAAATAGCCAACAATTCAATCTCTAAAATTGCTTTATGGCAAGACCAGCGTTCAATACGCGCTTTAAAGGCAGCGCGTAGTTCGTAGGTAACTTTTTAACAGCTTACATTCAAGCAGCTACTAATTTTAAAAAGCTATAGGCAAAGCTAACGTTAGGGTCATTAGTTACATCTTCTCGCTCCTCTTCTTTCCAGAAACGCTTGTCAAAATCGGGGAAAAACGTGTCGCCGCTGAAACTTTGGTTGATTTGCGTGATGTATAAGCTGTCGGCAATGGGTAACGTCGCTTCGTACAATGTCGATCCACCAATCACAAACACCTCATCCGCTAATTGGCAAGCATGGCTGATGGCGGCCTGCACACTGTCAAGCACAATACAGCCTTCCGGTCTGTATGCAGCATTTCTGCTAACAATGATATTGCTACGACCAGGTAAAGGTCGCCCGATAGCATCAAAGGTTTTCCTGCCCATTATTATCGGATGCCCCATCGTAATTTGCTTAAAGCGTTTAAGGTCAGCCGATAAGTGCCAGGGCATTTGTCCATCAAGACCTATGGCACGATTGCTGGACATGGCGACGATGAGTGATATTTTCATTTGAATGACTAGACAGCTTTGCTATGCTTAACGGATATTAACTTTCATACCACATCATACTATGAAACAGATTCTGCTTGTGTTTACTGGCGGTACGATTGGTTCTGTTGCGACGGACGGCACGATTGATACGACTAGTAACGTCCCGTTCAAATTACTGCAATTGTTTGAGCAGCAGTATCAAAACCATAAAGACATCCATTTCGACACCTTGCAACCTGTACAAATCTTAAGTGAAAATCTCGCACCTGCGACTTGGGAGTTGCTTATTGCAGCTATCGAATCCGCCCAGCCGGATAAGTACGACGGCATTATTATCACCCACGGCACGGATACCTTGGCGTATACAGCAGCGGCGATGAGTTTTTATTTTCACAATTTGGCAATACCCCTGTTATTGGTGTCCAGTGATTATCCTTTGGATGATCCTAAGTGCAACGGTTTGGCTAATTTCATCTGCGCCGTGGAATTTATTAAGCAGCGCATAAAAACGGGTGTTTTCGTGCCTTATCGCAATGCAGGTCAAACTATGCAAGTGCATTTAGGCTCACGCCTTGTCTGTTCTTTACAGTTAAGCGGGGATTTTTACAGTGTGCAGAACAACAGTTTTATGCAGTTTGATGGACAGAATTTTACCTCTGCTAATGTGTTTCCTGCCGAATCCAGAAAATCAACTCAACAAGATGCTGCTATTGATAGAATCTCGCTAAAACCGCAGTTCTCCAGCCATATTCTGATGATAAAACCTTACCCAGGTCTGGATTACAGCAATTTTAAGCTAGATAATGTCGATGCCGTTCTGCACGATTTATATCACTCCGGCACTGCCTGCACCACCAAACAATGGGGCAAAAACCATTCCCTGCTTGAATTCGCTAAACGCTGCGGCGATCTAGGAATTACCGTTTACCTCGCTCCCGCCATTAAATCAGAAAGTATTTACCAAAGTACTCGTGAGTTGATAGCACACGGTGCAGAAATGATTTGGAATACCTCGATTGAAGCCGCTTACGTCAAGCTAATGTTGGCTTATGGTAATTTTTCTGACAAGCTGCAAATAGGCGAACTTATCAACAGAGATATTGCTTGTGAACACGTTTAGACAGGCTATTTCAGTATTTCCGACGGGGTAATTTCCACTTCTTCTTGCTTATGTTTGCGTGATGTGTTTTTTGATGGTTTTGCTTTTTGCTTTGTTTTACGCTTGGAGATCGACTTTATCTCAGGTTTGAAAGCTATTGCAATGCCTTGGGTATTCGTGACATTTAGTGCGCCGTCGTAACCATCTTCTGTGCTTTCATGAACCTCCAAATCAATGATTGCATCAACCTTGTCGCCGTATCTAGCCAACGCTTCTTGCTTTAAAAAACCGATGGCTTGATTACGTAAGTCAACTTGATTTACGAAGAAAGAGGTATATTTTTTCAACGCATAATCAACTGATCCCAGTGTTACATACGCCTGCTTGTACTGACCAACCGTTACCGGAATTTCCTTACTTAAATAAGGCGCGGCTGTTTGATCGGTGAATATAGATGAGGACGCAAAGGGATTGCTGTTGCAAGCAACAACCAATAAAATTCCAAAAAAAATGAGCAGGATTCTTGTAACTGAGTAATTCATGCGAGGATTTCAAAGTTCATAATAGATTGCAGTAGATGAACATTTAAACTGGGTATTGACTGTTTTTGGGATTTGCTTAGTGCTTGCTCCAGTCTACCCAACCAAAATGCGCTGAACCAAGTACCAGCATACCAAAGGCAATACGATACCATGCAAATACAGTGAAGTCGTGTCTGCTAATAAATCGGATCAGACCACGAACCGCCAAAAACGCGCTGATGAACGAAACGATGCTGCCTACAGCAAACAAACTGATGTCATCGCTGCTGAATAATTCACGATGCTTATAGACATCATAAAGCGTGGCGGCAAACATAGTAGGGATGGCTAGAAAAAATGAAAACTCTACTGCTACAAGCCGAGATAAGCCAAAGAAAAGTCCGCCGATAATGGTTGCGCCGGAGCGAGACGTACCAGGAATCATCGCTAAGGCCTGGGCAAAACCGACTTTCAAGGCATCTTGCCAAGTCATGTCATCAATGGTTTCGGTGTGGGTGGTATGCTCACGGCGTTCTGCCCATAAAATCAACAAGCCACCGATAATAAAGGCCGAGGCGACCACGGTTGGGTTGAACAAATACGCCTTGATTTGCTTCAAGAACAAAAATCCAAGTATCGCAGAAGGCAGGAACGCGATGATAAGGTTGGTTGCCAGACGTTGCGAGGTGCGTTCCTTGGTGATACTAAGCAAGGTGTGAGCGAGTCGAGTTCGGTATTCCCAAACGACGGCCAGGATTGCCGCAAACTGGATGACGATTTCAAAAACCTTGCCTTTGTCGTCGTTAAACCCCAGCAACTGTCCAGCCAAGATAAGATGACCTGTAGAGGACACGGGCAGGAATTCGGTCAAGCCTTCTACGATGCCGAGAATAATGGCAGGAAAAAGCGAGTAAATGTCAGGCATAGGTACTAGGGTTTAGATTGAAAACAAGTATTTACCGCCTCATTGATTCAAAAAATTCCGCGTTGGTCTTAAAGTCCTTAAGTTTGCCGATTAGGAATTCCGACGCAGCGGTGTCGTCCATCGGCTGGAGAATTTTGCGAAGAATCCAGGTCTTTTGCAGAGTTTCTGGGTCAATCAGGTATTCTTCCCTGCGCGTGCCAGAACGGTTGATGTTGATGGCGGGATAAATGCGTTTTTCGGCAATTTTACGATCCAGATGCAGCTCCATATTGCCTGTACCTTTGAATTCCTCGTAAATCACCTCATCCATTTTCGAACCAGTATCAACCAATGCCGTTGCGATGATGGTCAAGCTGCCGCCTTCTTCGATATTACGGGCCGCCCCAAAGAAGCGTTTGGGTTTTTCCAGGGCGTTAGCATCGACACCGCCAGTCAAGATTTTGCCTGACGAAGGGACGACCGTGTTATATGCCCTGGCAAGACGGGTTATGGAGTCTAACAAAATAACCACGTCGTGTTTATGTTCGACCAAGCGACGGGCTTTTTCAATTACCATTTCTGCCACTTGTACATGGCGTGTTGCTGGCTCGTCAAAGGTGCTGGAAATAACTTCACCACGGACGCAACGCTCCATTTCGGTAACTTCTTCAGGGCGCTCGTCGATCAATAATACGATGAGGTAGCATTCAGGATTTTGTTCGGCAATTGCCTGCGCCAGGCTCTGCAGAATCATGGTTTTACCGGCTTTTGGCGGCGACACAATCAAGCCGCGCTGACCTTTACCTATGGGGGCAATAAGGTCGATGATGCGTCCGGTCAAATCTTCACTCGTACCGTTACCGCGTTCCAGCATAAAACGTTGCTTAGCGAATAAGGGCGTGAGGTTGGAGAAATTGATTTTGTTTTTGGTGTTTTCAGGTGGCTCAAAGTTGATTTGATCAACTTTGAGCATCGCGAAGTAGCGTTCGTTATCTTTCGGTGGTCTTATCTTGCCAGTGATAGTGTCGCCAGTTTTAAGCGAGAATCGCCTGATTTGGCTGGGTGAAACGTATATATCGTCAGGGCCGGCTAAGTAGGAGCAGCCCGGTGTGCGTAAAAACCCGAAACCATCTTGTAAGATTTCCAGAACACCGTCACCAGAGATGTCGTCGCCGGCTTTTGCCTGCTTTTTAAGGATGGCAAAAATCAGGTCTTGTTTGCGAGATCGGGCAACATTTTCAAGACCGAGAGATTCGGCTATTTCAATAACTTCACTAACTTGTTTTAGTTTTAACTCGGTAAGATTCATAAGGCAGGAAAAGGTACATAAAGAATTCGCTTACGCGCTTGCTTGGCTCGAAATAAGCCGTAAAACGGGTTTTGAACAGGGATGTGGTATCGGACGGTTCGTTTTGACTACGTAAGCACTCAGCTTGCGTTGCGTTAAGTATAGCGTAAGTATTTTGCTCCGTCCAACTTTTGTGACGGAGCTTTATAGTTACGAAATCGCTGCTTAATAAGCGGTTCGCAGTTTTGTCACTTACAAATAATTATCGAGAAAGGCGGCGAGCTGCGATTTGGTCAAAGCACCCACCTTAGTGCCTTCCACTTCACCATCTACGAACAGCATCAGTGTCGGTATGCCTCTAACACCATAATGCTGCGGAGTTGCTGGATTATCATCAATATTTAGCTTGGCTACTGTGAGTTTGTCGCCATAATCTTTGGCTATTTCATCCAAAATCGGAGCAATCATCTTGCAAGGACCGCACCATTCCGCCCAATAATCAACCAGTACAGGACCGCTTGCTTTCAGCACAGTTTCATTAAAATCACTATCATTGACATGAAGGACCAAGTCGCTCACATTGTTTCTCCAACGTTAAAAACTTTACTATAGGAGGGAAAAACTGCGTAGTCAATCAATTTTCGGCAAAGCTGCATTTTACGGTATGCTATAGACCATGAATAATAACCATTTAACTGAAATACTTTTCAGCAATCTTGAGTTGTCGGATGCGATCCTGAAAGGCTTAAAAGATGCAGAATTCCATCACTGCACGCCCATACAGAACAAGACTCTACCATTGGCACTACGGGGTGTAGACGTGGCGGGGCAAGCGCAGACTGGAACAGGTAAGACGGCGGCATTTTTGTTGGCGACTTTTCAACATCTTATCAATGATGAAGCTGACCTGGATGAAGAAGAGGAAGACGACGATTACGATGCTTATGATACTGATGATGCCGTAGAGCTCGCCCAGGTAGAAAAAGTCATAGCCAAGCCCATCAAAAATAAAGTCACCCAATACCCCAGGGCGATTATCCTCGCTCCGACCCGAGAGTTGGCGATACAAATCCATAAAGATGCCCTGCTGTTGAGTAAACGCCTAAACTTGTCTTTCGCCTTGATCTACGGCGGCACGGATTACCAAAAGCAGCTGACCAAAGTAAAATCAAATGTCGATATTATTATCGGTACGCCAGGGCGTATTATCGACTTTTACCGCCAAAATGCTTTTAGTCTCAATTATATACAGGTCATGGTACTGGATGAAGCCGACCGCATGTTTGACCTCGGATTCATCAAGGATATCCGTTTTTTGCTGCGCCGTATGCCAGCACCGGAAACGCGCCTGAACATGCTATTCTCGGCAACTTTGTCTTACAAGGTAACGGAGTTGGCTTACGAACACATGAACAACCCAGTTTTGGTGAAAATAGAGACCGAGGAAGTCACTTCCAAGGCCATCAACCAAAGTGCTTACTGCCCTGCAAACGACCAAAAAATACCGTTACTGTTGGGTATTTTGAAGCACGAGCAACCGCAACGTAGCATTATTTTCGTCAATACCAAACGCTGCGCGGAAGAACTGGATGCCACACTCAACGCCAACGGTTACAAAACTGCCGCCCTGAGCGGCGATGTACCGCAGGAAAAACGCCAGAAATTGTTATTGAGCTTTCAGCAGAATGAAATATCGTTATTGATAGCTACCGATGTCGCTGCACGAGGTTTGCATATTCCAAATGTCTCCCATGTTTTCAATTACGACCTGCCACAAGACGTAGAAGATTATGTCCACAGGATAGGTCGGACAGCGCGGTTTGGTGCAAGCGGCGAGGCCATCAGCTTTATTTGCGAAGATTACGCCTACTCCATGCCGGATATTGAGGAATTCATTGGGCAAAAAATCCCCGTCAAAGCCATCGACAAGGAATTGCTGGCGGACTTCATCAAGCCGGAGCGAAGACCAAGGGAATTCAAGCCCGCCCAGCGTCCTAAACGCCCACCCCATAGCAAGCCTAAAGCCCCTGCATTAGCTCCCGGAAATCCTCAATAGCAGGGAAATCGCTTATCTCCCTTTTAGGCATACCAGAATCAGGTTTGCTTATCGACACCAAATGGGCAATGCCGTATTCACGGGCAGAATTCAGCACCGCAAAGCTGTCATCAATCAATAGCGTCGTGTGTTTTTCAAAGGGATGTTGGTGTTGCAGTCGATGCCAAAAATCCCTATGTTCTTTGGGCAAGCCGAAATCATGCGAACTCACCAAGCCGTCAAAAAACGGTTGTAACCCCGTTCTTTCCATCTTTAAGTCCAGGCTGTCACGGTGGGCGTTGGTCACCAATAAAACCCGCTGCGGTGACTGCTTGATCTTCTCCAGAAATTCACTGACATGCGGCAACACCGCAATCAACTCGGCAAGCTCGGCTTTCAATCCAGCAATATCCAATTGCAAGGTATCGCTCCAGTAATCCAGGCAATACCAATCGAGAGTGCCTTCCTTGCTTTTAAAGCGTGGCACCAAATGCGCTTTGGCGTGTTCAATCGACAACCCCTCTTTTTCCGCAAACTTAAGCGGCACAAACTCCTTCCAGAAATGGTTATCGAACCGTAAATCCAGCAACGTGCCGTCCATATCCAGAAAAACCGTATCAATTTCTTTCCAATTAACCATGAGAGCGTTACATTTAGCGAATAAACTGACAAAATAACACAATGCCCGAAAAACCCATTATCCTTAAAAAAACCACGATTTCCACCAGTCGGTTATTCCGTATTGAATCATTGGATATTGCATTCAGCAATGGGGAGCAACATAACTAGTCGACCCTGACCCCCTCCGCAACCGGTGTGAGCCTATAGCAATATACCAAAGGCAATAGCCTGTTTATCCTGTTTTGGGGCAACCCAAAAATAAAAGCCAAAAAAGCCCGCAGCCACAGTCTCAGGTTCCAGGCCAATGCAGCCTCAACAGGTTGATGAGATCGCCTGTGGTGCCTTTAAGGAAGTTCTGCGACAAGCGGAAGTCGGCTTTCAAGTAGCCGATGATGGGTTCGATGGCAGCCCTGCGTTGGCAGCACTTGCGTTGTTTGTCGCGTGGGTAACGGTTGTCCCGTTTCAGAGGTGGGGCAGGCAGGATGATTTGGGTGCTGCCAACGGTTTTCTAGCCTCTGTAACCCCGGGCACAGACCGCCGCCTTGACGGGCTTGCCCCGGCTGGTTTCGGTGTGTGCCAGGATGTCGGGCAAGGTCTTGCTGTCATGCAGGCTGTGGTCGTGGCTGGCCACGCCGACGATGCTGTTGGATTTGGCGGTGGCGGCAACGGACACTTTGTTGCCGTACTCGTAGGGCTTGTGGTCTTTGCCCTTGCCGATGCAATAGGCGGCGGGTTCGTGCAACGAGTAGATTTTGTCCTTGTCCTGTGGGTGCTGGCCCAGCACCCGCTCATAAAACAGGAAGTCTTGCTGGTAACTGTCAAACAGCCTGTGCTGGGGCAAGCTCCG
>SHZQ01000078.1 GCA_009695535.1 Methyloglobulus sp.
ACCTTGTGTGTCAACCTGTGTCTCTAGACACAGGAAACCAACACATGTACCCACACTCATTATTTTGGTCTGCTTGTTAAAGAGCGTACAACAATTTACTTTCGCTGCACTGAGTCCAACTATTCTACAGAATTATTCGGGGTTGTCAAATGCCACAACCCAACAAGACAACAATAATTTGAACCAACCCCATCAACTCAATGTAATCCGCGCAAATCTTCTTTTGCCAACTTGGTAGATATGACTCGTACCTGACAAAACACCCAGCTTCGGATCAGTAACCTTTTCGCTGTCTATTTTTACCGCACCTTGATTTATCATGCGGACTGCTTCCGACGAGCTACTGGTCAAACCCGCATCTTTTAATAAGTTGGCAATGCAATAGCTTTCAGAATCCGTTTTCAAAGTGATTTCACTAATATCATCAGGAATAGCACCGCGTTGAAATTGGGCGATGAAATTCTGCATGGCTTGCTCACCAGCAGATACGCCTCCGTGAAACCGGCTAACAATCTCTTTGGCTAATTCGTATTTGATATTTCTAGGATTTTCTACGCCTAACGTGCATTTCTCCTTATAACCATTGATAACCGCCATATTTTCGAAGCTTAATAATTCAAAGTATCGCCACATCAGATCATCTGAGATGGACATAATCTTGCCAAACATATCATCCGGCGCATCGGCTATGCCTATGTAATTATTCAAAGATTTAGACATTTTTTGAACGCCATCCAAGCCTTCCAATATCGGCATGGTGATAACAACCTGGGGCGATTGCCCGTATATTTCCTGCAATTGCCGACCAACCAACAAGTTAAACTTTTGATCAGTACCGCCTAACTCAACATCAGCTTTCATCACCACGGAATCGTAACCCTGTATCAATGGGTACAGAAACTCATGTATGGCGATTGCCTGCCCACCTTTATAGCGTTTATTGAAATCGTCCCGCTCCAACATTCTGGCCACGGTATTCTTTGCCGCCAGTTGAATCAAATCCGCCGACGACATGGCGTTCATCCAAGTGGAATTGAATACGATTTGGGTTTTATCGGGGTCAAGTATCTTAAAAACTTGCTCTTGATACGATTTGGCGTTCTCCAAAACCTGTTCTTTTGTTAAGGGTTTGCGGGTGACATTTTTTCCGGTAGGATCGCCAATCATACCGGTAAAATCGCCAATTAGAAACAATATTTCATGCCCAACATCTTGAAATTGCTTCAGCTTATTAATTAACACAGTATGACCTAGATGCAAATCTGGGGCTGTTGGATCAAAGCCCGCTTTTATTCTAAGTGGCCTACCTTCCCCAAGTTTTTTTACCAATTCATGCTTAACCAGGATTTCATCAGCTCCTCTTAGCAGGTTATTCAATACTTCCTCTTGCAACTTAAATTCTCCAAAAAACACTGTTTCTAATGACTGCTATTATAGGATTAATGGATATTTGCCACGAATAAAATATTTTTACTGCTATTAAGAAGCATTTAATTCTTGGTAACTTTTAGAAAAAAACGTAAAATCAGACGCTGGAAAACACAGGATATTTATTTTGATTAAAATTCAAATACTTAGAGATTCTTCTGTAACAAATAAAACGCTTTCTGCTTTCTTGGTGAGCTTAATTTTAGTTTTTACATCCGCAATCAGTAGTGCCGAATCTCCAAAACCGTTCGATTATTCGAGATTCACCCGCACTCGAAGCAATATTTTTAAGGTGAAACCAGGCGAAAACACACCTGAATATTTATCCAGGTTTGGCTCTACGCAAGGACATAAGGTAGTCAGTGCCAGCCGAGGTCGGACTCACTTTCTGATACTATCCACTGACAAACCCAAAGAATTCAAAGGGTTCTCATCTGGGTTGGATGGCTTGTCGGGTACCTCTCGCTTTGGTCGTCGATTTAGTCACTACACTCACAAATTCAATATGATGCAACTCGCCAGCGGTCAGGGTACGATTACATCATCATTGGCTGAAGCCGGCAAAAAAGCCAATTTATCAGACGCAGTAATGGATCAATTAACCCATATTTTTGCTTGGGATATTGATTTTTCCACCAATTTACACGATGGCGACCGCTTTACGGTAGTGTATGAACGCGGAGGTTTTAACGGTGCAGATGACATCGTTGCTGCGGAATTTGTCAATCGTGGCAGAACTTATCGCGCCGTCAGATATATTGATAAGGATGGCTACGCTAATTATTACACGCCCGAAGGCCATGCCTTGCAAAAAGCCTTCCTAAGCACCCCCGTTGACTTTGCCCATATTAGTTCAGGTTTCAATCTTAGCCGCAGACACCCCGTACTTAACAGAATCCGCGCCCATAAAGGCGTTGATTACGCCGCCAGAACAGGTACTCCCGTCAAGGCAACGGGCAATGGACAAATCGATTTCCTCGGCAGAAAAGGCGGATATGGTCAAGTAATCATCATTAAGCACAGCGACCGATATGAAACGGTTTACGCACATCTGTCACGCCATAAAAGCGGCTTATATGAAGGCAGTGCAGTCAGGCAAGGTGACATCATTGGCTATGTCGGTCAAACAGGATTGGCGACCGGCCCACATTTACATTACGAATTCCGTATTGATGGTGTCCACCAAAACCCTTTAACTGCACAAGCGTCAAACCTAGTGCCTGTGAACAGCACGGCAAAAGCGGATTTTAAATCGCAGATTACCGATCCTTTGGCTAAACTCAATTTAGTAAAAGCTAACTCGCTGTTTGCAAAGAACAATCAGACTATAAACTAAAATCGTCAAGGCTTTAAGCCTTAAAATGGTAAACATAAAAAAACCGGACACTGTCCGGTTTTTTTTCGGGTCGAATTAAGCGCTTACACAGAAAATGAAGACCCACACCCGCAGGTTGTTTTTGCTGTGGGATTACGGATAACAAACTGAGCACCCGACAAATCTTCTTTATAATCGACTTCCGCACCCGTCAAATATTGAATGCTCATCGAGTCGATCAACACAGTAACGCCGCCTTTTTCAACGCTGGTATCGTCTTCGTTGACTTCTTCGTCAAAGGTAAAGCCATATTGAAAGCCTGAACAACCGCCGCCGCTTACATAAACCCGTAGTTTCAAGTTATCGTTGCCTTCTTCGGCGATTAATTCACTTACCTTTGTCGCTGCACTGTCTGTAAAAATGATTGCTTCCGCCATTATTTTGCCACCTAAAATAGTTAGTTAAACTCATTATGAGTACACCCTGCACCCTAGTCAAGGATTATGGGTACAAAGCCAGCGTTTTCAAGCCTTGGTCTTCAGGAAACCCAAGCATCAGGTTCATGTTCTGCACCGCCTGCCCTGCCGCACCCTTGACCAAGTTGTCGATTACCGACAAGATCACTATTGTTTGACCACCTTGCGGTTGATGTAAGGCAATTTGGCAACGATTTGAACCCTTGACGTTACGGGTATCGGGATGCGCACCCGAAGGCAACACATCCACAAACGGTTCATGGGCATAACGCTGTTCATACAAAGCCTGGATTTCTTCCAAACTGACTTTGCTATGACTGACCTGGGCGTACAAAGTTGCATGGATGCCGCGAATCATCGGGAGCAAATGCGGCACGAAAGTTAAGTTTACCGATTCCCCCGCAGCCGACTTCAAGCCTTGGGCTATTTCCGGTAAATGGCGATGACCACTGGCAGCATAAGCTTTAAAACTTTCCCCCGTTTCGCTCATTAACATAGCCAATTCAGCCTTGCGCCCTGCCCCGCTGACACCGGATTTCACGTCGGCGATCAAATGGCTAACGTCCACCAAACTTTTTTCAAGCAAAGGCAGAAAGCCAAGCTGGACTGATGTTGGATAGCAACCTGGGTTAGCAACCAATCGCGCAGACTTAATGGCTTCACGATTGACTTCCGGCAAACCATAAACGGCTTCTGCAAGCAAATCAGGACAAACGTGCTCCATGCCATACCACTTTTCCCATTCTTTGGTATCTTTCAATCGAAAATCTGCTGACAGATCAATAACTTTAACCTTTTTTTCTAACAAAGCTTTCGTCATCAGCATTGCCGCTCCGTTGGGAGTGGCAAAAAATACCACATCGCAATCGGATAAGGCAGCAACATCAGGCGCAGAAAAAACCACGTCAATCATGCCGCGCAAGCTGGGATAAAGCGCATCGACACGAATCCTTGCATCAGCCCGTGAAGTGACGACAGCCACCTCAACCTCTGGGTGCAGCACCAAAACCCGTAATAGCTCAATCCCCGTATAACCAGTGCCGCCGACAATACCTGCGCGAATCATTTCTTACCTTAACCTCATAAATAGTATGTATATAATACCCATAACCCAGCTTTTCCCATACTGAAGTTATGCAGATACCCGACATCATGTGCGCTATCGAAGCTCATTCGGGAAAATTAGTGCCTGTTGAACGACCAGTTCCTGTACCTAAATCAGATCAGGTGTTGGTTAAAGTCATGGCTGCTGGCGTAAACCGTCCCGATATAATGCAACGCAAAGGGCTTTACCCGCCACCGCCCAGTGCATCTGACATTCTCGGCCTGGAAATTGCGGGAATAGTCGTCTCTTTATGTAATAACATCAATAAGTTATCTGTTGGCGACAAGGTTTGTGCATTAATCACGGGCGGCGGCTATGCTGAATATTGCCTGGCTTCGTCATCCTTATGCTTGCCTATTCCCGAAAACCTGTCTTTTATAGAAGCCACAGGCATACCGGAAACCTTTTTTACCGTTTGGAGCAATGTCTTTGATCGCGGTCAGTTACAAAAAGGCGAAACGCTGCTCGTCCACGGCGGCAGTAGCGGCATCGGGACAACCGCAATTCAGCTTGCCAAAGCGTTCGGTGCTAAAGTTATCGTAACTGCCGGATCATTTGCCAAGTGCCAGTTTTGCTTAAAGCTCGGCGCAGATACCGCCATCAACTATAAGAGCCAAAACTTTGTCAGCGAAATTGCCAAAATTACCGATGACAAAGGTGTCAATGTCATCCTGGACACGATCGGCGGCGATTATTTCCAGCGCAACCTGCAATGCTTAGGATTAGAAGGCAGATTGGTACAAATTGCCGTACAACAAAGCCCGAAATCGGAGATCAATCTTTGGACTGTAATGCAAAATCGGCTCACCATAACTGGCTCCACACTGAGGACAAGGGACGATACATTTAAAGCCGACATCGCCAACAAACTACTCAAACACGTTTGGCCTTTATTGCTTTCAGGGCGCATAAAACCCATAATCCATTCTACATTCGCCTTAAGCGATGCTGCACAAGCACACGAACTCATGGAAAGCAGCCAGCATATCGGCAAAATCATCTTAACGGTAGCCACATGAACTACAACACCCTAATTTCAGCAGAAATCCTCCAGCCGCACCTTAACGACCCCAATTGGATCATTATTGACTGCCGATTTTCCTTAGCAGACACCGAAGCCGGTTTTTCAGCCTATCGGCACGGACACATCCCAAACGCCCGTTATGCCCATCTGAACAACGACTTATCTTCCCGCATCACCGATTTCACTGGTCGTCACCCACTGCCCAACATGAAGGCATTGGTTAATAAGCTTGGGGATTGGGGAATCGACAACAACAGCCAAGTGGTTGTGTACGACGATGCCAGTGGCGCATTTGCTGGAAGGTTATGGTGGCTGCTTCGCAGCTTAGGTTATGACAAAGTTGCAGTGCTTGATGGCGGCAATAAGCATTGGCAAAAGCTCGGCTATCCAGTTACCACCATCTTACCCACCATTAAAGCCAGTGTTTTCAGAGCTTATCCCACTGATAATTCAACATTAACTGCCCTTGAAGTCCAAAATAGTCTGGCGCAAAAAACCATTTGCCTTCTCGATGCCAGAGCACCCGAACGCTACTACGGCAAACACGAACCCATCGACCCTGTTGCAGGGCATATTCCTGGTGCGATTAACCGCACTTTCCAATTAAACCTGGAGAGCAACGGCTTATTTTTATCTGCGGAAGACTTACGTAGCCAATTCAAACAGCTTATCGGAGATAAAAACCCGCAACAAGTCGTCCATACCTGCGGCTCAGGCGTTACTGCTTGCCATAATTTGCTGGCAATGGAAGTGGCTGGTCTGACTGGCTCTAAGCTATATGCCGGTTCCTGGAGCGAATGGATTCGAGACAAAAACAGACCGACCGCCACAAAATGCACATAACAATCGGCAATCTGGCTAAGCAGGCCGAAGTAACCATTGAAACTATTCGCTATTATCAGCAAATAGGTTTATTGAACGAACCTGAAAAACCCAGTAGCGGCTATCGACTTTATTCACCCGATACTATAAACAGAATTCGATTTATCAAGCGCGCCCAACAAGCTGGTTTTACTTTGAAAGAAATTGCCGAATTGCTCTCGCTTGATGGTACACATTGCTCTGATGTGCAAAAAATCGCCGAACAGAAATGTCAGCAACTAGATACCCAGATAGAGGCTTTAATAGCCCTACGTAAAGTATTAGATGGCCTGGTTAAGTGTTGTCAGACAGATGCTTCCCCAGAACGCTGCTCTCTTATTGATGCGCTCTCTAATGAAACCAGCATCAAATTCTGATTATTTCAAAACGATGTAAATTCTGCTTGACCCTGTTCCTTAGCACAGGGTTTAGAATCCTGCCTAGCCTTTGTTAATACGCATCGTTAACTTCGTTCAAAATGCCATCACTGAATATAGATGTTCAGACGAGAGGAACATTCTTATGACAAAAGAACATGAAACATCCTCACCTAAAAAGCTACCCTGGTTAGGAATCGGTACAGCGTTATCTGCTATTGGTGCATCGGTCTGCTGTGTCGGGCCTTTGCTGCTATTATCACTAGGCATAGGTGGCGCATGGATGAGCTCCTTAACATCAATGGAATCGGTTCGCCCATTTTTTATATTACTTACCTTGGTTTTTATCGGCTTGGGGTATCGCAAACTTTATGTGCTACTGAAAAACTGCGAAGAAGGTAAGGCCTGTGTATTACCGGAAGACATTCATAAGCAACACATGATTTTCTGGATAGGATCAGCGTTAATTTTGCTGCTTTTAGCCTTTCCTTGGTATGCTCCCATTTTTTTGAGTTAAGGAGAATCATGATGAAACTTAAAGCTACTTTGTTAATGTTGAGCTTAGTTACAGCTTCTTTATTACTACAGACAGCGCACGCTGGGGCAGCCATCCCTGTTCAATCGCAACAGCAAAACAGTAGCCAGTCAGTCACCTTGGAGTTGCAAAACATGACTTGTGCGATGTGTAAATTCACCATTAAAAAAGCCTTACAAGGTGTTGAGGGTTTAGAAGAGGCAAATGTCGATTACGATACTAAGACAGCCAAGGTTACTTTTAATCCACAAAAAACCAGCGTGGACGCTTTGATTAAAGCCACCACCGATGCGGGTTATCCGGCAACCGCACACCAAACAAAACAATAACCGTAGGAGAACAAGCTTATGTCAGATTGTTGTGCAAACAATCCCCCAAAAGCGACCACCCAGGTCTGCCCCCAATGCAAAACGAATTGTAAAAATGTCGAAATGCGCACGCTCTACCACCAAGTTAAATTCCCAGAAAATCAAGGAATTATCTCAAACAGCCATTATTTCTGCCCAAGCAAAAACTGCGCTACCGCTTACTTTTCCATTGCCGGAAACAACATCCCCAAACAGCATCTAACAACCTACCGAGACATCCAAAACGACAAGCTGTGCTATTGCTTTAATATTGATGCAGCGGATTATCTGACCGCACCAAGCACTAACCGAGCAGAAACCATCAAACACTTTGTCATGCTACGAACCAAATCCGGTGAGTGTGCTTGTGAAATCAGAAACCCGTCAGGGCAATGTTGTTTAGCAAGGTTTAAGCAGTTGGACAAAATGTAAGCAGCTAGCAGCAGGCAACTTTTATCGTTCCTGCCACGACATAGAAGTGCTTTCACTGGATTCCAGCGGCACTAAAGCTTAAGGGGATCTCTAAAAATCCCCTTAATTAAAATACAACAGACAACCCAGATTCATAACACTGAAAGTATCGATGATTTGCAATCCTTAAAATTTTCCAAAAAGCTACTCCAATAATTTTGCACCTGCGGTTATAATGCCCGACTTTTTGTAACCCG
>SHZQ01000079.1 GCA_009695535.1 Methyloglobulus sp.
GCTTCAGCTAAATCGGCTTCAGCCGACCTATTTAGTCGACCCTGAACCACCCCAAAACAGGATAAACAGGCTATTGCCTTTGGTGTATATGCTTTCACTAGCGTATTGATCAACAATGACGTCACGATAAGTATAGATGGTCGTGGTCAAGCACTGGACAATATTTTTGTCGAACGGCTATGGAGAACAGTTAGCTATGAAGAGGCCTATTTGAAGCAGCATGATACTGTACAAAGCTTGTTAATGGGTTTGACCGACTACTTCGTGTTGTATAACCAAGAGCGCTACCATCAATCATTAGGCTATAAAGCGCCTGATAGGGCTTATCAAACCGCTATAGGAGGAGGTGCACAAATTTTAGAGAGTATGGCTCGACAGAAACATCGGTTCATGCGTAACGAATATGGGACAGCGCCATTAAGCTAAGCGGTAAACAGGATGCTATCTTAAACTAAAGCATTATATGTCTGGGCAATGGGGGTCCACTATACATCGCGGCGCAGGACACAAAACAGCAAACTTGAGCTGTGTTTTATTGCCATGCGGCTGTATTTTTCCTGTAAAACGCTTAATGTTGCTTGTTTTTGTCACACCATCGTTATTTTTTCATTAACAAGACAGTCAGATACTGGTAAATTGAGCGTTGGCACCTAATTTCCAGCCTGTGTCAGGCCATCACTGAGGAGATCATCAATGTCTAACAACTTATTAGCACTATTAAAAGAACACTTATCAGGTGACGTAGTCTCAAATATCGCTGCACTTATTGGGGAATCGCCGAAAAATACCGAGTCCGCATTGCACACAGCAATACCATCCTTGCTTGCTGGATTGGTCGATAAAAGTACAGACGCAACCAGTATTGGCAAACTGTTCAGCTTACTCACTGATGGCAACCACGACGGTGGCGTACTCAGCAATCTGGGAGCTTTATCACAAGGTGGGGAAGAAACCGCCAAGTTATTATCAGAAGGCGGTAGTTTATTGAGTTCTTTCTTTGGCGATAAGGCGGCTGGCATTACTGATTTGGTTGCTAACACCAGTGGTATTAGCAAAAGCTCTTCAAGCTCCTTGCTTGGCTTTATTATGCCTGTGCTTATGGGCTTGCTTGGCAGAAATCTTAAAATTGAAGGTGCACAATACGCAACCGGATTAGCGGAGCTGTTAAGCAGCCAAAGCGGGTTTTTAAAGAACCTCACTCCTGCCGGACTTAGCAGCCTGTTAGCGAGTGAACCAGCCTCCGCTACAACGGCAAGCTCCGCTCCTGTTATGAGCGATTTTGATAAAGCCAGTACGCTTGATTCGGGCTATGCCACGCCCAAAACGGAGTCTTTAACTGATACCTTTGATGATATTGTTGATAACATTGAAGATGTCACAGAAGAAACCTTTGCCTCTGCTAAACACGTCGTTGCAGACGTAAGTGAATCAGCCAGTCAACTTGGCTCGCATATTGTTGAAGAAAGCAAAGAATTTGCCCACAGTGCTACGGAAGCTTTCGAAGAAGGCGTCAGCGGTGGCAAAAAAATTCTTCCGTGGATTCTTTTAGCGGCGGCACTTGCTTTGGCTTGGGGCTTGCTCAAGAGTTGCAGCGTCCCAGCAACAGATCCTGTGGCGACTGCACCAGAAGTAACAACACCGATAGTAGCCACTCCACCACCAGCTCCCGTTGTTGCGACTCCAGCCCCACCAGCACCAATTCCAGCTGAAGCACCCGTCGTAGAAAAAGCGGCTGATCGTTAGCGATTTCTATGAAAAAACCTTATCCACCGGCTACGCCATTAAAGCTGCCAAAGACGGACTTGAAAGCAAATTGGTCAGTTTTATTGAAGGCAGCGAGGCAATCAGCAAAGACTTATGGTTTAACATGAACGGCATTACTTTTGATACCAACAAAGCCAGCATCAAAAAGGAATCAAATGAGCAAATCAACCATATTGCCGAAGTATTGAAAGCATTTCCTAAAGTTAACATCAAAATCGGCGGTTATACCGCCAATACTGGCAAAGCCAATGCTAACAAAAAGCTGTCTAATAGCCGAGCGATTGCCGTTAAAAAAGCCATCGTCGCCAAAGGCGTAAAAACAGACCGGATGGATGCCGAAGGTTATGGCAGCGACCATCCAGTAGCCAGTAACGATACCGAGGAAGGGCGGCAGCAAAACCGCCGCATAGACGTGCGGGTAACGGAAAGATAACCCAAAAGCCACAAGGCGCAGGGTTCAATTTGCAAAACAGCAGCTTACCTTGCTTCTCGTGCCGTTAATTGTGCGTGTTACGTTTTTTAAACCCAGCGCTTTGCAATTGATACTTAAATAGTCCGTAAAAAACAAGCTAGTCAGCAGACTGTATTTTATAATGTTAAGGATAACAACAATAACAACACACTAATCGTATGAAAAAATCAATGTTTAACAAAAATCTCATTTCTTTTTTTATCAGCGTTGCCGTTGCTCTAACGCTAACAGCTTGTTCTGATGACGAAAAGCCCAAGCAAGAGCAAGCACCCAAAGCTGAGGAACATACATTCGATCATCCGCATGGTCCAGAAGTCACCGACATGCAAAAACACAAGTTTGAGCATGAATTCGCGGCACAATGTGTGGATCGGGAATTGAATAATTCAAACAATAAAATTGAAGACGCAGCACGTCTCACCAAATCTTGTGAGTGTATTGCAACTTACTTGATGAAAGATTTAACCACTCAAGAAGCAGAAAAATTTATGGGTGAACATGAGCATCCGCAATCGCTCAGGATTAAATTTGAAGCGGCTGCTTATGAGTGCTTACAGGAAAAAGCGCAACCCGCTGGGCCTAAATTGTTCGGTAGGCAGCAATAGCAATTAAGCGGTATTCTCAAAAAGGTAAGCACATTACCAAACCAAAATCTAATCGAAGGGCTTACTCAGGGATCACTTAGCAGATTGAAAGTACTGTTTTTTCAACCAGATCTTTGAGTATTTGCAGCCCTCCCATCACGATAATATCAGGATTTGGATGCTGGGATTCTTCTGCAAGTTGCTTAAGGCAACCTTCTGTTCTGACTTGCCCATGTTCTTGTATGATTTCCAGCATTCTGTAAGTGACTGCATTAATTTCAATAAACTTAACCTCGTCATCTGTCCCACGGTAAGCGAGCAGGCAAGTTGGTTGTTCTGGTGGTATCAGTGGCAAGTAGTCAGGTGCAATGTTTTGGACGGGAAATTGGTAAAGCAACGGCCATGCTAAAGGCGATAACGTTATGGTTTGATGAAGCAAATTTTCGATTGTTTGTTGATGTGGGTTTGTATCTTCTTTTGCAATCGACAAGGCCATTTCCACCCATTCGTAGTGTGCCAACTCTAATAGGAATGGAAGATCATCTGGATTGGATCGCTGATTTTCCAGGTAATCCAGGAATTCTTCTCCGATTTCAGAAAAGTAAGGCGTTTTACAGGCGTGTTTAAGGAAAAAATCCTGCACCAACTCCAGCCATTGCTCGTCGTCCAATATTTTTCGGATGACGGGGAAATTTCCGGCTAGAAAACTTTCTATGTTATTGAAAATTAACTCTCGGTACATTGCCATACGTTCTGGTTTAACGTCGGCAGGTGCGGGATTTGTTGCTGGATCACGAATATACTGGGTAAATTCGTGTTGTTTGGCTTTGAAATCAACAGTCATAATATAATTCACAAGACTCCTTCCCCTTGAAGGAGAAGGCTGGGATGAGGGGATTTAAAAAATTGATTTTACCCTCCTCACCCCAGCCCTCTCCAGCAGGAGAGGGAGTGGTTAAGGGTTTCTATATTCAAGCCGATTTTCGTTCATGCTGTACCCGCCAATCGTTTTGTATCGCTTTGATAAAACTGACTTCTTTCATCAATTCAGTGATGGGTGGAATATCAAAATCGCGTTCCAGCAAGGTCGGAAACACGCCAAAAAGCTCATAAGCTTTGCCCAGCAATTTCCAGACTGGATCAATCACATCCGCACCGTGGGTATCGACGAGGAAATCCTCCGCCTCAACATAATGACCGGCAATATGGGCATAAGCGATACGATGGGCAGACATGGCGTTAAGAAACGCTTCGGCATCATAACCGTGATTGACGCTGTTGACGTAGATATTGTTGATGTCTAACAACACCTTACAGTCTGATTCGTTGACCACAGCATTGAAAAAATCGATCTCGTCCATTTCCTGACTGGGCGCGGCATAATAAGAGACATTTTCGATAGCAATACGTTGTTCGAGAATATCCTGAACACGTTTGATGCGTTCGACGACATGCTTGATGGCTGCTTCGGTGAAGGGAATGGGCATCAAATCATACAAATGCCCGTCTTTGCTGCAATAGCTTAGGTGTTCGCTGTAGAGCTTAACACCATGTTCGGAAAGGAATTTTTTGACCGCTAGGACAAAGGTTTCATCTAAGGCATCAGTGCTGCCTAACGACAAAGACAAGCCATGACAAACGAAATCAAAGCGTTCCGTCATGGCACGAAACTGGCGACCTGACTTTCCACCAATGGTAATCCAATTTTCAGGTGCTACTTCGTAGAAACCGATCTCATTGGGCGGTGCTTCAACGATTTGGTCCAGTATTGACCGGCGTAGACCCAAACCGGCATCGCGCACTAAATAGGGAGTTGCGCTCATGGGAACACCTTGATTAATCAGAGAAAGGAGGCATAAGCTGCCCTCCTCTATTGCCTAGATTTGTATTAATTACGAAATCTTACTTAGCTGGCGCAGCTACAGCGGCTGGTGCGACTTCTGTCGCTTTCATTTTTGCGCCACAAGCACCATCTTTGCCTTTTGTCATTTCAGCGCAACCGCTCATACCTTCGCCACAACCTTTCATTTTTGCACCGCATGCACCTTCCTTAGTTTTTGCTGCATCGCAATTCTTCATGTCTTCTTTACAGGCGACACCACAACTGCCTTCTTTTGCAGCCTTGTCTTTTGCCATGCCACAAGCACCCTCTTTGCCTTTCATCATCGCGCCGCAGGATTTTTCCATACCTAGCTTCATTTTGCCGTCTTTCATCATACTACCGCATGAGCCATCGGCTTTCTTGCTGGCATCTGATCCACCTGCACACGCGCCTTCGGCGGCTTTTGGTTTTGCCATACCCGCCATAGACGCGCCGCATTTCATTTCGGCTAACTGCATGTAACCTGAAGACATTTCTGTCATAGCAAATGGACTGGTTTCAGCATTGGCAGGCATTGCAGCAAATGTTGAAATAAGAGCAGCACCCATTGCAGCAGCTAAAGGGGTTTTATTGATTTTTTTCATCGTATTATCTCTAGGGTTGTTAAATAAAGCATCGATATTTCCTACCGAAGTCAGGTTACGATACCCTTTCAGAACTGAACAAGGAATGAATAACCCGTGTTTCGACGTGTTTACAACTAGGCAAACTATACAGTTTTACTAAACTTCTTTCCAGCAATCATTAACTTAACTGATTATATCAATTTGATTTCGTATTCGCATAAATCAGCGATAAGGCATTGAGCGCACTTCGGTTTTCTTGCCATGCAAGTATATCGCCCGTGCAAAATTAGTAAATGATGAGCCGCTTTTTTATGATTTTTTGGCACCCATTTATCCAGTTTACGCTCCACTTCCAGAACATTTTTACCAGGGGCGATTTTAGTACGGTTAGAAACGCGGAAAATATGGGTATCCACCGCTATCGTAGCTTGACCAAATGCGGTGTTGAGAATGACATTGGCGGTTTTCCGCCCGACCCCTGCCAAAGCTTCCAGATCTTCTCTGGTTTCAGGGACTTGTCCGTTGTGCTTATCCAGCAACTGCTGACAAAGTGTAATGATATTAGCAGCTTTGGCATTAAATAAGCCAATGGTTTTGATGTAAGTTTTCAAGCCATCCAAACCCAAAGCCAGAATAGCTTCGGGCGTGTTGACGACTGGAAATAATTTCGCCGTTGCTTTGTTGACACCGACATCGGTGGCTTGTGCCGACAACACCACGGCAACCAGCAATTCAAACGAGCTGGAATAGCTCAGTTCAGTAGTCGGATTCGGGATAGCTACGGCGAGGCGGTCGAATATCGCCTGTCTTTTTTGTGGGTTCATCGCAGGTATTTTTACACCGAAGAACGACTAGCACGGTCATTTGACTGCCTATTCAATAAGGCTTCTTTCTGCTGTTTGGCTTTTTCCGCTTTTAGTAATGTTTCGGATTCTTTACGGCGATTTCGCGCTTCAAATCGGCGCTTAGCGGTCAGTTTTTGCGCGGTTTTTTGCTCTGGAGACGGCTGTATTGCTAACGGCTTCATCACGATACAATCCACCGGACACGGTGCAACACATAACTCGCAACCCGTGCATTCCGCCGCAATTACCGTGTGCATCAATTTCGCCGCACCCAAAATGGCATCCACAGGACATGCAGCGATGCACTTTACGCAGCCGATACAGTCTTCTTCAACAATAACCGCAACGTGTTTGGGTTTATGAGTGCCGAATTCAGGATTCAACGGTTTACTATTTAAACCCAATAACTTGGCAAGCTCAAGAATCCCTTCATCGCCCCCTGGGGGACATTGATTGATGTCCGCCTGACCTAACGCAATCGCCTCCGCATACGGATTGCAGCCCTTGTAACCACATTGTCCGCATTGGGTTTGCGGAAGAATGGCGTTTATTTTGTCAATTGCGGCAATGTTTAACAGCATTTTCAGTTTAATCTTTCGATTCCGTTACATTTCATTGAAATTATTTGCTTAGCCACACTTCAGAGTTGAATCTGCCTTTATTTTATCCTGTTACCTTAGTGGTAAGCATAAACGCGTTCAAAAAATTCAAAAATCACCTTCACCTTTGAGGCAGCAAGAATTGTAATAATAAGCGATAATGCCACGCACGACATTGGAATAACTGCATGTTCATTCTACACAGCTCCAACAAAACTGAGAATCTGGTTGAGCATCTGGTATCTGTGCTTTCCAATGCGCCGCTGAGTACGCCTTTCGCCAAAGACGTGTTCCTAATCCAGAGCCAGGGCATGGAGCGATGGCTATCGCAGCAATTGGCGAGCCGTTTTGATGTCTGGGCGAATTACCAGTTTTTGTTTCCCGGCAAGTTTTTTAGTTTTATTGCCCAACAGATTGATAGCAAAGTTAATGATGCAGCGTTTGACCGCCGTTTGATGCTGTGGCGGCTGGAAGCACTGTTACGCAATCTGGAAAACGCTGATTGTTTGCCGTTAAAACAGTATTTGTCCGGCACCAACCAAGCTTTGAAACGCTATCAACTCGCCCAGCAATTATCGCAAGTATTCGACCAATACCAAATCATGCGCCCCGACCTGCTGGCGGCATGGCAGAATGGACGGCTGCTATACAACACCGATGTTGAACGCTGGCAGAAAGCACTTTGGTTGCAATTATCCGCGCAAGTAGGTAACAAGCATCGCGGCGCATTATGGCTGGATGTCATTGCAAAATTAAACAACTCCTCGGAAAACGCGTTAAGCCATCGGTTGCCGGAACGGATTTCTGTGTTTGGCGTGAATACCATGCCGCCGTTGTTTTTGAATTATCTACAAAGTCTTGCGAAACAATGTAATGTGCATCTTTACTTACTTAATCCAGCACAAACCTTTTGGGCCGATCTAGCAAGCAAGCGGCAACTTTCCACTGGCGAGGCATACACCGGACATCCCTTGTTAGTCAGCTTGGGTCAACAAGGCCGTGAATTTCAGGAGATGCTTCTGGAATTCACCCAGTTTGATTTTGAACCGGAAAGCTTTGAAACAGCTGCAAAACCCAATAATCTCCAGCAGTTACAGAACGATATTTTGAATAATGAGGTGTCCACACAAGCCCGAACTATAAGCAGGGAAAGCGGTTCTGTCCCTTCTCCCTTGAGGGACGACTGCATGGATGCAGGAGGTAGGGCGGCGTCTGGAACAGTTGCCGAGAAGGTTAGGATGAGGGTGCTGCTTAACCCGCATTCATTGAATGATGCCCTTAAAAAAGACAGCTCTATCAGCTTACATGCTTGCCACTCCAGAAAACGGGAAGTTGAAGTCCTGAGAAACCAGCTATTACAGGCTTTAGAAAACGATACAACGCTGGAATTGCGTGATATTGCGGTGATGGCACCGGACATTCA
>SHZQ01000080.1 GCA_009695535.1 Methyloglobulus sp.
ATGCTTATTGGCGATATAAGGCTGACATTATCAAAATCAGCCAGCCGATCTAGCAAAGCTAATTGAATCACCCGATTTTCCACGATGTAGCCCAATTGCGGATAATTGATGTCATCGCTGCAAAATTCGGTATCACCTGCCGTTTCCCAAACGCGCATTCGCCGGAACGGACAAACCCGCCTGTCTTCTATGCCTTGCCAAGCACCAACGGTTTCAAGGATTTTTTTGGACGCAATACTCAGCGCAGACACCCGCAAATCATGGGGTTGATCGGGTGAAAAAGCTTGCGGCGGCGTATTCTCAATCACCGCCACTTGCAGGCCGCTACCACCCAAGCTACAAGCCACCGCAGCACCGACCATGCCACCGCCTACTATAATTACATCAAAATTTTGCTTCATGGTTTACCGATAATAAAACTTGATAATACAGACAATCTAAATTTCCACCTAAATCTTCTAGCAACAGCTACCAAAAGCGTCTTAGTAGATGGATGTATAATGCTACTAAAGATAACATAGATCACTCATCAACAATAAAAGCACACTCCCGCACACAAATTCAACCGCCATTATGTCCACGCATAACAAAACACTACGTGACAAAAATGCTGAGTATCCGTATAATTTAGTGGTTTTGCCGCACAGTGACCTTCGCAAAAATAATCGAAATGGGTTGCGGCACAAGGGTTTACAGGGAAGTCTTAGCCCTTAGATCAACATACTTCAGAGGTGTCCCATGAGTCAAAGTAATCTACCGCCCAGACAAGGTTTGTATGACCCGCGCAACGAACATGATGCGTGTGGCGTGGGCTTTATCGTCCATATAAAAGGGCAAAAAAGCCATGCGATTGTGCGTCAAGGATTGGATTTACTTGAGAATTTAACCCATCGCGGCGCAGTGGGCGCAGACCCCTGCGCGGGTGATGGTGCTGGAATCCTGTTACAAATCCCTGATGCTTTTTTCCAAGACGAGTGCGGCAAACTCGAAATTGCCCTACCAGCAGCCGGAGAATACGCTGTTGGCATGGTGTTCTTGCCCCGCAATGCAGAAGATCGTGCCACTTGCGAAACCTTACTGACCCAATTTATTGCCCAAGAAAAGGCAGCTTTGCTCGGCTGGCGTGATGTTCCCGTTGATAATAGCGAACTCGGCTATTCGGTCAAACCTGTCGAACCGTTCATCAGACAAATCTTTATTGGCAAAGGTACTGATTGCGCAGACCAAGATGCCTTTGAACGCAAGCTGTTCGTTATCCGCAAACAGGTAGAAAATGCCGTCCGTGACTTAAAGCTGGATGGCGGACATGCGTTCTATCTGCCGTCTTTATCCTCGCGGACTATTGTTTACAAAGGCATGTTGCTCGCCAATCAGGTTGGTGCATTCTATCCTGAGTTGAATGACGAACGCATTAGCAGTGCCTTAGCGTTAGTGCATCAACGTTTTTCCACCAACACCTTCCCCACTTGGGATTTGGCGCACCCGTTCCGCATGATCGCCCATAATGGTGAAATCAATACTTTGACAGGCAATGTTAATGGTATGGCGGCACGTCGTCATTCCATTTCATCTAAGGTGCTGGGTGATGATATTAACAAGCTTTGGCCGTTGATTGCCGAAGGTCAATCGGATTCTGCATGTTTTGACAATGCCCTTGAACTGTTAATCGCTGGCGGCTATTCCATGGCACATGCCATGATGTTGCTGATTCCCGAAGCTTGGGCTGGCAATGACTTAATGGACGAAAGCCAACGTGCTTTCTACGAATACAACGCCGCCCTGATGGAGCCTTGGGACGGCCCTGCCGCCGTCGCCTTTACCGATGGTCGTCAAATCGGCGCAACTTTAGACCGTAACGGCTTGAGACCTGCCCGTTACCTGGTCACAGATGACGACTTCGTCATCATGGCTTCGGAAATGGGTGTTATTGAAGTTCCGCAACATAAAATCATCAAAAAATGGCGTTTGCAGCCCGGCAAAATGCTGTTGATTGATACCGAACAAGGTCGAATTATCGACGACGCTGAAATTAAAGCCCAACTTGCCCAGTCGCACCCGTACTCAGATTGGTTGAGCAAAACGCAGATACATCTTGCTAAATTGCCACCAGAAGTCTCCGCAATGGCACCTGATGCTTATACCTTATTGGATAGGCAACAGGCTTTCGGCTACACCCAGGAGGATATTGAGTTCCTAATCAAACCGATGGCGCAAACTGGTCAAGAAGCCATCAGCTCGATGGGGATAGATACGGCTTTAGCGGTATTATCTGACCGTCCACGTATGTTGTACGATTATTTCAAACAAGGTTTTGCTCAAGTCACTAATCCGGCAATTGACCCGATTCGTGAAGAATTGGTGATGTCCTTGGTTTCCTTTATCGGTCCTCGCCCAAATCTATTAGGCTTGGATGAAGGCGGTACGCACATGCGTCTTGAGGTGGAGCAACCAATTCTAACCAATCAAGACCTTGAAAAAATCCGCCGTATTGAAACCCGTACGGATGGCGCTTTCAAGACCAAAACTTTAAGCCTAGCCTACCCTTCAGATTTAGGTGCAAGCGGCATGGAAGGCGCACTGGACAGGCTTTGTGTCGCCGCAAAACGTGCCGTGGAAGAAGGCAACAATATTCTCGCGCTTTCAGACCGAGACATGGATTCAACCCATATTGCCATCCCCGCACTACTCGGTACATCTGCCGTCCACCATTTTTTGACGCGGGAAGGCTTGCGTACAAAAGTTGGTTTGGTGATTGAAACGGGCGAAGCACGTGAAGTCCAACATTTTGCACTGCTTGCAGGTTATGGTGCAGAAGCGATCAACCCGTATCTAGCGTTTAATACCTTATCAAACTTATGTGAAAGTATCGCCGGACTGACCGAATACGAAGCCCATAAACGCTACGTAAAAGCCATCTCTAAAGGGCTGCTTAAAGTTATGTCCAAAATGGGCATTTCGACTTACCAATCCTATTGCGGCGCACAGGTTTTTAATGCGATTGGCCTGGCAGAACCCTTTTTAGAAAAATATTTCACAGGCACAACCAGCACCACCGAAGGTGCTGGACTTGCAGAAATCAGCGAAGAAACCGTGCGTCGTCATCGGCTTGCGTTTGGAAATTCACCTTTACTGAAAGATGCCTTGGACGTGGGTGGTGAATACGCTTACCGGATTCGCGGCGAAGCCCATGCCTGGACTCCTGCATCCATCAGCAAATTGCAACATGCCACGCGCAGCAACAGCCGTGAATTGTTTGACGAATTCTGTAGTCTAATCGACGAACAAAACGAAACACTGCTAACCTTGCGCGGCTTGATGTCGTTCAATGAAGATGCCGATCCCATCCCCTTAGAAGAAGTTGAGCCCGCTGCCGCCATCGTCAAACGCTTTGCGACTGGCGCGATGTCATTCGGCTCGATTTCCTACGAAGCGCATACCAACTTGGCAATCGCCATGAACCGTATCGGCGGCAAATCGAACACAGGTGAAGGCGGTGAACTATCAGAACGCTTTACACCATTGCCAAACGGTGATTCCATGCGTTCCGCCATCAAGCAGGTTGCGTCCGGTCGTTTTGGTGTAACCACCGAATATCTGGTCAATGCCGATGACATCCAGATCAAAATCAGCCAAGGTGCAAAACCGGGTGAAGGCGGACAATTGCCTGGACATAAGGTAGATGCCGTAATCGCCAAAGTGCGCCATTCCACGCAAGGCGTGGGTTTAATCTCCCCTCCTCCGCACCATGACATCTATTCGATTGAGGATTTAGCACAGCTTATCCACGACCTGAAAAATGTTAATCCCCAAGCGCGGATAAGCGTCAAGCTAGTTTCCGAGGTGGGCGTAGGCACGGTTTCAGCGGGTGTTGCTAAAGCCCATGCCGATCATGTGACTATTGCTGGTTATGATGGCGGCACTGGTGCAAGCCCGATGACATCCATTAAGCATGCTGGCTTGCCTTGGGAAATCGGCCTTGCCGAAACCCATCAAACCTTGGTACTCAACCAACTGCGTGGGCGTATCGCCGTACAAGTTGACGGTGGTTTACGTACCGGTCGTGATGTCATTATTGGCGCTTTATTAGGTGCTGACGAGTTTGGTTTCGCGACCGCGCCGTTAATTGTTTCCGGCTGTATCATGATGCGTAAATGCCATCTAAACACCTGCCCAGTCGGTGTTGCGACACAAGATCCTGAGCTTAGAAAACGCTTTACCGGACAACCTGAGCATGTGGTCAATTATTTTTTCCTGGTTGCCGAAGATGTCCGCCGCTGGATGGCGAAATTGGGTTTCCGCACCATCAATGAAATGATAGGGCGTTCGGATAAGCTCAATATGCAGCCTGCACTTGCCCACTGGAAATCCCAAGGGCTGGATTTCAGCCGTATTTTTTATAAGCCAACAGTTCCTGAAAACACGGCGGTTTTCCAATGTGAAGCGCAAGAACACGGCCTGGAAAACGCTCTCGACCATGAATTGATTAGCCAAGCGCAACCCGCACTAGAACACGGAAAACCCGTGCAAATCAGCATCCCTATCCGCAACATCAACCGCACCTTTGGCGCTATGTTGTCGGGTGAAGTTGCCAAACGCTATGGACATAAAGGCTTGCCTGACGACACGATTGCTATACACGTCAAAGGCACAGCTGGACAAAGTTTCGGTGCATTTTTAGCCCAAGGCATCAGTATCGAGCTGGAAGGTGACGGCAATGATTACGTCGGCAAAGGCATGAGTGGTGGACGTATCGCTATCTTGCCGCCCAAAGAATGCAAGATTAATCCGGCAGAAAACATTATCGTCGGCAACACCGTGTTATACGGTGCAATCAGCGGCGAATGCTATTTTAATGGCATCGCTGGGGAACGCTTTGCCGTACGCAACTCCGGCGCTATCGCTGTCGTAGAAGGCGTGGGCGACCATGGCTGCGAATACATGACCGGCGGTGTGGTGGTGGTACTGGGGCAAACCGGACGCAATTTTGCTGCGGGTATGTCCGGTGGCGTGGCATACGTACTGGATGAAATCGGTGATTTCAGCAGACGTTGCAATATGGCGATGGTCGAACTCGAACCCATTCCTGTCGAAGACGAAACTCTGGAAACAACCGCTCACCAAGGTGGCGACATGGCAACCCATGGGCGCGTCCACATCATGTCAGATATGACCCGCAATGACGCGCAGCGGCTGAAACGCTTGGTGCAAAACCATAAACATTACACAGGCAGCAAACGCGCCCAACATATCCTGGATCATTGGGCTGAGTATTTGCCACGCTTTGTCAAAGTGATGCCGGTTGATTACCGCGAAGCACTCAGGCAAATTCAGGCATTGCAAACATCTGCAACCGCATAAAAATTAAAGTAGAAGGTATTTAAGATGGGTAAACCAACTGGGTTTATGGAAATTCCACGCGCTGAACGTCGCTACAAACCAGCAAGCGAACGCATCAAGCATTATCGAGAATTTACCCTCGTCCCCAGCGATGCGGAAATGTCCCAACAAGGCGCACGCTGCATGGATTGCGGTATTCCTTATTGCCATAACGGTTGCCCCGTCAATAATATCATCCCGGACTGGAATGAAATGGTGCATCGCGGCGATTGGCAACATGCCTTAGCTATTTTGCACAGCACCAATAATTTCCCAGAATTTACTGGTCGAATCTGTCCTGCGCCTTGCGAAGCCGCCTGTACGCTTAACCTAAATGACCAACCTGTCACTATTAAGTCGATTGAATGCGCCATTATCGACAAAGGTTGGGAGATGGACTGGGTTAAGCCTCAAATACCTTCACATAAAACTGGCAAAAAAGTTGCCGTCATTGGCTCAGGCCCATCTGGAATGGCGTGCGCCCAACAACTCGCCCGTGCAGGTCATGATGTGGTCGTCTATGAAAAAAATGACCGCATCGGCGGTTTGTTACGTTATGGTATCCCCGATTTCAAAATGGAAAAACACCTTATCGACAAACGCATTGCCCAAATGCAAGCTGAAGGCGTTAAATTCAGACCCAACAGCCATATTGGCGGGAATATATCGGCAAATGCCCTGCTTACTGACTATGATGCGGTTGTGTTGGCGGTAGGCTCCGAAAAACCCCGTGATCTGGAAGTGACAGGCCGTAATGAGCTAGACGGCATCCATTACGCCATGGATTTCCTGCGCCAACAAAACAAGCGTAATGCTGGCGACATTATTTCCGATGATATAGCTATCAGTGCGAAAGGCAAACACGTTGTAGTTATTGGTGGTGGAGATACGGGTTCTGACTGTATCGGCACGTCAATTAGACAAGGCGCAACATCTGTCACGCAGATAGAAATACTGCCAAAACCGCCTGAAAAAGAGAACAAAATGATAACCTGGCCGCTATGGCCTAACAAATTGCGTACATCTTCATCACAAGAGGAAGGTTGCGATAGGCATTGGAGCGTTAACACAACCAGCGTCACGGGCAAAGACGGCAAAATCACTCACCTCAATGCCGTCCAAGTTGAATGGAAGCAAGAAGGCGGTCAATGGAAAATGGGCGAGGCGGCAAACAGTGCGTTTACTCTGCAAGCCGATTTGGTGCTATTGGCAATGGGCTTTGTTCATCCCGTGCATGATGGCTTATTACAAGAGCTAGGCGTAGAACGCGACCCTAGAGGTAACATCAAAGCGAATGAAAAGCAGTACCAAACGTCAATAGATAAGGTCTTCGCCGCAGGCGACGGACGGCGCGGACAATCCCTAGTGGTCTGGGCAATCCGTGAAGGCCGCCAAGCCGCCCGTGCGGTGGATGAATATTTGATGGGCTATTCGGAATTGCCTAGATAATAATCAGGCCAGGCATTTTGCTTCCCTAACAAAGAGACAAAAGCACATGCCTGAGTTGCCTGAAGTCGAAACTACAGCCCGTGGTATCGCACCATATATTGAAGGGCAGACAGTCAAACAAGTTATTGTCAGACAACCGCAGCTCCGCTGGACTGTACCGGAAACACTGAATGAAACCTTAGCCGGCATCAGGATTAATTCAGTATCCAGAAGAGCTAAATACCTGCTTTTCACCACAGACATAGGCACAGTAATCGTACATTTAGGCATGTCTGGCAGCTTGCGGATATTGCCAAAAGATAAATCCCCCGACAAACACGACCACATCGACTTCATCTTTACCAACAGCACGGTGCTACGCTACAGCGACCCGCGCCGCTTTGGTGCGGTGCTGTGGACGACATTTCCACCAGCAGAGCACAGCTTGCTCAAAGATTTAGGGCCAGAACCTTTATTGTCAGATTTTGATGGCAGACATCTGTACCAACTCTCCAGAAATCGCAAATTACCCGTAAAATCATTCATCATGGATAGCCATTTTGTCGTTGGCGTGGGCAATATCTATGCAAATGAAGCCTTGTTTATGGCAGGCATACATCCCGCACGTCATGTTGGAAAAATATCTTTAGCACGTCATCAACAATTAGCTGATTGCATCAAAACAGTCCTGCAAGATGCCATCCAACAAGGCGGCACAACGCTACGTAACTTTGTCAATGAAGCAGGAAATCCAGGCTATTTCAAGCAACAACTACGGGTGTATGGTCGCGCTGGATTGCCGTGCACTCAGTGCTTGCAAGCTTTAACAGAAATAAGAATCACCAACCGCAGCACAGTATTCTGTAGTCATTGCCAAAAATAAAGCTTCACATCTCGCTTATTGACCAAGCTTAAACCTGAGCTATCCCAATTGATTTTGACCAGCCTATCACTGTCCACTTTGGTGCCAAAGCCGTCGCCATTGGTTGATTTCCGGTAACTCATAGGGCGCAATAGCGTAGCGTATTGCGCCGCATGGCTTCCCACGCTTGCGCCCACAATCCTCAGCCTCGCTCACCATCCACAAAACCAATGCTTGTAGACGTTGCCCAATTCAATGGGTAAAGCCCCTGCTCCACATAACGGTGAAAGGGTTGAATAAGGCCAATCAGCAACCCGCTTGATCAAGCCATGCTTAACGGGGCTGATATGGCAATAATCGACATGCGCGGCATAATCTGAATC
>SHZQ01000081.1 GCA_009695535.1 Methyloglobulus sp.
ATTGCGCCTTACCGTGTTTAGATTATTCGCCCTAAAGAACGCGATAAGCCATAAGCGTAAGGTATGGCGTAGCGGATGTTCCACATTATTGTTCCATATAGCGTAGATGTGAACTCAAAGCATCACTTCATATTGTCATGATTAATTTTCATCGTGTTTTCGCAGGGTTGATTATGTGCTGGCTAGTTGGTTTGCACTGTAAAGCGGCAGCGTAGTGAAAGAAAAAGTTTATGTTATTATCTGTATTTTGTTCACTTCACATTCATTTTGACGAGTGTAGCCTTAATCCAAAAACATGGCTTTCAAATCTATATCCACAAAACTGATCCCCCTGATTTCTACCGCGCTGTTTTATCTGGCGTTCAATTTGATAGGCGCATTGAAATTTGATGTGATGATAAAAGCCCAGGCTATAACGATTGGGTTTATAAGCAATATTGCGCTGGATTTTATGGTTAATTTAGCGGTCGCTTACGTGTTGTCTGCCTTATCAAGGCGGGTCTCGATTTTTCTAGTGCTGCAAGCCTTGATTATGGGTGTGTTATACATCGGTAATGCCATCAAAATTTCGTTTTTTGGTGGACCGATTATGCCAGACGATGTGTTTGCTCTGCGTTCGATGTTGTTAATCTTGGAAGGCTGGCAATTTGTTGCGGCGGCATTGACAGTTGCAGGTATCGCAAGCCTTTTTCTGTTCAACCTTACAATGCGGCACTGGAGTGCGTATTTGGCGATGTTGGCGGCGATTATGTTGGGCTTAACGGTCGTATACAAACCGGCAATGCTGGTTGAACCGTTGGACAAGTATACAGGCAGTTCAGTTTGGGACCAACGCTCAAATTATTTATGGCATGGCGGGATGCTGTATAGCTTACAAGAGGGTTCGCGTTATTTTTTGATGGCGGAAGCCCCGCCGGATGTCGATAATGCCCAGCAATCGGCAGAGCGGTTAATCGCCACTCAGCCTGCACAACCGAAGGTAGGAGATAAAGCCTTCGCGCCGCGTAATATCCATATCATATTATTGGAATCGTTCTGGGATCCAAATCGCTTAAAAAAAGCCGGATACAATAAAAATCCCTTAGCGCCAGAATTCCGTAAATTATGGAAAAGCGTGGATTATTCAACTGCCATACCGCCTGTATTTGGTGGATATACGGCAAACTCCGAATTCGAGGTATTGTGCGGGTTTCCGGTGGTCAGAAACAGCGTCAAATTTGAACGCCAGTTGTTAAATTCCACGCCCTGTTTGCCGCATATTCTGGCTGATAAGGGCTATCGCACGGTTGTTTCGCATCCCAATGTGCCGGTATTTTGGAATCGGGTTAACGCCTATCACTATATTGGCTTTCAAACTTACTGGTCAATTAAAGATTTTGTGCAAGACGATATGAACCGCGAATTCATGTCTGATGCCACTTTGTATCGCCAGGTTATCGAAAAAATAACCCCATCTTTGGAAAAGAAAGAACCCGTTCTGGATTACATCGTCACCATTTTCGGTCATTGGAATTACCCACTGAGTGCATCAAGACCGAGCAAAATCACCTCGCGTTCTAAAGTGGAGGAGGTCTCTACTTACGCCAATATGGCCTATTATAAGTCATTGGAATTGATGGGCTTTATCAATGAAATGCGGAAGAAAGATCCAGACGGTATTATTGTGGCATTCGGCGATCATTTGCCGTTTATGGGTGGCAATTATGCTGGTTATGTCGATTCTGGTGTACTTGCCGCGCATAACACTGAATTTACCCCAGAAATGCTCAAGTTTTACGTAACGACACCGATGATTATCATCGACGGCAAAAATGGTCCTGTGAAATTCGGCAGTTTGCCGCTTTATCAAGTGCCGAAATTGTTGCTAAATCTATTGAATAATAATGAACCGACGATTATGGATTATGCCCATTCGTTGCCTGATATGCGTGTCCGCCCCTTACCTGGGCTACATTTTAATGTGCTAAAAGATGGCAAAATTGATGTCTGCAAAGAACCTCCTTACTCAGAATCTTGTCAAAAGTCTACGAGTTGGCTGGATGACGTGATTACGGTGAGTAACGATTTGTTTATCGGACAGCAATTTACGCGCATTAAGCATCCGGTGGCTAAGGATTTGAATAATGTCTTGCCAGAGCAAGCAGTGGTTTTGGAAGTAGTCACTACTCCGGCAGATAAGAAAACTGAGAAGGATAAGCAAAAACCAGATACTAAGAAGAAGCACTGATAGGTATCAAATTAAGGAGCAACAACGTGAATAATTTTTTTAGAATGTCGGTAATTTGTCTAATGGGGCTGGCAAAAACAGCTTCAGCAGATCCTTACAATCTACCTATCCAACTGGATTACGGCTTAATCAAAAAAGCTGTCGTAAGCCGGCTTTTTACAGGGCAGGGCGGTGCTGCGGAAGTGTGGAATGACAAGCACAAATGCAGTTTTCTCAGGCTGCGCAACCCCAGAATATCCGGCGAAAACGGGCAAATCAAGTTGCTGAATGACGTGCAGGCGCAATTTGGTAAGGCTTTTGGTGGACAATGTATTCCCTTTATTGCCTGGGATGGCGTATTGGAAACCCTGCAACAGCCCACAATCAGTGCAGATCAGTCCATCCTGAGCTTACCCGTCACCAAAGCGAATGCGTATGACAAGCAAGGTCGGCAATTGGAAATTGGGCAACTGCAAGACTTGATAAGGAAAGTCGCTGAACCCAAACTGGCGCAAGTTAAGGTTGATTTGAACGAATCCCGTGGCGATATAGGGCGCACCTTAACTGGATTTTTACCTAAAGAAAATGCAGGTGAAATCAAAAAAATCCTGTCTACCTTAAAATTTGGTAATGTACAAGTCAATGTTGAAGGCATCAAAGTTAATCTGGCTTTTGATGCACCGTTAAAGAAAGTCGCGCCAAAGCCTGAAGCACCGTTTACCGCTGCGGAGCAGAAACAATGGCAAGCCACTTGGCAGGAGTGGGATGGGTTCTTGAGCAAAGCCATTAACCAAGCATCCAGCGAAACGCAATCGCCAGAATTACGTGATACTTTGACGGAAATACTATTGGAATCACGCAGCGCTTTCCAAGCAGGTTTGAAGTCGCAAAGCCCAGAAAGCAGCGATCCGGTACGAGTATTTTTTACCGATACATGGCGAAAATTGGCACCGCACATGCGTACCTTGGCAAAGCAATTGCCGGAAGTTGAAGCTTTGCGTTATCTGACGTTTATCGCAGCAACCGACGTGATGTATGAGCTGGAAAGCATCGGTGTACCGTTTGGACTGGAAGTGTCGTCTGATGGTTTGCGACGACTGGCACGGATGGTGATGGCTGGAAAGCAACAAGCAGAAGCGAAATAACCGAAAATATCTTATCTATCTTTCTCTATGAAAAGATGAGGAGTTCAGTCATGAAATATCTGCATTACATTGCCATTCCATTGATGAGCTTGGCTTTATTAGCCAATGCAGAAGCATTTAAATGTAAGAATACTGCTGGGAAAATAGTCTATCAATCAGAGCCTTGTGCATCGGGTGCGATAACGCAAGAGGTCATTAAAGTGAAAGAGATGACACTCGAACAAGCAGAGGAAGCTAAAGTAAAATTAGAAGCCTGGAAGCAGCAGCAAGCTATTGATGATGCAGCAAAGCGCGAAATAGAAAAGCAGCAGCAAACCGAGATGGAAAGACAAGAAAGCCTCGAATTGCAAAGGCGTAGCGTTAAGGCGCAAGAGCAGCAGGCGAATTCAGAACAGCAGCGTCAAAATCAAGGCAGCAGGATTTACCATCAACCCTATGGTTATAACGGACGATATTGGAACAATCAGTATTATTCACCTTTGATCAATGGCATCCAAGCAGGCATCCACAGCAACAGCACAATGTTCCGTGGACTGATACTCCAGCCGGTCAAGCACCAGCCACAACGAGACCACCAGCAGGACAAGTACCTGCACCCATGTATCCGCAGCTCGGACAAGCTCCGATTCGTATGATTCCTCACTAAAGTCCTAATGAATGAAGGGCTTGATTGCTTAAATTTACCTACATTTCATGTGCTGACATGAAACAACATCGATAACACGCAATGACCAACGCAAGCCCAGTATTTTTGTCTAAAGAACGTATCATCGCAGGACCCGGTTTCAATCGTTGGCTGGCGCCACCCGCCGCACTCGCCATTCATCTGTGCATCGGCATGGCGTATGGCTTTTCGGTATTCTGGCTGCCCTTGTCGAAAGCTATTGGCATTAAGGCAGCGGTAGAGTGTGGGTCTGAAATTGGCTTCTTGCAGGAATTAACTGTCACCCATTGCGACTGGAAAATTTCCACCTTGGGCTGGATGTACACATTGTTTTTTGTATTTCTGGGATCTTCGGCTGCCTTGTGGGGCGGTTGGCTGGAGCATGTCGGCCCACGTAAAGCGGCGGTTGTCAGCGCTTTTTGCTGGTGCGGAGGCATGTTATTTTCCGCTATGGGCATTTATTATCACCAGTTTTGGATGATGTTATTGGGTTCTGGCGTTATTGGCGGCATCGGCTTAGGTTTAGGTTATATTTCGCCCGTTTCGACCCTAATCAAATGGTTTCCAGACCGCCGAGGCATGGCGACGGGTATGGCTATCATGGGTTTTGGCGGCGGTGCCATGATAGGCTCGCCCTTGGCAGCAGAACTGATTAAGCATTTTGCAACTGAGTCAGATGTCGGTGTTATGCCCACGTTTATCGTGATGGCATCGGTTTATTGTGTGTTTATGATGGCAGGGGCATTAGGTTATCGTGTACCCGCATCCGATTGGAAGCCCGACAACTGGCAGCCGTCAGAATCCACAAAAACCAACAAAATGATTACCCAAAGACACGTACATGTAAAAAATGTGTTCAAAATTAAGCAGTTCTGGTTATTGTGGGGCGTATTGTGCATGAACGTCAGCGCAGGTATCGGCATCATCGGCATGTCATCGCCCATGTTACAGGAGGTGTTTGGTGGTCGGCTTATCGGCATTAGCAAACTGTATGCGGATTTGGATAAAGACCAATTAGCCGCCATCGCGGCAGTTGCTGCCGGATTTACGGCTTTATTGAGCCTGTTCAACATCGGTGGGCGATTTTTCTGGGCAAGTCTTTCAGATAAATTAGGTCGTAAAACCACCTATCTGGTGTTCTTTTTGCTGGGCAGCCTGTTGTACCTCAGTATTCCTGAAAGTGCTAAAACTGGGAATATACTGTTGTTTGTGGGTGCTTTCTGCATCATCTTAAGCATGTACGGCGGCGGTTTTTCCACCGTACCGGCTTATCTCGCTGATTTGTTCGGTACGCAGATGGTCGGTGCAATCCACGGGCGTTTATTGACTGCATGGGCAACGGCGGGCATTTTGGGGCCAGTTATCGTCAATTACATGCGCGAATACCAACTTTCCCTGAGTATCCCGCGCGAGCAAGTGTACAACCAAACCATGTTGATTCTGGCTGGAATGTTGATGGTTGGTTTGCTGTGCAATCTGCTGATTCGACCTGTGGCAGATAAATGGTTTATGACCGAAAGTGAATTGACGGAAGAAAAACGGCTCGCACATGAAACAGTGCATCTCAGTAATACAGAAAATCAAATAAGTGTCGAAAAATCATCAGGCATTATATGGGTGTTATCGGCTTGGCTTGCCGTTTTGTTGCCGTTGGGATGGGGGGTTTATAAGACCTTGCTTAACGTGAGCAAGTTTTTTTCGTAGTGGATCGACAAGGCTCTCCTGAGTGTAATCGAAGGACTCAGCCGAACGGTTCGTGTGGACTTTATGTGCAAGCTCAGGGATTCCCGAAATATTAAATCGAATTAGGCGTAAATCAATCAAAAATCGCAGAATCCAGATTTTTGCTGGTTTCCAAGCCTTTCAGCAGGGATTTATCGTGAACGCCGGAAAATCGTGTACCTGCCAAATTGCTGCCCGTAAAATTAACGTCGGTCAGATTGCAGCCAGATAAATCTGCACCCGATAAATCCGCATTTGAAAAATCGGAACCTGACAGATCAGCACTAAATAGAATGGTATTGCGTAATATGCTGTTTGTCAGATTGGCGTGCCGCAGCAACGCCCGATTAAGGTTGGCATTGGTTAAATTTGCACCGGACAAATTGACATTATTTAGGCTGACCCGCATCAAGCCCATCGGCTGGTTTTTCATATCGACACCCCAATTAGCCTCGCTAAGATCGGCATGAGTCAGCTTGGAGCGATCCAAATTAGCGATAAAACGGCTGTGGGTAAGATTAGCGTTGCTGAGATCTGCACCGATCATGCTGACCCCAAAAATGCTAGTGCCAGCCAGATTTGCGCCGGACAAGTTGATTTTAGTCATCACCGTCAAATCAAGCACCAAACCGGATAAATTGCTTTTTCTCAAGTTTGACCTACGCAGATCAGAACCCCATAAATCAGCGTGAGTAAAGTCGAGTCCTGACAAATCCAGATCGGTTAGATCTTTGCGGCGCAGGTCGGCAATCTGGGTGCTGCTAGCCTTAGCAAGAATAGCTTCAACAGAAGTACGGTTAAGATCCGCCGCACTGCTGGAAATGCACCATAATAAGGCTAAACTACTCAAAAAATAGTGAATTTTCATAACTGTATGCACCTTATGTTTTGTGATCAAGTCTTTATTTCAGGGTTTTCTTATGTGTAAGCAGACGCAATGGGTTAAGTTTATCCTATATGGCGAGGCTAGTTTGGGGACAATATCGGACGCACAGTTTTGTAATAGATCAGAAAAGCCCTTGAGGCTGTTTTTTCATACAATACGCTTGACTAGCAAATCATTAAACAGACTTTCTTTTTTGCTAACTGGTTTACAATGTCCACGTCGATTAATTCTTAAGATAACCTATTTCCTTCAGGCTTTCGTTAAAGTAATGTCTTATTTAATTGCAATCCTACTGGTGATTCTTTCACACTCCACTGTTCATGCAAATGAATTTAAGGAAGTACTTCCTGCGCAGAATCATGCTTCCGAATCAATTTTGCAATTAACATCGAATGAAAAAAAATGGTTAATCAGGCATAAAACCATACGTGTTGCCTACGATGGGAGTTTACCACCTTATAGTTTTGTGAATGACCAAGGTAAAATCGATGGTATTGCCGTTGAAATAATAGCGATTTTGAGCGAACGCCTGGGCATTAATTTTACGATTTATCCCGATTCTAATTGGAGCAGCTTGTACAAGGCGGCGGCTGGACGAAAAGCGGACATTGTTGCCACGATGGTTAACCGACCTGATCGAGCTGAATGGTTTAGCTTTACTCAGCCCTACCTGACTAAATCGCTGGTCATCGTGACCAAACAAGGCAGTAACACAATCAATAATCGCAACGATCTCGGTGATAAGCAAGTCGCAGTGGTCAAGGGCTATCAATATGGGGAAAAAATCACTACCGAATTTCCCACCGTCAAACGCGTTAAAGTCAACACCATGTTGGATAGCCTAAAAGAAGTGGATAAAGGGCGGGTCGATGCCGCTGTCATTTTTTTGGGTACGGCAAATTATCTGCAAGCCAAGCATCAACTTAATAATCTGCGAATCACCGCATTTTATGACCGAAACAGTGCGAATGAAAGCATTGCGGTACGTAAGGATTGGCCGGTATTGCTTGGAATTTTACAAAAAGGTCTGGATTCTCTCACTGAAAATGAGGTTCAAAAAGTATTTGCCAAGTGGGTTGTCGGGGGTGGAATACCTTCAACTGAACAAGCCCCTAAGCCAGCACAAGTACAAACGCTACCGGAAACACCACCTATCGAGCCTGTTGCTGCACCAGTAATCAAGCCACCTGTTGTTGAGATTGAGCAACAACCTGCGACTTTTAGTCTTCCAAAAGCACTGACTGAACCCACGACAGAAGCTCTAGAAATCGGTAAAATGCTCGTCATTTTCCTGCTAGTATTAGCACCATTCTTAATATGGTTGTTCTTCATACGAAAACAAAAAAAGCTGCACTTGAAAGCGAAGAATGAAATGATGAGCTCGGTTAGAAATTTGCAATCGACGCATAAT
>SHZQ01000082.1 GCA_009695535.1 Methyloglobulus sp.
GTTTTTCCAGTAAAAAATCCTGGAGCTTTTCGTTCATCGTGGATTCAACCAAGGGTTTGATTTCGGAGGAAACCAGTTTATCTTTCGTTTGTGACGAGAATTTTGGGTCTGGCACTTTTACTGAAAGCACGGCAGTCAGACCTTCCCGTGCATCATCCCCTGTTGTACTTACTTTTTCCTTTTTCGCTAAACCGCTGGATTCGATGTATTGGTTGATGGTTCTAGTTAATGCACCTCTAAAGCCCGCTAAATGGCTGCCGCCATCACGTTGCGGAATATTGTTGGTGTAACAAAACACATTTTCCTGATAGGAATCGTTCCACTGCATAGCGACTTCAACAGTCACACCTTCTTTCTCGGTGATAAAGTAGAAAACATCAGGAAATAACGGGGTTTTGTTTTTGTTGAGATGACTGACAAAAGCGCTGATACCGCCTTCAAACTCAAATACATCGCGCTTATCGGTGTTTTCGTCCTCCAAGATGATACGTACGCCAGAATTCAGGAAAGATAACTCCCGTAAGCGTTTAGCGAGAATATCGTAGTGAAACTCGATGTTGTTGAAGGTTTCTGCACTGGGGGTGAAGTTGATTAATGTACCAGAGCCTTGTGCTGGACCTACTGCGGCTAAAGGCGCGACAGGATTACCCATATGGTAAGTTTGCTTGTAAAGCTGGCCGTCTTTACGAATTTCTAACAATAGCTCTTCAGATAAGGCATTCACCACTGAAATACCAACACCATGAAGACCGCCTGATACCTTGTAGGCGTTATCATCAAACTTTCCACCCGCATGCAGCACCGTCATAATGACTTCAGCAGCGGACTTCCCCCCCTCTTCGTGCATAATATCCACAGGAATACCACGACCATCGTCAGCAACTGTAACTGACCCATTCGCATGTAGGATAACTTTAACTTCCTTACAATATCCCGCCAAAGCTTCATCAATGGAGTTATCGACGACCTCGAACACCATGTGATGCAAGCCAGAACCGTCGTCGGTATCGCCAATGTACATGCCTGGGCGTTTTCGTACGGCATCTAAGCCTTTGAGAACTTGGATATTAGTACTGTCGTACTGATCATTATCACTCATTTTATTCGTTTCCTCATATTACAAAGATGTTCCATGTGGAACATTAATCGTTCGTATATTTCCATGTTCCATGTGAAACATTTTATAGTTTTCTATGTCTGTTAAATCACCAAAATCATCAGCTTCCGTAGCTGTTATAAACACTTGGCACTGAATCTCACACAAATACTGGAGAACTTTTGCTCGGTTATCTTTATCCAGTTCGGCAGCAAAATCATCTATCAAGATGCAGACAAAAGATTCGCTTTCTCTAAACATCAGTTCAACCTGAGCTAGCTTTAGGCAAGTAACTAATAGTTTCAATTGCCCTCGTGAAACAACTTCTTTTGCTAATGTATTGTTGACTAGCAAATGAAAATCACCGCGATGTGGGCCACTATGGGTAAAGCCGTAACGAAGATCCTTTTCTATATCTTCTTTTAGAAGCTGTTCTAGTTGTTTGGTGGCATCCCAACCCGATATTAATCGAATATCAATATCCTTTAAGGTGGCGAATCTAGAGATGGTCTTGCTAAGTATCGGCTTTAGGATTTCCAGGTACTGCTGCCTATATTCATTAACTATTGTACCGTAATTACCCAACTCCTTATTCCAAACATAAAGTTGCTTGATTTCTCTCGTTTTAAGTAAGGCGTTTCGTTGTGCCAAGGCTTTTTTATATTTTCGCCACGCGGGTAAAAAATTTTCTTCGGAATTAAAGATTCCCCAATCCAAAAATTCACGTCGTATTTGTGCGCCAGCATCTAACAATTCAAAACTTTTAGGATGAATGATTTGCAGCGGTAACGCGTAGGCTAGATCTGAACGCTTTTGGCTAGGCTGCTGGTTTATGCGAATTTCAATATTTTTGCCATCCATTTGAACACCCAACTGAAGACCACCACTTTTGCCTTGCAAAACATGCGCGAACACAGTCAGGTTGTCTTGTTCAAAACGGATAACCGATTTTATAGATGAAGAACGAAATGACTTTGCGCGACCTAATAGAAAAATCGCTTCGATCAGTGCGCTTTTACCACTAGCATTGTTGCCGTAAATAAAATTGAGGTCAGGCGACGGGATAATCGACTGTTCGCGGATATTGCGTACATTGTAAATATCCAGCTTTTGTAGACTCATACAAAGCGTTTAGAGCCGCATTGGCATGACGATAAATTTATATTCACATTGGTTGGGTTCATCGATAAAACAACTACTGACATTACTTGCGATTGTCAGCACGGCAGTATCAGAATCCAGGTTTGATACAGCATCTAACAAATACTGGGCATTAAACGCAATAGATAATTCCTCACCTTGATAATCTATACTGATTTCTTCCTCGGCTTCATCGTGTTCTGGGTTATGGGTGCTTATTTTCATGCTTTTAGACGAAATATCAAAGGTAACGCCTTTAAATTTTTCATTAGCTAATACAGCAACACGGGTTAAGGTATCTTTTAACGCCAGCTTAGGTATGGCAATAGGCTCGTAAAAAGCCTGTTGGAAGACTTTACCAAAATCAGGATATTTAGCATCCACCAGTTTAGCGGTAAATATCAGATTACCAATCGTAATTTTTATATTGTTGCTAGAAAACATCACAGTTAGTTCTGTTTCTAAATTATCCAATAAGCGGTAAAGCTCTAACACCCCCTTTCTTGGCAGAATAATTCTCGCCTCATAACCGGTTTCATACTCTAGTTTATCTTCAAAAATGGACAAGCGATGCCCATCTGAAGCCACTAATTTCATTTTGTTATTGGAAATATTCAGCACAAGTCCGTTTAAGTAATAACGAACATCCTGATTAGCCATACAAAAAATAGTTTTTTCCAAGGCTTTTTTAAATTTTCCCGCATTAATGCTGAATTGTTTGTCCATTTCAGATTGAGCAAATTCAGGATAATGCTCGGCAGGTAAGCAGCTCAAGGAAAATTTACTTCGATTCGATATTAACTTAACTTTATCATTTTGCTGCTCAAGTTGAATGTCAGCCCCGTTCGGAAGTAAGCGGCAAATATCCAATAATTTTCTGGCAGGTACGGTTATAGATCCCGCTCTAGCATCTGAAATACTAACTATAGCAACAATCTGGATTTCTAAATCTGTACCTGTCAAGGTTAAGAAATCATCAGACACAACCATAAGCACATTTGCCAAGACAGGCATAGTTTGCCGTTTTTCAATAACACCCACGATTTGTTGCAAAGGAGTTAGTAAGTTTTCTCTATTAATAATAAATTTCATAATGTTTTATTTTTTAAATTACTACTATTATTAGTGAAGGTTAAATCTGTTAGTAAGTAGTTATTATTGTTAAATTTCAATAAGTTAACTTGTTGAATAAACTATTAATAAAGCCCATTACTTGCTGTGTGCTAAAAGGGGATAACCGATGCATATAAAAAAGCCTTACTGTTATCCACAACTTATACCTGCTTAAGGTGACAGGATTCTCAACAGGTTAAAATAGTCTTCTGCAATCTTGCTATCTGCTGCCTTGAGGTTATTTACTCTGTTGCAGGCGTTTATCACTGTGGTATGGTCTCGACCACCAAATGAATCGCCTATGTCTGGAAAACTCAGCGAGGTTAATTCCCTGGCTAAAGACATCGCTATTTGTCTCGGTCGGGTAACTGACTGCCTTCGACTTTTTGAAGACAAATCGGCAATACGAATTTTGTAATACTCAGCAACGGTTTTTTGAATGTTGTTGATGTCAACCAACTTATCGCGCATTGAAATTAAATCGTGCAAGGCTTCTTTGGTGAAGTCAATCGTGATTTCGCGCCCCGTGAATTGCGAATTAGCAATAACGCGTCTTAATGCACCTTCTAAGTCACGAACATTGGAGGGAATCCGTTTAGCGATAAATAAAGCCACATCCTGATGCAGATCAATATTTACCATAACCGCTTTTTTCATCAAGATGGCGGCACGGGTTTCCATATCAGGCGGCTCAATAGTAACCGGTAAACCACTGCTAAAGCGTGATTTTAACCGCTCAGCAAGATTGGCAATTTCCTTGGGATATTTGTCAGAAGTTAATACAACCTGAAACTTTTTTTCTAGTAAAGTATTGAAAGTATGGAAAAATTCTTCTTGAGAACGTTCTTTTCCAGCAAAAAACTGAATATCGTCAATCAATAAGACATCCAGATTTCGGTAATAATCTTTAAAAATGTTGATTGAGTTTTGTTGTAATGCTTTAACCATATCCTGCACAAATTTTTCAGAATGCACATACACAATATTTAGCGAAGGTTTTCGGAGTAAAACCGCATTACCGATGGCATGCATCAAGTGGGTTTTACCCAACCCAGAACCGCCGTAGATAAGTAGTGGGTTATAAGCTCTGCCGATATTTTCGGAGACTTGAAGCGAAGCGGCTTTTGCTAATTGGTTGGATTTGCCTTCAACAAAGTTATCAAAGGTAAAGGCTTTATTGAGATTACTAAGCACTGCTTTTTTTACATCAATGCGTTTGACTGTTTTTTTGGTAGCAGGCAAAGTAGAAGCTTTCGAGCCGATTTCCAAAACCAGGTCTAATGAGCAATTGGAAAATTCGTTGATAAAGTCTTCAATTTTTGCAAAAAACCGTTCCTTAACCCAATCCATCACAAAACGATTGGGAGCCAGTAATTTCAGTTGACCATCAATTTCCACGGCCTGAAGTGGCCTAATCCAGGTATTAAATTCCGAGCTGGGAATTTCATTTTCCAGCTTGCTCAAGCAGTTATTCCAAATGGAACTCATTGAAGTCGTTAACTTATTGATTTTATATGTTTGACAGATTCAGCTCGTCGGTTACTATACAGGACAAACGTGCAAGCTCACAGAATTGACATAACTAGGCTTATATCTTATCATCCGTAGGCTTTTTTATCTGTTTTTATTGACCCTTATTTGATCAGGCTTTTGTAATATGAAAAGAACATACCAACCCAGCAAAATTAAACGTGCTAGAACCCATGGTTTTAGAGAAAGAATGGCATCAGTCGGTGGCCGCAGAGTAATAAACGCAAGACGGGCGAAGGGAAGATCCAGACTGACTGCTGTGTGACGGAGCTAAACTACAGTTTCCCTCCAAAATTAAGATTAAAAAAAGCCGCTGAATTTAAAAATGTTTTTTCCAATCCGGTCAAATCAACAGACCGGTATTTTACGCTTTTAGCCACACAGAGCGATTTTGATAATCCCAGAGTCGGTTTGGCAATTGCCAAAAAAATCATTAGAAAGGCAGTCCACAGAAATGTGATTAAAAGAACTATCAGGGAAAGCTTTAGGATTCAACAGTATACAATGACTGGCATTGATATTGTTGTCCTGGCACGAAAAGATGCACTGGGAGCGTCGCCGGATGAATTAAGACTGTCGTTGGAAAAACATTGGCTTAAATTGGTATCCAAATGCGCTTCGTGCTGATAGCGATTATAAAGTTTTATAAAACCTTTATAAGTCCTGTGCTTGGCAATAACTGCCGTTTTTATCCCAGTTGCTCAACGTATTCTATGGAAGCGTTTGAACTACATGGCGTGCTTAAAGGTTTATACCTGACAGCCAGAAGATTATTGAAATGCCATCCTTTTCACGAAGGTGGTATTGATCCCGTTCCTGAAAAATTTGGTAATAAGAAGTAATAATAAGCATGGAAAATATACGATTTATACTCGTCATCGCTTTTGCAATGATTGTGTTGTTGCTATGGCAAGCCTGGCAAATGGATTACGCCCCCAAACCAGCTATCGCACAAATCGAAAGCTCAGCGGTTGCAGATGTTAAAGAAGATCTGCCAGCAACAAGCAATACTACGACTGCACAGGTACAAACCGACGGCCAGCCAGTCGTTACTGCACCTTTGGCTGCTGTTTCTGCCACAGATATTGTTACAGTAAAAACCGATGTTATTGCCCTTGAAATTGATATGCAAGGCGGCACGATACAGAATTTGGACTTACTGGATTACCCGGTAGAAAAAGATAATACCATTGTCAACACGATGAGAAAACTCGTCGGTTTAGAAGCGGCAGAAAAAAATCGTCAGCCAGTAAGACTGTTTAATAGCAGCTCAGAAAAAATGTTTATCGCACAAAGCGGCTTGATTGCAGCCAGCGGAAATGCAGCTGCACCGGATCATCACACCACTTACGCGCACCAAGCGAGTAGCTATGTGCTTGCTGACAGCCAAGACAGCCTTAGCGTTCCACTAACATGGACGGATAACAATGGGTTGGCAATGACTAAAACCTTTGTTTTCAAACGTGGCAGTTACGAAATAACACTCAACCAAAACATCAAAAACAACACCGGAAAAGATTGGTCAGGCAGGCAGTATAGTCAATTATTACGGACACCCTTCAATGAAAACACTGGCAACATGCTGACTGCCGGTATGCGAGCTTATGATGGTGGTGTTGTTTATACTGAAAAGGACAAGTACAAAAAAATTAACTTTGACGATATGGTTGATGATAATCTGGATGTTGTCAGCCCAGGTGGTTGGGCAGCCATAATTCAGCATTATTTTGCCTCAGCCTGGATTCCACCCGCAGAAGCAGAAAACCATTTTTACACCAAACATTTAAAAGATGAGCGTTACGTCATCGGCTCGTATTCACCGCCAGTGACCGTTGCCAACAACACCGAAGCTCAGTTTGTAGCGCGCTTATTTTCAGGTCCGAAAATTCAACCCGTGATGGAAAAAGTAGCACCAGGGCTTGAATTGACCGTCGATTACAGCGTGTTGACCTTTATTGGTAAACCCATCTACTGGCTGCTCAATAAAATTCATAGCTTTACGGGTAACTGGGGTTTTGCAATTATTGGCGTAACCTTCTGTATCAAATTGTTGATGTTTCCATTGACCCAAGCCAGCTTCATCTCAATGGCACGAATGCGTAAAATTCAACCGCGCTTAAAAGAACTGCAAGAGCGTTTTGCCGACGACAGGCCGCGGTTCAATAAAGAAATGATGGATATGTACAAAAAGGAAAAGGTCAACCCACTGGGTGGTTGTTTACCTATCCTATTTCAAATCCCCGTCTTTATGTCTTTGTATTGGGTATTGAGTGAAACTGTTGAATTCCGGCAAGCCCCGTTCTTATTATGGATTCAGGACATGTCGGTTATGGATCCATTTTTGGTGCTACCAGTAGTCATGGGTATTACCATGAAAATTCAGCAAGGGCTTAATCCACCGCCAATTGACCCTGTTCAAGCTAAGATACTAAAAATGTTCCCGTTAGTTTTCACTGTATTTTTCCTGTTTTTCCCCGCCGGTTTGGTTTTGTACTGGGTAGTTAACAACACCTTGTCCATTATCCAGCAGACCTACATCACCAAAAAAATTAATGCACAAGCCTAGCGCGACTATTGGATATTGAATACATAGACACCATTGCAGCCATAGCGACACCCTCCGGTAACGGGGGGGTCGGTATCATCCGAATTTCAGGTGGATTAGTTACTGAAATAGCAGCCAAACTAACAAAAAAAGCCTTAACGCCTAGAGCGGCGCAATTCTCAACCTTTCTCGATCAAGACAATGCCGTTATTGATTCCGGCATAGCCCTCTACTTTCCCGCTCCAGCTTCTTACACGGGTGAAGACGTACTCGAAATCCAGGCGCACGGCGGCTCAGTCGTCCTCAACATGCTGTTACGGCGCGTGTTGGCATTGGGTGCGCGATTAGCCAAGCCAGGGGAATTCACCGAACGCGCTTACCTCAACAACAAACTCGACCTAGCTCAAGCCGAAGCCGTTGCTGATTTAATAACCAGCAGCACAGAGCAATCTGTACGTTCCGCGCAACGCTCCATGCAAGGCGTGTTTTCCGAACAGATCAATCTGCTGATTACCGAACTCACCGAACTTAGAATCTACATTGAAGCGGCGATTGATTTTGTCGATGAAGAAATCGATTTTTTGACCGATGGCGTGGTCGAAAATC
>SHZQ01000006.1 GCA_009695535.1 Methyloglobulus sp.
AAACGCTAAGTTGCCTGGATGCGGAGCTTAAAGCAAGCGGTATTAATCCTGGAACTACAGCCGATATGACTGTGGCGACTATATTGTCAGTGCTTATTGAGGAAGCTTCTCATTAGCACGTTAAGTATTGGCAAATAGCTCGCTGTATTAGGTAAACAAAACTATTTAAATCTATTTTACGGAAAGTATATATATCATGGCGAAAATTAATAAAATGTGCGTTGGCGAGTCTTTAGTCGGTGACGGAAACGAAGTTGCTCATATCGATTTGATCATTGGGCCAAGAGGTTCAGCGGCTGAAACTGCATTTGCAAACTGCCTAACCAACAACAAAGACGGTTTTTCTAGCCTGTTGGCTGTAGTTGCACCAAATTTGCTGGTTAGACCAGCAACTGTCATGTTCAACAAAGTGACTATCAAAGGCGCAAAACAAGCCGTACAAATGTTTGGCCCAGCACAACGTGGCGTTGCTATGGCTATCGCTGATTGCGTAGAAGACGGTACCATTCCTGCTGATGAAGCGGATGATTTGTTCGTATCAGTCGGTGTATTCATTCACTGGCATGCTGAAGACGATGCAAAAATCCAAAAATACAACTACGATGCAACTAAAGAAGCATTGAAACGCGCTGTAGCTGGTTCGCCAACTGCTGCTGAAGTAGTTGCTGCTAAATCTACTGCAAAACATCCGTTCGCACCTAACTAAGCGTTCTGCTGTTAGCGTAAAGCTGATAAAAATACCCCGCTTGCGGGGTATTTTTTTGTCCTGTGGTTTTAAGGATGAATTCCAGATGACGTAGCACAATGCTAACTAGTCGACCCTGACCCCTCCCGCAACCGGTGTAAGCCTATAGCAATACACCAAAGGCAATAGCCTGTTTATCCTGTTTTGGGGCAACCCAAAAATAAAAGCCAAAAAAGCCCGTATCCACAGTCTCAGGCTCCAGGTCAATGCAGCCTCAACAGGCTGATGAGATCGCCTGTGCTTGAGGGCATTAACATGTCTTGATCCTTATCGACCGAGAAACAAGGGCTTATTTTATCATTTCCGGTCGCTTGGCTGTGTCTTATGTTGACAAATAGTTATATGATTCAATTGGATGATGCGGTTTTCAGGGTTGACTAATTATGCCGATGGAATTTAGCGACGTTCTGTTTTAATGCCGAACGTGGACGATTTTGGACTGGCGGGGCGGCGGGAATAGTGGTATCTGGCTCGAAACCAACCAATGTCTCGCGCGGTAACGTTTGACGGATCAGTTTTTCGATACCCGTTAGCATTTGTTTTTCGTCAATACTGACCAAGGAAACAGCTTGTCCTGTGGCTCCGGCACGACCTGTGCGACCAATGCGATGGACGTAGTCTTCGGCGATATTGGGCAGGTCGAAATTGACGACTTGCGGCAGTTGTTCGATGTCCAGGCCACGAGAAGCAATGTCGGTTGCTACTAATACCCGTATTTCACCGTTTTTGAAATCCGCCAATGCCCGTGTTCGTGCGCCCTGGCTTTTATTGCCGTGGATGGCGGCGGCGGTTATGCCGTCTTGTTCCAGCTTGGCGGCAACGCGGTTTGCGCCGTGTTTGGTGCGGGTAAACACCAATACCTGCGCCCAACCGTGATGACGGACTAAATGGCTGAGTAATTCCGGTTTACGTTTTTGATCGACCGGATGCACCCATTGTTTGACCGTATTGGCAGCGGCATTGCGTGGGCTGACTTCGATAAATTCAGGAGTATGCAATAAATCTTTCCCCAAGCTGCGGATTTCGTTAGAAAATGTCGCTGAGAACATCAATGTCTGCCGACGCTTAGGCAGTAATGCCATGATTTTACGGATGTCGCGGATAAAGCCCATGTCTAGCATTCGGTCGGCTTCATCCAGCACCAGTATTTCCAGTTGCGAAAACTTGACCGCGTTCTGGCTGTATAAGTCCATTAACCGTCCTGGTGTAGCAACCAGCACATCAACACCGCGACGTAGTGCCATCATTTGTGGATTAATCGAAACGCCGCCGAAGACGACCGCAGAGCGCAAAGGCAAATGTTTGCCATAGATAGCAACGCTTTCGCCGACTTGCGCCGCTAATTCGCGTGTCGGGGTTAATACTAGGGCGCGGATGGCATTGGCTTGTACCTTATCGCCTGTGGATAAACGTTGCAATAACGGTAAGGTGAAACCCGCAGTTTTGCCAGTGCCGGTTTGAGCCGCCGCCATCAGATCTCGACCTGATAATACCGCCGGAATTGCTTGTAATTGAATAGGGGTTGGGATTGTGTAACCTTGTTCGCTAACGGCGCGTAAAAGGGGTTCGGACAAGCCGAGAGTAGAAAATGTCATTGATTTATAAGCTCAGAAAACCGCTGTAAGCTGCCAGATTTCTATACACCACTTGTGGGTTAGATATTTGGAGAAACGTGTAGCGGGGGGAAAGACTTTCAAATTTCAGCCTAAACGACCGAAATACCAGATAAAAACTGGAGAAAACTTGCGGGCTGAGGATTTTGATAGGATATGAATCTTGGCAGATGGAACAAGTTTGGTTAACTTTTTACAACTTAAACCTAAATTACTGATTCTATTATCACACTTATGGTATTAAAGGTCAATTGGATTCCGAAATACGGGATCTATCGGCGCTAATTTAGTGATACGGATGGTCATTAGCTGGATCGCACCTAATTGCACAAGCGGTGATATACCTTATTTGGCGAAGTAAGAGACTGTGCTTTGTCTTCGGGATCGAGAACCCGATTTAAACGATAAATCCATAAAAGCAGTTTAATACCCTCCGTCTTTTGCCATAATAGCGGTTTAGAATTGAATAATTGCTACTACGCAACGCCTGATGCAGCCTAATTTTATCCACCTAAGACTCCACACCGAATTTTCCCTAGTGGACGGCATTGTCAAAATCAAGCCGTTGGTTAAACGCCTGGCTGGCTTAAGCATGCCAGCTGTGGCGGTGACTGACCATGCCAACCTGTTTGCGTTGGTCAAGTTTTATAAGGCAGCAATGGGGCAAGGGATTAAGCCCATTGCGGGTTCGGATGTGCTGATTTTTAATCCCGAAGAACCCGCCGCGCCGCATCGCTTGACCTTGCTGGTCAAAAACCGCACGGGCTATATCACTTTGATGGAGTTGCTTTCCAAGGCGTATCAAGAAGGCCAGCATCAAGGCGTACCGATGCTGAGGGCAGAGTGGTTGGAAGCCAATCACAATGGGCTGATTGCGCTTTCCGGTGCGATGCAAGGCGACATAGGCAAGGCCTTATTGGCTGAAAATACCGATCTGGCAACGCAGTTGGCGCAGCAATGGAGCGGGTTGTTCGGGCAAGGTTTTTACCTGGAACTCCAGCGCGTCGGCAAGTCGGACGAAGAACGCTATATTGCTGCCGCTGTCGATTTGGCAATCGCAACCGGATTGCCCGTGGTGGCGACCAACGATGTCCGCTTCCTGCATCAAGCGGACTTTGCCGCTCATGAAGTGCGGGTTTGTATCAACCAAGGCCGGGTGCTGGATGATACCCGGCGGCCTAAGGACTACACCGACCAGCAGTACCTGCGGAGCACGGAAGAGATGCTGGCGTTATTCGCCGATATTCCAGAAGCCTTGCAAAATACCGTGGAAATCGCCAAACGCTGCAACCTAGAGCTGACGTTGGGCGAGAACTTCTTACCGGATTTCCCAGTCCCTCCCGGGATGACCTTGGCAGAACTGATGTCCAATACTGCCAAGAAAGGCTTGGACGAACGTTTGGCGCTTTATCCGGCAATCGGGAGCGGGACACCGGAGGAAAACCGGAAAGTTTACGACCAACGCCTGCAAGATGAATTGCTTATGATTAGCCAGATGGGATTCCCTGGCTATTTCATGATCGTGGCCGACTTCATCCAATGGGCAAAAAGTAATGGCATTCCCGTCGGGCCAGGACGGGGTTCGGGTGCAGGTTCGCTGGTCGCTTATGCCTTGAAGATCACCGACTTAGACCCGATTGAATTCGACCTACTGTTCGAGCGGTTTTTGAATCCCGAACGGGTAAGTATGCCCGACTTTGATATCGACTTCTGCATGGACAGGCGCGATGAAGTGATTGATTACGTGGCGCGCCATTATGGCCGCGACCACGTCGCGCAGATCATTACATACGGGTCAATGGCGGCGAAGGCCGTTATCCGCGATGTGGGCAGGGTGCTGGGCTTCCCGTACGGTTTTGTGGACAGCCTTGCCAAGCTCATTCCCTTTGAAATTGGCATGACACTGGATAAGGCACTGGAAGACAGCGCCGAACTCAAGCGCCAATACGACAACGAGGAAGAGGTAAAAAACCTGATTGACATGGCATTGTCGCTGGAAGGCACGGCACGGAATGCCGGTAAACACGCAGGTGGTGTGGTGATTTCGCCGACTAAGCTGACTGACTTTACGCCGCTTTACTGCGAACAAGGCGGTGGCAATCTGGTGACCCAGTTCGATAAGGATGATGTGGAAGCGGTGGGCTTGGTCAAGTTCGACTTCTTAGGTCTGCGTACCTTGACCATCATTGACTGGACGTTGCAGATTATCAATCAGCAACACCAGCAAATAGGTACGGCATCCATTGATATTAATAGCATTCCCAGAAATGATGCCGCAACTTATGGGCTTTTGAAAAAGGGACTAACTACTGCCGTGTTCCAGTTGGAGTCGCGGGGCATGAAGGAGCTAATCAAAAAGCTCAAGCCCGATTGTTTTGACGACATCATCGCTTTGGTGGCCTTATTTCGTCCAGGGCCGTTGGAATCCGGCATGGTCGATGACTACATTCGGGTAAAGCACGGCGCAAAAGCCGAGTACGCCCATCCCTTGTTGGTGCCGATATTGAAGCCGACCAACGGCGTTATCCTGTACCAAGAGCAAGTCATGCAAATCGCTCGTGAACTGGCAAGCTACACCTTGGGTGGTGCGGATATGTTACGCCGCGCCATGGGCAAGAAAAAGCCCGAAGAGATGGCAAAACAGCGCGAGACCTTTACTGTAGGTGCTGTCGCCAATCAAGTAGAGGAAAAAATCGCCACCTACGTGTTCGACCTGATGGAGAAATTTGCTGGCTACGGTTTCAACAAGTCGCACTCTGCTGCCTATGCGCTGGTCGCTTACCAAACCGCATGGTTAAAGACGCATTATCCGGCGGCGTTTATGTCGGCGGTGCTGTCGTCCGATATGGACAATACCGATAAGGTCGTCACGCTGATTGAAGAATGCAGGCAGATGAAACTGGATATTTGCCCGCCGGACATTAATGCGTCCAACTTCCGGTTTACGGTGAACGACAAGGAGCATATCGTCTACGGCCTAGGCGCAATCAAAGGTGTGGGCGAATCCGCTATCGAAGAAATCCTCAAGGAACGGTCGGAACAGGGGAAATTCCTCGGGCTTTACGACTTGTGCAAACGGGTGGATTTACGGAAAGTCAATCGACGGGTATTGGAAGCCTTGTGTCGGGCGGGGGCATTTGACGTGTTTGACCCTAATCGTGCCGCGCATTTAGCTGAACTGCCGACGATAGTGAGGGTGGGCGAACAACACGGAAAAATGGCGGAAACCGGGCAGGATGATTTGTTCGGCTTGTCGTCGTCCATCGAAGAAGGTAGTGCTGATAACACAGAAATTTACTCGACAACAGCCGAGCCCTGGTCAGAGCAGGAACGGCTGGCAGGCGAAAAAATTACTTTGGGCTTATATCTGACAGGCCATCCCATCGTCCAATATGAAGCCGAGATCAGGCAATTTACCAACGGTACAATAGCCCATTTGTTGTCCGAAGTGGAGCGCTCAAAAGGCAAGATGGAAGCACGGGTTGCAGGTTTAGTGGTCGAAATCCGCACACGGCAGACCAAAAACGGCAAAACGATGGGTTTTGCCACGATTGATGACCGCACGGGTCGGCTTGAAATCGCCGCGTTCGGTGACAAATACGAGACTTATCGAGGCATATTTTCCAAAGATACTTTATTAGTCGCTGAAGGCGCATTGGCGATTGATGATTTTTCCGGCAATCTTAGGTTAAACGTCGAAACACTTTACAACATGGAGCAAGCCAGAGAGCGGTATGCAAGAAGTTTGCAGATAAACTGGGGAGTTGGCGAGCAGGATTCGGTGTCTCAAGAATTCATTTCTGGTCTGCAAGCTTCATTGCAACCGTTTAAAGGCGGAACTTGTCCAGTAGGCATCAGTTACACCTCTCTGGAAGCGACTACAAGTTTGCAGCTAGGCGATAATTGGCGCGTACATCCAGCAGATGAATTACTGGGTAGGTTAAAACGCTTGCCTGGGGTTGTAGATGTTGAGCTTAAGTATCGGTAGCTCTGTAAAGAAAGCATCAGAATTTAATACGACGAACATTTTTTTACTGTCGATAGCATGGCTTGTTACAACTGCGTTTTTGGCTACTACCCCCGATAAAGCGTTGACTTGAAGAATATAATAATCTCTGTGTGCTGCTTCCTCTGGGTTGCCTGAACGTGATTGAATGGTTTATATTTAACGATAACGGGTTGATTCAGTTCGTGATAAAACGTTAACTCATCGAATAGTAAGGCTTCTGCTAGAGTTGGCTTGTTCCGACTACTTTAGTGAAGCACAAAAAATCGCGCTTTCATCTGTTGTAATATAATAGGCATTCAACGATAATAAGCGGTCTTAAGCCATTACGGCTGAGAATTATGATGGTGATCGTGTTGGTCCTCCCGCAACGATACGCTGTAAACCCCGCCAGGCCCGGAAGGGAGCAACGGTAGCAGCAGATTCGTGTGCCGAGATGTGGCTGGCACGGTCGCCGCCCATTAAGCCATAACCACGAGCCTGCAATGAATTATCAGGTTCTCGCCAGAAAGTGGCGACCCTCAAATTTCACCGAAGTTGTTGGTCAAGACCATGTAGTCAAATCGTTGATGAACGCTTTGCAATATGACCGCTTGCACCACGCTTATCTGTTTACTGGCACCCGTGGCGTTGGTAAGACGACAATAGCCAGAATCTTGGCGAAAGCCATCAATTGCCAAAATCTCCAAGAATTTAATCCGTGCGGTTTGTGTGATGTTTGCCTTGCGTTGGACGAAGGCCGATTCATGGATTTGATCGAAGTCGATGCCGCCTCCCGCACCAAAGTCGAAGATACCCGTGACTTACTCGACAATGCCCAATATGCACCTAATTTCGGACGTTACAAAGTCTATCTTATTGACGAAGTCCATATGCTGTCAGGGCATAGTTTCAATGCCTTGCTCAAAACGCTGGAAGAGCCCCCGCCGCATGTAAAATTCTTGTTGGCAACCACAGACCCGCAGAAAATCCCCGTTACGGTATTATCCCGTTGCCTGCAATTCAATCTTAAACGGTTGTTGCCAGGTCAGATTTTCACCCAAATGTGTAACATCCTCAAGCAAGAGCAGATCGAAGCTGAGCCCCTTGCCTTACAACTATTAGCACGAGCCGCCGATGGCAGTATGCGCGATGGTTTGAGCTTGCTGGATCAAGCGATTGTTTATGGTGCTGGCAAGGTTACTGCGGACGATGTTAGTACTATGTTAGGTACTGTTGGACAGCATCCTGTAGAAAATATACTTACCGCATTGGCTGATGCAGATGCGCAGACCATACTTAACAAGATTGATGGAATCGCCAATATACACGCAGATTTCAGCGCGATACTACAGCAGATTTTGCAGGTTTTACACCGCATTGCCTTGGTGCAGCAGTTGCCTAACGCTATCGAACATGAGTTTGATAAGGCGATGATTACGACCTTATCGCAACGGTTCACGCCAGAAGATGTGCAGCTTTATTACCAAATCGCTTTGGTCGGACAAAAAGACCTGGATTTAGCACCTGATTCCCGTATGGGTTTTGAAATGCTCATGCTGCGTATGCTGACGTTTAAGCCTGTTTCGGTAGAGTCCACGCCAGTAAAATCCAAGCAAACGCCGCTACCTAGCGCAACACCAAAGCCGCAATCTGCAATAAATGTTGAACAGACCAAGCCACCCGAACGCGTTGTAGAAAAAGTTACCCAGCCCTATTCAGCTAATGTAAGCTCTGTTAATCATAGTTGGACTGATATGATTGAAATCATGAAGTTGGAGAGTTTTACCAAGGAGTTAGCCAATAACTGTGTGTTAGAGCACATTGATGACAATGTCTGTAAATTGCATTTGGATGCCAGTCATCAACAATTATTGACCGCCAGCCGAGAAAAAAAATTACAACAAGCGTTACAAGATTATCGAGGTGCGCCATTAAAGCTGGCAATCAAAATAGAACAGGCACAGCTTGAAACACCTGCGGTACAATTCGCCAAAGATCAAGAAGACAGACAACAGGCGGCGGTTGATGCCATTAATGCAGATGATAACATCCTGGCATTAAAAGAACATTTTGATGCCAGGATAATGCCCGGCACCATAGAACCGGTATAACAAGGTGGAGATAATGATATGAAAAACGCACTGGGCAACATTATGCAACAAGCCCAAAAAATGCAGGAAGAATTAAAAAAAGCCCAACAAGAGCTGGAAATGATGCAAGTGACAGGGCAATCCGGCGGAGGCCTGGTGACCATCATAATGACTGGAAAACGTGAAGCCAGAAAAGTGACTATTGACCCGTCGTTAGTCGGTGAAGATAAAGACATGCTAGAAGATATGGTGGCTGCGGCAATTAACGATGCCGTCAACAAAGTCGGCAAAATGAAAAAGGAGAGGATGTCTAAAATTACCGCTGGATTGCCGATACCGCTCGGTTTCCAAATGCCGTTTTAATAAGACACACAAGCGACATGCTGAAAAAAGGCTTACTTGGACAGTTAACGCAAACCTTATGCTGCTTGCCGGGTGTGGGTCCAAAAACCGCCCAACGCATGTCCTTTCACTTATTGCAACGGGACCGTAACGGCGCAAAAATACTGGCAGATACCTTGATTGAAGCCTTAGCCAAAATCGGCCATTGTAAAGTTTGCCGCACCCTAACCGAACAAGCTATATGCCAGATCTGCGCGGATAAGTCCAAGGACAGCACCGTCGTCTGTATCGTCGAAAGCCCCGCCGATGTCTGGATTATCGACCAAGCCACCGTTTTCAACGGGCATTATTTTGTCCTGCATGGGCGGCTGTCACCCTTGGACGGCATAGGTCCTGACGAGTTGGGTCTCGACGTGCTGGAACAACGTATGGTGGACGGTTTGATCAAAGAGCTTATCCTTGCCACTAATTCCACCGTCGAAGGCGAAGCCACCGCTTATTTCATCGGCGAGTTGGCAAGAAAACACCAAGTCCAAGCCAGTCGCATCGCCCACGGTGTACCGATGGGTGGGGAATTGGAGTTTATTGATAGCGGGACGTTGGCGCATGCGTTTAATGGGCGGAAGGCGTTATGATGAAGTTAAGGCCGTCATTCCGGCAGAGGCGACCGTTAGAGATAGCTTAAATAACTCCGTTCGTGGTGAGCCCTTCGATTAACTCAGGAGAGCCTTGTCGAGCCATGAATGGGAGCAACATACCCCTCTCCCCTTGTGGAAGAGGGGTATAATAAAATGACCTTACCCCTGGTCTAGCGGACACTCGACTAAGAGAGTAATCTCTGAAGCCGAGGTCAGTCATGGCAAGCTGGAACCACAGCTTTAAGGTAACAGCAGTGCATGGCGAACGCTTTAAGACCCGATCTGCTGCCAAGCACCAGGTGTTCGAATATATCGAAGCGCACTATAATCGCAAACGGCTTCATTCCAAATTGGATTGTCTTAGCCAAATTGCGTTTGAAACCAAAAAAGTCGCTTAGCAGGGTGTCTGTGGAATTAGGGCAAGATCAAGGTCTAGCTGCCTTAATAATGCGGCGGGGGTTGGTCGATAATTTCTTCACTCTGCTCAAGTCGGAAGCTGCTCATCCGTTCATGCAGTAGTTGGCAGGTCTTTTCTAGCAGCAGTATTTGATGCTGTTGTTGTGCGACTATTTTGTTCAATTCTTGCAATAAATCGTCTTGATAGGCCGTTTTTATCTCCAGCTCGATTAGGCGTTGTTCGTTCATACTTAGGTAAAAGGGCTATTTCATTCTATCATTGATGATTATCTTGTTTTCCTTATGGTCTGCAAGCGTTGCTTGTTCAATCACCCCAATCAAGTCACCTATTTGCGGCATGGGATTGCCTGATTTAGAAATTCGCGCCAATAACCTGACTTGTTTGAAGTTAGATAACTTCATATTGGGCAGCATCGATTGTGCATCTGACAGACTAACGGATAAGGGTAATTCCTTCACCTGTTTACGCACAATCGCCAATGGCATTTTAGGGCCAGATAAAGCTTGGGCATAGATAAAGACAGTATCATCCGGCTTGGCATTGGCTTGTAATTCGGCAGCCAAACTGACTTGAATGGCAACAGAAACCCCAGATGATGCGGCAGATTTTGTTGACGATGCCGGCGCGGCATTAGCCAATGCACTTTCAGAATTTACTATTAATTCATGGATTTGCTGCTTATCTGGAGACTCAGCGGGTAAAGCCGCTTCTAATTTCCGCAAATAGCCTACCGCCGTTTTCTTATCACCTTGCTGTGCATTTGCCATTGCCGCAAACCATAAGCCATTCAGGTTTTTAGGATCGATTGTTAACGCTTTCATTACTAACTCTTGCGGTTTTCCGGCCCAATTATTGTCACTGGATAATGCAATAACTTCCGCATAAGGCAACATAACTTCGACCTTTTCTACGGCCAATTCATACGCATGTGCAAAGGCTTCAACAGCTTCTGGAAAACGCTGTAGCATCTTGTAAGAACGCCCCAACATCAACCAACCTTCAAGATTTTTGGGTTCTTTCTTCAATTTTTCGGCTAAACCCGCCACCATTTTGTTGATGGCTTCAGGGCTAGGTGTTGCTGAGTCTGCTGGACCGATTTGTGCCGCTTGCGATGGATCATTACTGCGACTTATGGCTTGATAATCGCCCAATGTCGTATACAACGTTGCTGATAATGCAGGTATTGCAACAGCCAGCACATAGACTAACCAACGACCTTGGCTATCCGATTTTCTAGATGAATTCGATATTTCAAGATCGTCACTTAATGCCTGCTCAAGTTCAATAACTTGTTCATCGTACTGTGCTTCGCTTATACCACCGGAAGCTTTATTAGCTTTCAACTCGACGAGTCGATCTCGTGCAATTTTGATATTGCGCTGATCCAGATCATCTATCGCTGTGTTGTCGCGCTTGCGCCACAAAGGCGGCAGCACAATTAGAAACGCTATCAATATCATTGCAACAGCAGCAAGCCAAAATATGCTATTCATAACTTGTCTCCGTCTTCAACACTGCTTTCAGTGTCCTCTAAAAGCTGACGCATTTTTTCCTGTTTGCCTTTATCAAATACTGTAACTGCCGCTTGCTTTTTGCGACGGATAAACCAAAAAATCATCGTAAATCCCGTTAGCAAGAAAGCAATCGGGCCTAACCAAAGCAGGGCGGTTTTGGTTTTTAAAGGCGGATTATACAAAACAAAATCACCATAACGGTCGGTCATAAACTGGATAATCTCGTCTTTGGATTTGCCTTGCTGTAGCATTTCAAAGACTTGTCTACGTAAATCACCCGCGAGTTCAGCATTGGAGTCGGCAATGGTCTGGTTTTGGCAGACAAGGCAGCGTAGCTCTGAATTAATCAGCTCGTAAGTCTTTTGCTGTTCAGGATCGGCAAGTTGATGATCGTCAATTGCGAAGCCTTGGGTAGCAATAAGTAGGATGAATGCAAAAAACCACAGCTTAATCATAACTCCGCCTGCAATTTGGCAACCAAAGGGAGAAAAATATTTTGCACGTCTTCTTCTGTCACCGGCCCAGTATGCTTGTAGCGGACGATACCTTGCTTATCCATCACAAAGGTTTCCGGTACGCCATACACGCCCCAATCTATGCCGATCCGGCCATCGGCATCCATCACGCTATCGTTATACGGATTACCCAATGTTTCCAGCCATTTTTTTGCAGCATCGGGATCGTCCTTATAATTCAAGCCGACGATAATAGCCGCTTGCTGCTGCGCTAACTGATTGATGACCGGATGTTCCGCTCGGCAAGAAACACACCAGGAAGCCCAGACATTAAACAACCAGACCTTACCTTTCAAGTCGGCGGGTGACAGCTTTTCATTTGGCGCGTTGAGTTTAGGGGCAGAAAATGCCGGAGCGGGCTTGTTTAGCAAAGGCGAAGGAATTTCGCCAGGCTTACCTTTCAAGCCCAACGCCAAAAACACAGCCAGAACGATGAACAATGCCAGTGGGATGATGTACTTAAGCATTAGCGTCTTTTAACTTAACAAAGTGTTTAGAATTACTATTTTTATAATCGACATAGTTTAAAGACTTAACCAACAAACTTAATTTAGGGAGACCATAATTCCTTGGGTCAAAAGAACTGTCTATTCGATTGAGGTAATTTCCAACTTCGCTCAGATTAGCCCAACCATCGCCCTCCGATGGCGAATTGATTGCATCAATTATTAGTTTTTTTAATTTTTTGGTCGATGATGTTTTGGGCGGCGATTTCGTAGAATCATTTTTTTCAGCAGATGTCGCGATATTTTTGCTTATTTGCTCAACATTATTATTTTCATCTGTTTTATTTTCATCTTCAGTTATGGTTTCAGTAAAAATAAACCTATTACAAGCCGAACGAAATGCCTCTGGTGTATTTTGTTTTCCTATTCCGATTATCTCTAACCCTGCCTCCCTTAAACGTGTCGCCAATTTAGTAAAGTCGCTATGGCTCGAGACCAGGAAAAACCCGTTAAATTTCCCCGTATACAATAAATCCATTGCATCAATAATTAATGCTGAATCGGTGGCGTTTCTCCCAACTGTGTAGGCGAATTGCTGAATAGGTTGAATAGCATGTTTATTTAATACTTCTTTCCAGCTTTTACTTTGTGGGCTCGTCCAGTCGCCATAACAACGCCTTGATGTCACATCACCATATCTTGCCGCCTCTATTAAAATAGCATCTATGGCTTTAGCTTGGGCATTATCAGCATCAATCAATAAAGCAAAACGTTTATTATCATTTATGTTCATCGAAATCCTCCAGCATCTTAAAAGCACCTTTAGCACAGCCAAATTTAGGAATTCTTTTTACCATAAGTCTATCCGAGGATTGTTTGGCTAACAGATAATCTAAAAAAGACAGTAATTCTTGCTTGAAAGCTTTCGATTGAATTTGTTGTATTTTTAAAGCAATCAATTCCTCGCTCATTGCTGCTCTTTTCCAATTCGTTTGATTTACATACTCTGCAATGTCTAATCGATTAATGCAGGCTTTTTAGCACTGCGATAACGCTTATCACAAGTCGCACACAATCCACCTATCCCCATGAATATTGCGCCCAACCATATCCAGCGGATAAAGGCTTTGTAATAAATCCTTAGACTCCACGCGCCTTCGTCTCCTAACGGTTCGCCAATAGCAACAAACAAATCCCTGAATAATCCGGCATCAATAGCGGCTTCCGTCATAGGCATTTTTTGGACCTGGTAAGTCCGTTTTTGTGGTTCTAGTATGACATCCGGCTTGCCTTCATGACTCACGGTTATCAAACCTTGTTGGGCAATGTAATTAGGCCCTTGGGCTTGTTTTATACCTTGGAATTTGAATTTATAGCCGGACAATTCGAGTGTTTCGCCAGGAGCCATGCGACTATCTTTCTCAATACTGTAAACAGAAGTCAAGGTAATACCGACCACAAATACAGCAATCCCAAGATGGGCAATGGTCATGCCATAAAATCCTGCTGGTATTTTAGCCAGACGTTCCCATGACAAGCCTTTATCGCCCAGTCGATCAATGAAAGAAAGCGCTGTCATTGCTGCCGTCCACAATGCTAAGGTCAATCCCAACGCCGCGGCCCAAGAATAAAACGGCATGAGCAAAGGCAATGCCAGTCCGCCTGCCACACAGCCCAAAATAAACCAGCGCACCCTTGAGGTAAGATCACTCAGGCTATCGCGTTTCCAACGTAAAAGCATCCCGCCACCCACGGCAATCGCCAAAGGTGCCATTAATGGGATGAATACGGCATTAAAATACGGTGGCCCGACTGAAATTTTGCCCATGCCCAGTGCGTCAATTACCAAGGGGTAAAGCGTACCCAGCAATATGCTGGCAGCAGTCACGACCAGTAACACATTATTGATGAGAATCACCGATTCCCTAGATACTGGCTCAAAAGTCGCGCTGGATTTAACAGCAGGTGCGCGAACGGCATATAACAATAAAGAGCCGCCAATAACAATCGCCAAAAAAATCAGGATAAACAAACCCCTGGCTGGATCGCTGGCGAAGGCATGGACTGACGTTAACACACCGGAACGCACGAGGAACGTCCCTAACAAACTTAATGAAAAGGCAAAAATCGCTAACAAAACCGTCCAGGTTTTAAATACACCGCGTTTTTCTGTCGCCGCTAAGGAATGGATTAACGCCGTACCGACTAGCCAAGGCATAAACGAAGCGTTTTCCACAGGATCCCAAAACCACCAACCGCCCCAGCCTAATTCGTAATATGCCCACCAACTGCCTAGCGCTATACCAATTGTAAGAAACATCCAGGCAACCGTTGTCCACGGCCTAGACCAACGCGCCCAGGCAGCATCGAGACGACCTTGCATCAAAGCGGCAATCGCAAAAGCAAAAGCCACGGAAAAGCCGACGTAGCCCATGTACAACATGGGTGGATGTATCGCAAGCCCGACATCTTGCAACAAAGGATTCAAATCCCGACCTTCAACCGGAGCTGGAAACAGGCGCTCAAAAGGGTTTGATGTCAACAGCAAGAACAGGAGGAAGCCGATGGAAATCATACCCATTACACCCAACACTCTGGCAACTGTTGCATCGGGAATGGCTCGGCTGAATCGTGCCACCAAAGCCGTCCAACAACATAGCACTAATGCCCAGAGCAATAACGAACCTTCATGCGCACCCCAAACACCTGAAACCAAATACAATACTGGCAAGGCGGTATTTGAATTCATTGCCGCATATTTCACTGAGAAATCATGCGTCAAAAAACTGTAAGTCAAACAAGCGTAAGAAATTGCTACAAAAAGCAATTGGGCAAAAGCGGCAGGTCTGGCGACCGCTATCCAGCCAGATATGGAACGCGTTGCGCCCACAATGGGTGCAATGGCAAGGATAATTGCCATGCACAAGGCGAGTATTAATGAGAAATGTCCAGTCTCAGGAATCATGGATTTTGACCTTGGGCAGGAGTTATCTGCTTCTTCAAACTCGCCTTAACTTCCGGTGGCATATAGTTTTCATCATGCTTTGCCAGCACTTCTTCTGCTACAAAAACGCCTTGTGGATTTAACTTGCCATGCGCGACAATGCCTTGACCTTCCCTGAACAAGTCCGGCAGAATGCCCGTGTATTCAACCGCTACTTCTTTGTTGAAATCGGTCAGCTTAAAACGCACCATCATGCCATTATCTGGCCTTTCTACTGAACCCTTGATGACCATGCCGCCTAAGCGGAACAAAGCATCCTTAGGCGCTTTGCCTTCCACCACGTCAGTCGGTGGGAAAAAATACATCAAATTTTCATTGAAGGATTTCAGCGCGAATGCTGTGGCTATACCTGCACCCAGCACCATCAAGCCAATTAAAATCAGTCGCTGTCTTCTTGCGGTCTTCATAAGTCTTGCCGTTTTTGCTTAAGCGCTTTCTGTCTTAAAAAATTTTTACGTTGGATAATGGGTGTGACCACATTGGCGAGCAGGACGACCAAGCAAATACCATACGAAGTCCAAACATAAAAACCGTAACCGCCCATAGACAGGAATTCTTGTAGGTTCAAAGCCCGCCCTCCTCAGTTGCTTTCACTTTCACCCATTGAGAATTACGCTCCCGCTGCAATAACTCGACGCGTGCTTGCAATATTAAGGCAATCGCATAATAAACTTTGAACGCTAAGGCCATAAGAAGCAATGGCGTTAGCATACTCAGATGTATCGACGGCTTGCCCACTTTAGCAACCGTTGGCCCTTGATGCAGGGTATTCCACCATTCAACGGAATAATGAATAATCGGGATATTAACCACACCCACCAAAGCTAGAATAGCGACCGCCTTGGAAGCTGTGCGCTTGTCATCAATCGCGCCATACAAACCAATCACACCCAAGTACAAAAATAACAAAATTAACTCAGATGTTAAGCGTGCATCCCACACCCACCAGGTCCCCCACATGGGTTTTCCCCATAACGATCCCGTCACCAATGCAATGAAGGTGAAACTGGCACCAACAGATGCGCTGCTAATCATCACGACTTCCGCCAGCTTAATGCGCCAAATCAAACCAATTGCTCCAGCAATCGCCATTACCACATAGATAAATAACGACATCCAGGCAGCGGGCACATGAATGTAGATGATGCGGTAGCTATCCCCTTGCTGGTAATCGGGTGGCGCGAGATATAAGCCGCCATATAGGCCCGTCACGGTTAGCAATAGGAATATGACGACTAACCACGGCATTAAACGCTCAGAAAACGCGTAAAAATGGGGAGGAGAAGCCATGCGATGAAAAAACCGCACGACCGGATCGGGGACTAGAAACATAATCTATAAACTCTAAGGCGGTAACTCAATATCAGCTAATCAGCAAGCCGAATCCTTACAGCTTGCTTAGCTCATCAAGCCTTACAATACGAAGGAATCCAAGTACGCTCCAGCATATAGTCAGGTACTTCATTAAAATCAAAAGCTTCACCGTCTTTAATCATCTGTTCAACATTAAACAACTGTCCAACTTCAGGGATGTCATTAAAAAACAACGTGTATAGCGGTTTAACCATCCATTTTGAAACCTTCATCCCAATTGGACCAATGAAATTTCTACGTTGACCGACATGGGCAACTTCATCAATGGTAATTTCATCCAATAATTCTTTCATGCGCTGACGGACTTCCGGCTCATCCGCCAAAATGTCATCAAACAAACGATGTAAGTGGAAATAATAGGTCACGCCCATCAGTTCGGTAACAAACGCTGGTGAGTCCATTATAAAGCCAGGGAATTTAGGGAATTGCTCATAAACCCATTCTTTCCACGGTGACAAAGGCATCCATTCAATCTTGTCCAGACCACAGGTACGTAGCATTTCATCAAAAAGCCGCCAATGGCAAAATTCTTCCGCCAAATGTACACGACTGATTTTATCTTCCACGGAATGTGAGTTCGCCATATCAGGCACGACATCCCACGCACCTTTGATTCCGACCCACTCATGTCGGGCGAATTTGTACATGCCTGTTAACATTAAAGTCATGCGATCCAAAGATTTAGGATCGTCTTTCATTTCGATATAGTTGCGATAAAACGCATCGGGATTAGCTAACGGCTTACGTAGCTTTACAGGATTGTCTTTAAAGTTTTTAAGCTTGGCGCGTTTCTTTGCCAAATCCTTCTCAGCTTCAAGCAGCTCACCCCCATGATGTTGAGTAAACTGCCAGTAATCTTCAAAATTGTCCTTTCTTTGCTGCTCAGTCGCCACAGTAAAGATGGAAAGATATTTGCCCATACCCATATTGACACACTCCAACTTGCTTTTATAAAACGTCCATTTTACGGGAATTTAGGAATTTATACTCATTTTTAGTGCAGCAGCCGTTGGCCACGGCGCTAACACCAATGCCATTAGTAACATTGAAATCAGAATATTGATTTGTGCAGTGACAGGTAAGCCCGTGCTTGCCATCTCGACTGCGTTGCTGGCAAAAATCAACACCGGAACATACAAAGGCAGCACCAACAAAGACAAAATCATGCCGCCACGGCGTAAGCCCACCGTTAAAGCAACGCCCACTGCACCTATCAAACTTAATATCGGCGTTCCTAACAGCAATGTTATCAGCAGAATGCTTAAGGACTGATTAGGCATTCCCAAAAAAACTGCCAACAAGGGCGCAACTATCAACAAAGGCAAGCCCGTCGTCAGCCAATGTGCCGTTATTTTGCCTAAAACAAGAATCGACGTTGGATACGGACTGAGCAAAATCTGCTCAAGTGAGCCATCATCAAAATCAGAACGGAACAGGCTATCCAACGACAACATGGTTGCCAGCAAAGCCGAAACCCAGATGATACCAGGCGCAATGGCTTGTAACAATTTAGGTTGTGCGCCGATGCCCAGTGGGAATAAGGTGATGACGAGGATAAAAAACAGCACCGGATTGGCAATCTCCGAGCGTCGCCGCATCGCCAGCACCAAATCACGGCGAACAATTGCGGAAAACGCATCAAACAGTGCCATCAAGATAACCTTATGCGTTGCACATCAACACCTTGCAGATTAACGTCGTGGTGCGAAGTCATCACCATCATGCCGCCGTTAGCACAGTGCTCAGCCATTAATGACTCAACCAGAGTTATGCCTTGTTTATCCAGCGAAGTAAACGGCTCATCCAGTATCCACAAGACATTATGAGTAATCAACAGTCGAGCTAACGATAAGCGCCGCTTTTGTCCGGCTGATAAGGCTTGAATCAAAGTATCGTCATAGCCGACTAATTGCACTTTCTCCAATGCCTGTTGGATTGATAACTTTCCAGGCTGACCAAGTGCTAGCGACAATCTCAAATTTTCCAGCACGGTCAGTTCTTTTTTAATGCCATCCAAATGCCCTACATAAGCCATATCCGAATAATATTGGCTTTGCGGGATTTCTTCTCCGCACCACGAAACCGCCCCAGTATCGGGCTCACGAAAACCGCAGATAATCCGTAACAGGGAAGTCTTACCACTGCCGTTCTGACCTTCCAGTAGCAAAACTTGCCCACGCTGCACAGCAAAACAGAGGTTTGCAAATAATTCCCTGTCGTCGCGGATGCAGCTTAAATCTTTGCCCTGCAGGTAATATTTGGGATTGGATTGCATTTATTAGTATTTCTGATTATGTCCTTCGACAGGCTCAGGACAAACGGTGATGGGTTGATTCCGTTCGTGGCGAACCTGTCGAACCATGAGCGGAATCAACACTTCAATTAGTTTTTGAACGCTGCCGCACAGTTTCATAAAGAAACGCACCCGTAGCCACCGATAAATTCAGGCTTTCTACCTGTCCCAGCATCGGCAATTTAATCAAACTATCACAATTCTCTTTAGTCAGCCGCCTAAGCCCTTTCCCTTCCGCACCGATAACCAATGCCATCGGCACAGTCAAATCGGTTTGATAGACGGTTTGCTCCGCTTCACCAGCAGCACCCATGATCCAAATACCTTCGCCCTTAAGCCAGCGCAGTGTTCTTGCTAAGTTGGTAACTTGATAGACTGGCACGGTTTCAGCCGCGCCGCTGGCAACCTTACACACCGTCGGGGTAATGCCAGTGGCATTATCCTTAGTGATAATAACGCCTTGCACCCCGGTTGCATCGGCAGTTCGCAAACAAGCCCCAAAATTATGCGGATCTTGCACGTTATCCAGCACCAGCAACAATGCAGTGGTGGTCAAGTTTTCCACCATCGTCTTCAAATCGCTTTCAGTTTGCTCACTCGGCATTTCGATTTCCATCGCAATGCCTTGATGATTATTGCCGTCAGCCAGACGATCAAGTTTTTTCCTGTCCGTTTTTTCCGGCTCTATGCCCAGTGCCACGAGACTTTCAATGATTGTACTTAATCGCTTATCCACGCGCTGTACATCAACCCAAACCCGAATAATTTTATCCGGCGAGTAATCCAATGCCGCCTGTACGGAATGTAAGCCGAAGAGTTTGCTTGATTTCATTGATGATAGGACTTTAGATTAATCAGGGATGTAGGTTGTGGGTGAGTGTACGAATCACAATCTACTGGACTACAAAATACTCAACATACAAAACTCCAATTATATATTTTTACAGTACTATGCTTTACCTGCCGCCGTTGCATTTGTAGCCCCCATCGAACCATACGCATTCGTATTTTTCATGTCTTGAATATATACAACGTTTCCGCCTAGCCGATAGGCTTCATTTCTGAGTTCATTTCAAGCACCTAAAACAAGATTCTTATTTGAAGTATAGTCGCCTATAGCCCAGCTCCCCTGTGAGTCAATAATTTCCCCACGGAATAAACATCTTTCTCTATTCGGCACTTCATTTACTATTTCTACTGTTTCTGCACCTGGAATGGCTTGAATTGCCGAACAACCTAACAAAAGAGATAAAGATACAGCAACTGCTATAAATTTATTCACTCTTATTTCCTTTAACAATAAAATGAAAGCCAGGTGCATTCCTTGCACCAAAAAACTGTAAATTCAGAACGAAGGACTGATTTGGCAACGCTGCTTTAAATCCTGATTCATTATGGCGCGTAAAACGCACCCTAAACGCACCCTACAATTGAAAACTACATCAACCTCTTACATATTATCCAAAATCGCCTTCTTAACCGCATTCAATTCCGGCTCTATTGTGACCATCCTTGCCGACGCACATTGTTTGATGGCAGTGTCGGGATCTTTGATGCCATTACCCGTCAAGGTACAAACTATCCTGCTACCTTCAGGGATCTTTCCGCTTTTAATATCTTTCATAGCACCTGAAAGTGCTATTGCCGAGGCTGGTTCGCAGAAAATACCTTCATATTGTGTCAGCATTTTTTGTGCTATTAAGATTTCGTCGTCGGTAAATTTATCAAACCAACCGCCAGATTCGTTGTGCGCTGCCCAGGCCAAATCCCAGGATTGCGGGTTGCCAATGCGGATGGCGGTGGCGATGGTTTCCGGGTGTTCGATAGGATGTCCTGCCAAAAACGGCGCAGCACCTGCGGCTTGGTAGCCGCACATGACCGGACGTTTGTTAGTGACGGCCTTATGCGTTGCCGAATCCGTTGAATATTCCTTATAACCCATCCAATACGCGGAAATATTGCCCGCATTACCAACGGGCAGGCAGTGGTAATCCGGCGCATCACCCAAGTCGTCGATAATCTCAAACGAGGCGGTTTTTTGCCCTTGTAAGCGATACGGATTGATGGAGTTTACAATGGTCACGGGCGCATGGTCGGCAATCTCTTTTACCAAGCTCATGCCTTGGTCGAAATTGCCGTTGATTTTGATAATGGTCGCATCATACATCAGAGTTTGCGCCAGCTTGCCCATCGCAATCTTGCCGTCGGGAATCAATACGAAGGCTTTGATGCCAGCTCGTGCCGCGTAAGCCGCTGCCGATGCTGAGGTATTGCCCGTTGACGCGCAGATCACAGCCCTGCTGCCCTCAGATACGGCCTGGGTTATCGCCATCGTCATACCCCTATCTTTGAACGATCCGGTGGGGTTCAAGCCTTCAAACTTGACGTAAATATCAACGTCCTTACCGATCATTCTTGGGATGTTGCTTAACTTAATTAAGGGCGTATTGCCTTCGTTTAAGCTGATGATGCGGGTGTCATCGTTGACGGGTAGGCGGTCGCGGTAGCGGTTGATTAAGCCTGTATAGTGTTTATTATTGGACATTGCTTATTTGGAAATTGCTATAAATCGCACTTCGACAGGCTTTTATGCCCTTCGAGTACAGTGCGAACGGTGAATTAATAAAAATCAATATATTATCCGTTCGTGGTGAGCTTGTCGAACCATGAGTGGATAATTTTTGGAGGCCTTCAATCCCACATGTGGTTACCCTAGAGTTTCCAAGCGAATGCGGTTGATTTTACCGCTAACAGTCGGCAAGGCTTCCATTTCGGTGATAGCCGCATTCATTTCGTTTTCTAGGGTGATTTGCGTTAACAGGATGATAGGGACCAAGGCCTTATCATCCGTCGGTTTCTTTTGAAGAATGGCATCGATGCTGATCTGGTGTTTAGCTAAAATGCGGGTAACGTCGGCCAATACGCCAGGCTTGTCTTCCGCATTCAATCGTAAATAGTAAGCGGTTTTGAACTGCTGCGACGGCAACACCGGAATATCGTGCAAGGCATCGGCTTGGAAAGCTAGATGCGGGACGCGGTTTTCGGGATCGCTGGTCAATGCCCTAACCACATCAATCACGTCTGCCACCACGGATGAGGCCGTGGGGTCAGCGCCTGCGCCAGCACCGTAATGCAGCGTAGGCCCCACCGCATCGCCTTTGACCACGATGGCGTTCATCACGCCGTTGACGTTGGCGATCAAGCGGCGCTCTGGGATTAGCGTTGGGTGTACCCGTAACTCAATGCCGTCTGGCATTTTTCTGGCAATGCCTAAATGCTTGATTCGATAACCTAATTGTTCAGCATATTCCACATCGGCGCGGGTAATCTGGGTAATCCCTTCGGTATAGACCTTATCGAACTGCAAGGGAATCCCGAAGGCGATGGAGGCCAGAATCGTCAGCTTATGCCCAGCATCAATGCCTTCGATATCAAAAGTCGGATCGGCTTCGGCATAGCCTAAGGCTTGCGCTTCCGCCAAAACGTCGTAAAAATCGCAACCTTTATCGCGCATTTCGGTCAGGATGAAATTGCCCGTGCCGTTGATGATGCCAGCCAGCCATTGGATTTGGTTGCCGCTCAAGCCTTCACGGATGACTTTGATAATCGGGATGCCGCCTGCTACCGCCGCTTCAAAGGCGACGATCACGCCTTGCTCGCTGGCCTTGGCGAATATCTCGTTGCCGTGCAAGGCAATCAATGATTTGTTGGCGGTCACGACGTGCTTACGATTGGCGATTGCCGCCAGCACCATGTCCTTTACCTCGCCCGCACCGCCGATCAACTCCAGGACAATCTCAATCTCAGGGTCGTTGATGATTTCGTAAGGGTCGGCGGTCAAAGCGATGCCTTGGGTGTCGCAAATGCGCTGCTTGCTTAAGTCTTTGGCGGACGCACGGGCGATGACAATCTGCCGCCCTGCCCTTCGCGCGATTTCTTCGGCGTTGCGTTTCAGCACGTTAACCGTGCCACCGCCGACCGTACCCAATCCGATGATGCCTATTTTTACGGGTTTCAAAGTTGATCCTAATTAAAAATTTCCAATACTTTATTTTAATAGTTCCCATGCTCTGCGTGGGAATTCATTTCATGACGCTCCTGCGTCCCGAATCGCACCGCTGGAGCAGTGCGGTATGCATTCCCACGCAGAGCATGGGAATGATTTCAAAACTGTAGGGCGGATTAGGCGCACAAACAGTTTTACACTCAGGTATGTAAGGCGTTTCCGTGCGCCGTAATCCGCCGCATGATAAGAATACACCATACATTCGGCGGATTACACCGCGCCCAAACAAAAGGGGCAAATCAAACCCGACCAAGTTGTGCGGCTAATCCGCCCTATGGGCTATTTTAATAGTACCCACGTTCTGCGTGGGAATGATTTCAAATTTCAATACATTGTTAAAAGTCATAGTCTATTTTTGATCAATTTTGCAAGCGTTTCAGAATCGCGAGAATTAAAATAGTAGCTCAATTTAAAACCTTTCAACTGCATCATTACGCCTGACTTTTTTAAAGAGAAAAATCTTTTATTTACGGAAATATTGTCAATTTATTTATATGGGATCACATTCGGATTAATAAATCCAATAACCATAAAATCATCATATATTGCTATTCGCATGAATGGGCTACTGGTTATAAACATCCCCATATTGCCGCTACAAAACTCTTGCCAAGTTAGTTGAAGATGTTGCTCTTCATTTGCACGGCGGCGACACGTAAAAAACGGGGTAATGAGCGCTAGCCCTATTAAAATTAAAAAGAAGTAGCTCCATGACACCTAAGCCCTCTCTTTACATTACAATAGCTTAGGAATAGGAACGGGCATTATACAGCCCCATCCTTTTTCATCATCTGCTTAATCCCCCTGATCGCCTGCCTTGTGCGGTGTTCGTTTTCGATCAGGCCGAATCTTACGTGATCGTCGCCGTATTGACCGAAGCCGATGCCAGGGGCGACGGCGACCTTAGCTTCTATTAATAACTTCTTGGAAAACTCCAGCGAACCCATCGCTTGATAAGCTTCAGGAATTTTTGCCCAGACAAACATGGTCGCTTTCGGTTTTTCCACCGGCCAGCCGATGGAGTTCAAACCTTCACACAGCACGTCGCGGCGTTTGCGGTACATGTCGGCGATCTCGTGGACGCACTCTTGCGGACCTTCCAGTGCGGCGATAGCGGCAATCTGGATGGGGGTGAAGGTGCCGTAATCGAGGTAGGACTTGATGCGAGCCAAGGCGCCGACCAGTTCCTTATTGCCGCACATAAAGCCCACGCGCCAACCGGGCATGTTATAGCTTTTCGACATGGAGAAAAACTCCACCGCAATATCTTTAGCACCTTCCACTTGCAGTATCGACGGCGCAACATAACCATCGAACACAATATCAACATAAGCAATATCATGGACGACCCAAATCTTATGCTCTTTAGCTAATGCGATAATTTTCTCGAAAAAATCCAGTTCGACACAGCCGCTGGTTGGGTTGCCTGGGAAATTCAGGATAAGCATTTTCGGCTTCGGCCAAGAATCGACGATAGCTTTTTCCAGCGCCTCAAAAAAATCCACACCCGGAATCAACGGCACATGGCGTACATCTGCCCCAGCAATCACCACACCATAAGGATGGATGGGGTAAGCAGGATTCGGCACCAGCACGACATCGCCGGGCCCCAATGTCGCCAACGCCAGATGCGCCAGTCCTTCTTTGGAGCCAATGGTAACAATCGCTTCCGTTTCAGGGTCTAAATCCACATCAAAGCGGGTTTTGTACCAGTTACAAATAGCCCGCCGTAACCTTGGGATGCCTTTGGACATCGAATAACGGTGGGTATCAGGCCGTTTAGTCGCTTCCAACAGCTTATTGACGATGTGATCCGGCGTAGGCTGGTCTGGATTACCCATGCCGAAATCAATAATATCTTCACCTGCCGCTCGCGCTTTGGCTTTTAGCTCATTGACGATATTGAAAACGTAAGGAGGTAAACGGCTGATGCGGTGAAAATGTTCCATGTGTGCTCTTAAGAAATGTGGACTGTGTGAAGATATTAAAACGGACTAAGGTACTGTCACCCATACAAGATGTCAAATTGGTTTAAATGTTGTCTTGTAAAGTTTCGTAGTGGCACTGTTGCAATTAGACTTCACGCCTTAGCTTATTCTTAATTGCCGCCTTTCAAACAGCGTAGCAATCAACAAATAAAGCAGCAACAACGCCCCCGCCAATAAGCCAGGTTGCCAGAAAATCATCGGCTGTAATTGCAATTTAGCCTGATAAAGCCCCAAGCCTAAGGCTATATAAGCCAAAATCCTCAACACATCATAATCAACCGGATAATAAATCCGCCCCAATAAATAAGACACTACCGCCATCCCGCCATAACTGATCAAGTGCGCCCAGGCTGAACCCATATAGCCGTACACGGGAATCCACCAGATATTTAGGGCGATAGTGAGCGCAGCGGCACAAAGGGAAACAAACGCGCCAATTAAGGTGTGGTCGGTCAGTTTGTACCAGATTGATAGATTGACGTAGATGCCTAAACACAAGTTGGCAAGCAGTAAAACCGGCACGACATCTAAGCCAACTCGAAACTCTGGCCCGACAAAGTATTTAAAGAAATCAATGAATAAGGTGACTAGCAAAAAGATAAACACACAAAAAATCACAAAAAACCGCAACACTTTTGCATAGATGGCTCGGGCATCGCTGTTTTGCGAATAAGAAAAGAAAAACGGTTCGGCGGCAAAGCGAAAAGCCTGTATAAACAAGGACATCAAGATAGAAAGCTTGTAACATGCACCATAAATGCCCAACATTTTCATATTGGTCGCTAAATCGTAAGGCAGCAATTGTTTTAGCAGCACGCGGTCAAGCATCTCGTTGATGATGCCAGCAAAACCGATTATCACCATCGGCAGGGAATATTTGAGCATACGCCCGAATAAATTTTTATCGAAACCCCAACCTAAGCCCAGAAAAAGCGGAATCAGCAGTAAAAATTTAAATACACTGGCAATCAAATTGGCGATAAAAATATAGCCCACACCTAACGCTGGATCATAAAATTGGGTAACTAAGGGATAGGTTTTGTCGGCGTACAGCTTAGGGCAATACTTGATAAAAAACAGGCTTAAACCCACCGTTATTAATATTTCAGCGATTTTAATCCCAGCGAATGAAAAAGCTTTATCTTCTGCGCGTAAACGCGCAAACGGTATGGATGAAACAGCATCCAGGATAAGTATTAAGCTAAAGCAAAGCACGTATTCGGGATGTTCCGAATAACTTAGCAGATTGGACAACCACGGATTTATCCATAAGATAAGGGCAAAAAAACCTAAGTTTATTAGCAGAATAAACCATAACGCAGTGGCGTAAGCCTTATCTTTTTCGGTATTTTCTTTGTCCCGAAAACGAAAATAACCGGTATCAAACCCGAACAGCAATACCACCGAAAAAAACCCAGCATAAGCGTAGAACTCCGCCACCACCCCGTATTCTGCCGCAGAGAAATAATAAGTATAAAGAGGTACGAGCAGGTAATTGAGGAAACGCCCGAATATACTGCTGAGGCCATAAATAGCCGTTTGTGAGGCGAGTTTTTTGATGATGCCCATGATGCGTGGCGTTTTATATGAAGGAGTTTTTACAGTCCAAAAGGTACGCAATGCGTACCTTTGGCTACCGTTTTATTAATATATTTAATTCATCTATTGTATAAGGGGGGTCTTTTTTGTGTAGCATTGCGTGGCAATTAGGACATACAGGACGAAGGTCTTTAACAGGACTAACTTCGTACACCTGCTTCTTATCCGAGACCTTAATTAAATGATGCACTTCGATGAAATCCTTCCCAATATCCCCATACACTTTTTCAAAATTAAAACCACATACAACACATGTGACACCGTGGTATTCAATGCATTTTTCCCTGGCGATCCGATTCCTTTCATACTTATTTACTAATATTGTCGTTTTGCCACCTTCAAAATGTGCTTCATTAGATTTACTCATTTCGCCTGGGTAAACAACTGAATCTAAATCTTCGTTTGTATTTGGTGGCGTGTATTCTGCGTAATGATAAATAGCCTTCCTTACATCATCAAAATTTTCAGTTTTCCATAATGGGTAATGCGGCTCAGGCTGTGTTTGTACATACCTGTCGTACTCCCTACCAAACAACTGTTTCAAAAAACCGTACATCCGTTCTTCAATTGAGCGCCCCTGCAATGAAACTGTATATCCCTTTTCTTGCAATCCAGTCCCCAACCGCTCCCCGTAAATACCAACGATGCTAATGTTTTCTTTTTTTTCTTTTGTTGCTTAACTTCTAGCTTGTACTTTTCAGATGTGGAGTTTATTTCATCAACAATTTTTTGAAGTTCGGTTATTAATGGTTCAATTCTTTTTTTTATAGTCATAACTTCCCCATAATATCTAATACACTAAATAACCACACCTGTTTGCAGAGTATGGGTTACTTTGCCTTTAAACGTCACGCCCCAAAACGGTGTATTAATGCCTTGGCTACGCCAGCTTTCTGAATTGACTTGCCATTCCCACTCAGGATCGAAAATACACAAGTCAGCAGCAAAGCCTGGGGTTAATGCACCGCTATTAAGTTGCAGTATTTGCGCGGGTTTATGGGTTAATGCGGCGATGCCCTGTTCTAAAGTTATTGCACGTTGATCTACCAACTTTAGCATCAAGGGCAACAGTGTTTCCAGCGACGAAACACCGGGTTCGGTTTCTGGGAAAGCGCCCAACTTAGCATCGATATCGTGCGGTTGGTGGTCGGAACAAATGCTGTCGATAGTGCCATTAGCCAAGCCTTCCCTCAGGGCTTCTTTATCTCGCATCGAACGGAATGGCGGCAAGACGTGATAAGCACTGTCGAAAGGGATCATGTCGTCTTCCGTCAGATGTAATTGATGGATTGCGACATCGGCGCTGACTGCCAAGCCGTATTTTTTGGCTTGATGGAGTTTGATGACTGAGCGTCTGCTGCTGATCTGACCGAAGTGGACGCGACAACCCGTCAATTCGGCTAATTCCAGACATTGTGCCAAAGCGATGGTTTCTGCAGCATCGGGAATGCTAGGTAATCCGTAACGAGTCGACAGCCTACCTTCATGGACGCAGCCGTTATTTGCCAACCAAACATCGTTAGGTCGAAAGATCAACAATAAATCATGGCTGGCGGCATATTCCATTGCTCGCCTAAGTACCAGCAGGTTTTTCACCGGCTGATTAGCGTTACTGACCGCAACGCAACCGGCATCTTTTAAGGCAAGCATGGCACTTAGCTCTGTGCCCTCCAGCTTTTGAGTGAGCGCGGCTATCGGCAAAATTTGCGTATAGCCGGTTTTTTCAGCTTGGTCTTTTATGAGTTCGGCAACCGCACGAGCATCAATGACAGGTATTGTGTCTGGCTGTAAGCACATCGTGGTGATGCCTGATGCGGCTGCGGCGGCGGTTTCACTAGCGAAAGTGGCTTTGCGGCCTTGTCCTGGCTCACGTAGCCTAGTGCTTAGGTCGATAAAGCCTGGACAGACGATTTGGTTGTTGGCATCAATTATCCTATCCGCTTTAAATCCGGCGGGTTCGTTGGTTACCGATGCTATTTTGCCGTCGGTAATATAAACCGAGCCGATACGGTCTATTTTGTTGGCGGGGTCGATAATCCTGCCGTCTTTGATGAGTATGCGTTCCATCACAAACCCTCCTGTTTCTGCATCGCCATTGCCATGATTGCCATGCGGATGGCAATGCCGTTGCTCACTTGCTTGAGGATAACCGACTGTGGGCCGTCCGCCACGTTGGAGTCGATTTCCACACCCCGGTTGATGGGGCCTGGGTGCATGACTATCGCATCGGGTTTGGCAATTTTTAATCGTTTTTCGGTTAACCCGAAGCACTTGAAATATTCGCTTTCGCTGGGTAGCAGCGCGGCACTCATGCGTTCTTTTTGCAAGCGCAGCATGATAATGACATCAATATCTTTCAAGCCATCAGCAAGATTGTGCGAAACCGTCACACCCATAGATTCAACCTGGGCAGGCAATAAGGTTTTGGGGGCAATGACACGGACTTCTGCGACACCCAAGGTATTAAGTGCCTGAATATCCGAACGAGCAACACGGGAATGCAGGATGTCACCGACGATGGCAACCCGTAAGTTTGCAAAATCGCCTTTCATCTGCCGGATGGTAAACATATCCAGCATGGCCTGAGTAGGATGAGCGTGTTGCCCATCTCCTGCATTGATGACGCTGACGTTGGGTGCAGCATGTTGAGCGATAAAGTGCGCCGCGCCACTGATGCCATGACGAACGACAAACATATCGACATACATGGCTTCCAGATTGCGGATAGTATCGAGCAAGCTTTCGCCTTTGGAGGTCGATGAAGTGGCAATGCTCATGCTTAACACGTCGGCTGACAAACGCCGAGCGGCGAGTTCAAATGTCGTGCGAGTACGGGTGCTGTTTTCAAAAAACAAGTTGACGATACTTTTGCCGCGCAGCAGCGGAATTTTTTTGATGCGCTGATCTTCCGTGCCGACAAAAGATTCCGCCAGATCCAGGATTTCTATCAATAAAGCTTTATCCAGCCCTTCAATGGTCAGAAAGTGCTTGAGTTTGCCTTCCGAATTTAATTGTAAGTTATTGGACATCATTGCGGCGCGTTGTCATTCAACCAAGTTTGCAATATAAGCTGCGCCGCCAGTTGATCCTGGACTGCCCAGAGCTTTGTTGCGCTTAGGTTTACCTCGTCAAATAACATTTGCTTGGCCTCAAAGGTGGATAAAGTTTCGTCTTGCTGGAACACTGGCAAATGGTATCTGCCGTCTAATTGTCGGCAAAATTTTAACATACGTGGGGTGATAAGGTTATCAGAGCCATCCATTTGTTTAGAAATGCCAACAACCAAGCCGATAGGTCGCCATTCGTTGATGAGTTTGCTTATGCCTGCCCAATCTGGATTTTGGTTAACGGAACGTAAGGTTAATAGAGGACTGGCGATGCCTGTCACTAGATGACCAACTGCAACCCCTATTTTTTTACTGCCAAAGTCAAAGCCTAGATAGGTTTCATCGTGCGTTTTGCTCTGTAATGGGTCTTGCTTCACGGGGTAACCCACGATATCAACAATGCCCTGCTGGCGTGGTCAACTGATTAATATCGACACCTATTTGGCTGGCGGCAGTATTCCAGCGCTGATTTACGGGGGTTTCAAACAAAATTTGTTTGGCACAAGGCGTATTTAACCAGGAATTACTTAGCATTTCTTTTTCCAGTTGCCCTTCACTCCAGCCGGCATAACCCAGGGCAATCAAATATTTTTTCGGACCTTCTCCTGCGGCAATCGCCTCTATGACATCGCGGGAGGTGGTCAGCGAAATATCTTCTGAAACCGGCAAGGTCATATCCCAAGCCCCACACGCACTGTGAACGACAAATCCCCTATCCTGCTGCACTGGACCACCGGAAAATACCAGCGTTTCTGCCGTCTCTAACGCAGCGGCAGTTATATCCATTTGTTTAAAGATTTCACCCAGTTTCATCTCAGCAGATCGGTTAATCACAATGCCTAATGCACCTTCTTTGGTGTGCTGACATAGATAGGTGACGGTGTGATGGAAAATGGGCTCTATCAAACTCGGCATGGCGATGATGAATTGATTATTGAGATAGTTTCCACTCATTTTGGCAATCCTATTTGCTGATGGTAGCGGTTATTATGGCGCAGTCATTCCCGATTCGTCAGAAAATTTCCATTTTCGGGTAATCACCAAGACATTGACTTCCTTTAGCAGGTCACTTGGCAGTGCCGAAAAAGGGGCGCTCATTCGCACAATCCGCTTTGCAGCCTCATCAAGCGCAGGATAGCCGGAAGGTCTAGATATACGAATACTGTAAATACTGCCATCCGCTTTTATACCGACATCCATAGTTAATGTCCCCGAAAAATTTTTCTGTTGGGCGATTGCAGGATAATTCATGTTGCCTGTATGTTCGACTTTCCGCTCCCAGTCTTTAACATATTGAGCTGCCACATATTTATGAGCGCTTACGGAATTGGCAAACTTGATTTTAGCTTGATCGGAGCTTTGTTGCTTGAGCCTGATTTCAGTGCCGTATTGCGTAATCTGCTGCTGTACACTTTCCGCCGTCAACTGCGGATGCCTTTCCGTGTCGCGTGTCGCTTCAGGATGCTGCTCAGAAACGACTTTTGCGACCGCTTTTTGTTGCGTGATGAGCTTTTGTTTAGCTTTGGGTTCTGCAAGTGCTTGTTCGCTTTTTTCAACCTGTCTTTTTTGACTATTACCCTGACTAGCTATTCTTTGCGCTGGCGGCTGTGTCCTCTGGACTTTTTCACCCACGCCTATCTGATTGTCCTGCGCTAAAAATTTTGCTTGTCTGGGTGCTTTCTTGGCGGGTGTGCTGACTAAGGTAACATCAATGGATAGACTGTTTTGGATAGATGGCTCAGGCTCACTGAAACGGATGCCAAGGATAATAGTAATATGCACGATAGCCGCAATAAATAAGGCCACCAGTAACCGATCATTATTAGTGATGGTGCTTGTTGAATCGAAACTTGCCGGATTTACCGTCATTTCAACGCAATTTCAATGTGATCCATCAACAAACCGCTAATATTCAAGTCGAACTGTTTGTCTAACTCCTGTACGCAGGTTGGGCTGGTGACGTTGATTTCAGTCAGAGTTGATCCAATGACATCTAAGCCTACGAATACCAGGCCTTTTTCCCGTAACGTAGGACCAACTTGATTGGCAATCCAGCGATCTTGATCGGATAGCGCCCTGCCCTGACCCGTCCCACCAGCCGCCAGATTACCACGGCTTTCACCGCTGGCGGGGATACGGGCAAGACAATACGGCACGGGTTCGCCATTAATCATCAGGATGCGCTTGTCACCGTCTTTTATCTCAGGTAGATATTTTTGCGCCATTACTTGACGACTGTTGTGCTGAGTCATCGTTTCCAAAATCACGCTTAGGTTCGGATCGCCTTCGCGCAAATGAAAAATGGATGCCCCGCCCATGCCATCCAAGGGCTTGACAATAATTTCACCCAGCTCATGCAGGAATTGCTTAATCCTGTCTGCATCCCTAGTGACTAAAGTTTCAGTGCAACATTGTGGAAACCAAGCTGTAAACAGCTTTTCATTCGCGTCACGTAAAGATTGCGGCTTGTTGACCACGTACACTCCAGCATGTTCCGCCAGTTCCAGTATATAAGTCGCATACAGATACTCCTGGTCAAACGGCGGATCTTTGCGCATGATGATGACATCAAGCGAATCCAACGCTATGCCTTGTTCGGCAACAAAGTTAAACCATTGCTTTTCATTACGTTGCACCGTCAACGTTCGGGTTTTGGCATAAGCTTTACCATTC
>SHZQ01000083.1 GCA_009695535.1 Methyloglobulus sp.
TAACACGCAAGCACGAATTTGGTCAGCCTTAGCCCGATTTGCCACGCTTGCTGTATTTGTTGAATATGCACTTAAAATGCTGATTCGTATTGATTATCCACGTATATTTTTTAATTGCGAAGATATATTTCTGGATTACGGCAGTTGTTTTTAACAGAACAACTACCGATAACACTTCTAAAAACCCCCAAACTCCGAAAGCGTTTGAATAGCTAATCAAGCCATTTTCAGGGATAATGTGCGGCTGTTATTTGAGTAAATCCACATCATTAATGAATGAGTTGTAATGAGAAAAAAGTTAGAAGCCCTAATCCAGCAAGCTGTTGTAAGCCTTAAGAAAGAAGGCGTTATCGCTGAAGACATTAATGTCAATATAGCTCTGGAACGCACACGCGACGCGCAACACGGCGATTTTGCAACCAATCTGGCTATGTTGTTGGCAAAGCCTGCGAAAATGAATCCCCGCCAATTGGCAGAAAAGCTAGTTGCTGCATTACCAGAAGATAGTGCGGTAATCAAAGTGGAGATTGCAGGGCCTGGCTTTATCAATTTCTTTATGGATTCCAGCGCACAAGCTGACATCATCAAACTTATACACCAGCAAGGTTCGGATTTTGGTCGTAGCCAAGTTGGTGCTGGCAAAAAAGTCCAGGTTGAGTTTGTATCCGCCAATCCTACTGGTCCTTTACATGTGGGCCATGGTCGCGGTGCAGCTTATGGCTCGGTAATTGCCGATCTCCTCGAAGCCGTTGGTTTTACGGTGCACAGGGAGTACTACGTCAACGATGCCGGACGGCAAATGGATATTCTCGCCACCAGCATTTGGCTGAGATATTTGGAAGAATGCGGCGAACCGGTTCGATTTCCTGACAACGGCTATCGTGGTGATTATGTCGGCGATATTGCACGGGACATTTATAAAAATGCCAAGAATGAGTACCACCGCCCTTTTGAGCTGGTTGTGGAAGACGTTCCCCAAGATGAATCGCAAGGTGGCGATAAAGAAGCCCATATTGATGCGCTAATTGCCAGAGCAAAAACATTATTGGGAACAGTGGGTTATCGCGATGTTTTTCAGTCTGGCTTGAATAACATTCTCGACGACATCAAAAATGATTTGCACGAGTTTGGAGTTGATTATCAAGAGTGGTTTTCCGAACAGCGCTTAATGGATGACGGTTCGGTAGAAAAAGCCCTGAAAAGATTGCAAGCTTCGGGGCATTTGTACAAAAAAGACGGTGCTACTTGGTTTGCATCCAGCAACTTAGGGGATGAAAAAGACCGCGTAGTCATTAGGGAAAACGGGCAGTACACCTATTTTGCCTCCGATATTGCTTACCACATGAACAAGCTGGATCGGGGCTTCGACCAGATTATCGACATTTGGGGGGCAGATCACCACGGCTATATACCCAGAGTAAAGGCTGCTATTCAAGCTTTGGGTGCAGATTCTGCCAAGTTGAAAGTGCTGCTGGTGCAATTTGCCACGCTGTATCGTGGCGAAGAAAAAGTGCAAATGTCTACCCGCTCCGGCGAGTTTGTCACCTTACGGCAATTGCGCGATGAAGTCGGCAAGGATGCGGCACGGTTTTTTTATGTGATGCGTCGGTCGGAACAGCACATGGATTTTGATTTGCAATTGGCAACATCCAAGACCAGCGAAAATCCAGTTTACTACGTGCAATACGCTCACGCCAGGGTATGCAGCGTATTACGGCAGCTAGTCGAAAAAGGTTTTGTACGAGATATTCTATCTGGTATGGCATCTCTAACTCAACTAACTGAGGAACACGAACTTGCTCTGTTAAGCACTTTGGAACGCTATCCAGAAATGTTAGACCGTGCCGCGTTAACCCATGAGCCACACCAGTTAATTTTGTACCTACGAGAATTGGCGAACGATTTTCATACCTACTATAATGCCCATCAGTTCCTGGTGGATGACGCGAAGGTTCGTGATGCCAGATTGAATTTGATCTGCGCCGTTAAACAAGTACTTGCTAACGGCTTAAAATTGCTCAATATTAACACCCCTGAATCGATGTAATGGCTAAAGATTACAAACACCGCGCAAACAGTCGAGATGCCAGCAATCGTAGGCGTAACAACCAAAAATCCAGCGGCATTGGTCTACTCAAGTGGATGCTGATTACCGCATTGATTATCGGCTTTGCGGTGTTTTTGGTGTATTTAAAAAGCCCAGAATTGCAGAAATCAGCTCCTGCGGTCGCGGCTAATAGCCAAGAAAAGGTCGTTCCAGAAAAATCTGGCAAAACTGAGGCTAACAATAAAAGCAGCACTGCCGAGGTAAAAAAAGACCAAAAACCGCAACCACCGCAATTCGATTTCTACACCATCTTGCCGAAGAAAGAAGTGGTCGTGCCAGATCACGAGATCAAAACCCGCACCCGTGAAGAGCAGGTCGGCAAAAACAAGAAAGCCAGTTACATGATTCAAGCGGGATCATCCCGTGACCCCAAGGATGCCGATCAACTAAGAGCCAAACTGGCGTTGATGGGCATAGAATCCAAAATCCAGAAAGCCAGAGTTGAAAGCGCGATATGGTATCGCGTCAAGATCGGTCCTTACAGTCAAATGGGCAGCGTCAACACGATTATGTCTAGATTGCAAAAGAATGGCATGAAACCAGTGATTACTGAGGTGGATGGGTAATTTTCCCGTGACTAATCCCTAAAATTATCAAACTGCAAAGGAATTTCCAGCTTTTCTTCTCGCAGCATATGGATAACATCCTGTAAGTCATCACGTTTTTTGCCAGTGACCCTGACTTGATCGCCTTGGATGGCAGCTTGTACTTTCAGTTTTTTGTCTTTTATCAATTTAACGATTTTCTTGGCGAATGCGCTATCCAGACCTTGCTTTAAGGTAATTTCCTGGCGCATAAGTTTACCGCTACCTTTAGCATCGCCAACTTCCATGCACGCAATATCCACACCGCGACGGCTCAATTTCGCGCACACAATGCTGAACATCTGCTGGAGCTGGAAAGTGGATTCGGAAATCATGATGACTTTGTCATCGGTTAATTCAAAGCTGGAGTCCGTCCCTTTAAAATCGAAGCGCGTACCGACTTCTTTGCTGGCTTGGTCGATGGCATTTTTGACTTCGTGCGGATCGAATTCGGAGATAATATCAAATGATGGCATGGCTTTAGTCGTCGTGTTAGTTAGCGTTAATTCGTTGTTCTGGTTTAGTTAATTCGGTAATTGCCTGAATACGCAAACGGCGAATGGCTACACCTATTTCTGCACCTCGTAGATCACCCTTTATCAAGTCTGAGGTATCTACGGATGCGGCTACTTTCGCTGCTGTCAGCAGATAATCCGCTTGCGGATAGGGTTTATTCTCTAATCCCGTTCGACCTTTGGCATCTGCTTCACAGGCGAGCAAAAATTCTGGAAACTGATTATGCTGTTTAAATACGCCCAAAGTATTTAACAGGTCAATCAGCGTTGTGGGCTTCAATTCCGCAACCTTATGGCAATGGGTATGGTATTGCATAACGTGCAACGCTAACGATTTGAAGAAATTAGGTACGCGTAGCCGATTGCATAAGGCTTCCAACACGGGCAGTCCTTTGGTTTCGTGTCCATAATGATGAGGTAAATTATCCTTTGGTGACAATGCCTTACCCAGATCATGCACCAATGCTGCAAACCTGACTTCCGGTTTAGGAGATAATAATGCCGCTTGCTCCAAACACATCAAGGCATGTACGCCAGTATCTATTTCTGGATGGTATTTTTCCGGTTGCGGCACCCCAAATAGATTGTAGATTTCTGGAAATATCTTCTCCAACGCTTCACATCCTATCAAGGTGTGGAAAAAAGCCGAGGGTGAAGCTTCATTTAAGGCTTTGAGCAATTCTGCCCACACTCGCTCCGGCACTAAGTGATCGACTTCTCCGGCAGCAACCATCGCCCTCATCAAGTCTTTTGTGTCGGTTGCCAGCTTAAAGCCTAAGTATTGATAACGCGCCGCAAACCGTGCCACACGCAGTATTCGCACGGGATCTTCCGCGAACGCAGGGGAAACATGCCGAAAAATCCGCTTATCCAGATCAGCACGACCACCGTAAGGGTCAATGATCTCACCTTCGGGTGTCATTGCAAGGGCATTGATGGTTAAATCCCGACGTTGAAGATCCTGCTCCAAAGTGACATCAACATCCGCGTGGACAATAAAACCTTTGTAACCCGGCGCGGTTTTTCGCTCAGTTCGGGCAAGTGCGTATTCCTCATGGGTATCTGGATGGAGGAAAACCGGAAAATCCTTGCCGACCGCACGAAAGCCTTGCTTAATCATGGCTTCCGGAGTTTCTCCTACCACGACCCAATCGCGTTCCTTTACCGGATAAGCTAGGAGTTGGTCACGAACAGCACCGCCAACGAGGTATTTTTCCATCAAATGAATAAAGCGAGTTTGAACGGCATTTAGCATAGCATAAACGACTTCAAAAGCGGCATAATGGCTACCTGTTACGAGCTTGCGGCTTAGTGGATTAAGGAGATTAGTTTGATAGACGTTATCTTTTCCAGCTTATTGTTAGGCATGGTGTCAGGCGTATTAGCAGGGCTGTTTGGTATAGGGGGTGGTTTAGTCATTGTGCCAGTGCTGGTTTTTCTGTTTACAGCCCACGGGATACCGACCGATTTGGTCATGGTCATGGCAATCGCAACCTCATTGGCGACTATCATCCTTACCGCCATATCTTCTGCGCTTGCCCATCACCGCTTAGGTTCTGTGCTATGGGATAAGGTATTTAGGTTGGTTCCGGGGATTATATTGGGAGCAGTCCTTGGTGCTGCTGTCGCCGGACATATAGATGCCGGATTCTTAAAAGCGATTTTTATCGTCTTTTTGCTGTACGTAGGCATACAAATGGCATTAGAAATACAACCTAAAACCGGATCTGCCGATTATTCCAAGCAGATTGATTTCTGGGTGGCAGGGGCAATTGGGCTGCTATCTTCGTTGCTAGGCATAGGCGGGGGAGCGCTAACCGTACCTTATTTAGTGCATTGCCAATACCCGATGCGGAATGCGGTCGCTATCACTAGTGCTTGTGGCCTACCGATAGCCATTGCTGGCACAATAAGCTACATGGTTTTGGGTATGAATGCCCCCAACTTACCAGCAGGGAGCTTTGGTTATGTGTATTTGCCGTCTTTCTTCGGGGTTGCGATGGGGAGTGTTTTTACCGCTCCCTTTGGCGCAAAGCTTGCACACAAGCTGCCTGCACAACATTTAAAACGCTATTTTTCGTTGCTGATTTTTGTGTTGGCGGCCAAGTTGATGTGGTATTGAATTTAGAAATCTCGGAATAAGTTCTTCGACAGACTTCCTTCGACAGGCTCATGACGAACGGTAATGGACTGATTTTAGTAGCTTCTACAGCTAATCGCTTAATCCCCTAACAATCTGAGCGATTGCCACACCAATATCCGTCGGCGAATTCACCACTTCGACTCCTGCTGCCCTAAGCGCGGCAACTTTGCCCTCTGCTGTACCTTTGCCGCCCGTAACGATAGCACCGGCATGACCCATACGCTTACCAGCAGGTGCAGTTTGCCCAGCAATATAGGCTACAACGGGTTTGGTGACGTGGGCTTTGATATAGTCGGCGGCGGCTTCTTCATCACTTCCGCCGATTTCGCCGACCATGACGATACCCTTAGTTTGTTTGTCGTCCTGAAATCGAGATAAGACATCGATAAAGTTCATGCCACGTATGGGATCGCCGCCGATACCAACGCAGGTACTTTGCCCTAAGCCTTCGCGGGTGGTTTGGTGGACGGATTCATACGTTAATGTGCCTGAACGCGAGACGATGCCAATCGAGCCAGGAAGATGAATTTTGCCTGGCATGATGCCGATTTTGCATTCGCCCGGCGTGATAATACCAGGACAGTTAGGGCCTATCAATAAGGCATCAGAACTGGCAATAGCCGCCTTAACCCGTAACATTTGCAAAATCGGAATGCCTTCAGTGATGCAGACGATAAGCTTAATGCCCGCATCGACGGCCTCAAGGATAGCATCTGCCGCGTAAAAGGGCGGCACGTAGATCATGCTGGCGGTTGCGCTCGTGCTGTTTACCGCGTCGTGGACGGTGTTGAATACGGGCAAGCCCAAGTGGCTTTCACCGCCACGTTCTGGGGTAACGCCACCGACCAATTTTGTGCCGTAATCCAATGCACCTTGGGAGTGGAAAGTGCCTTGCTTACCCGTGAAACCTTGGCAGATAACCTTGGTGTCCTTGTTAATCAAAATGCTCATGCTGCGCCTCCTGCCAGTTCAACAACCTTTTCCGCCGCGTGGGATAGGTCTTCTGACGCATACAAATTTAAACCCGTATTGCTCAATAAGGCACGGCCTTCATCCACATTGGTGCCTTCCAGCCTGACCACGACCGGAATTGTCACATGGACTTGTTTGATGGCTTCCAGAATGCCTTGGGCGATCACGTCGCATTTAACGATGCCTCCAAAGATGTTGACCAACACGGCTTTGACATGGCTGTCGGACAGTATCAGCTTAAAGGCTTCGCAGACTTTTTCGACATTAGTGCCACCGCCGACATCCAGAAAATTGGCGGGTTTGCCGCCTTTCAACTTGACCAAATCCATGGTTGCCATCGCCAGACCCGCGCCATTCACCATACAGCCGATGTTGCCTTCTAGGGTGATGTAGTTAAGCCCGAATTTCTGGGCTATGTTTTCCCTGTCATCTTCTTGCGAGGGATCTTTGAATGCCAGAATGTCGGGGTGGAGCACCAAAGCATTATCATCGAAGTTTATTTTGGCATCCAATGCCATTAATTCGCCTTTATCTGTCACGATCAGCGGGTTAATTTCAATCTGGCTGGCATCTTTATCCAGCATTAAATCAACCATGCCTTGCATGATCTTTTCCAAGTCCTTATGTTGCTTTCCCTTTAGACCTAATGCGCAAGCAATCAGGCGGCATTGGTAAGATTGTAAACCAGCTATCGGGTTGATTTTTACCGATAGTATTTGTTCAGGGCTTTCGTGGGCAACTGCTTCAATATCCATTCCACCCGCTGCCGAAGCGATAAATATCATCCTTTCACTGTTTCTATCGACGAGCAAACTGAGGTATAGTTCACGTTCGATAGGATAGGTGTTTTCAATTAGCACTTGGTTGACGGGCAATCCAACTGCGTCTGTTTGGTGAGTAATTAGCTGAATACCTAACATGGCTTTGATAATATCAACAACTTCAGCACTCGATTTGGCAAGCTTGACTCCACCTGCTTTGCCTCTGCCGCCTGCATGAACTTGCGCTTTAACCACCCAGCTTTCACCACCCAGCAGCCTGGTAATTTCTGCCGCATTTTCGGAAGTCGCGGTTTGCTTGCCATCAGGAACAGGTATTCCATAGTCCAGAAAGAGCTGTTTGGCTTGATATTCGTGGATGTTCATTGATTATTCCTGGCTTTTGGTGAGCAGTGCGCTTGCCACTCTGGGTAATTACACGAGTTTCGACTATAGCTATGATAACCGACAATTCTGGCTAAGTCCCTGAAAAGTGTAATTCTAAATACCATGCAGCTTGCCAATACCCCAAAAACTATCTATCCCTGTCCTTTTTCTAAAGGCTATGGGATGCCAGCTAACCAAGCGTGGCAATTACTTAAAGTTTTTTTCATTTATCGCCTTATCCTTGCCTGTTCGATTATCCTGATTTTTTATTTTCGCTCTGAACTTTTATCAGATGCTTCGGTTGACGGACAGCTTTATAAATACACCAGTGTTAGCCATTTGACATTGACCATCGTACTTGGCATTTGCATCTTTTGGCGGTTTTTGGGGTACAGCTTATTAGCGCGGCTGCTGATTTTTACCGACATCATTATGCTGACCTTGCTGATGTTTGCTTCTGGCGG
>SHZQ01000084.1 GCA_009695535.1 Methyloglobulus sp.
CACTAACCGAGATGCCATGCGCTTTCGTATGCTATTAGGTAGAACCGCAATGAATAAGCATTTCAATATCGACCCGAATGCTTCTTATTTGCAGGGAAAACCCGATGATGCGAGTTACAACACAGCGTTAGCTGGCAATCTGGAGAAAATCTAGGGGAATTGGAGCTAATCGAAATGTCGCCATAGTCTGCTTATGGAAGCAGATGAAGGTATTCAAACTTCCCAAAAATTGACGACACCCGCATGTATAGAAACAAACGCTATAAAATCCCCCACCCATTGGTGAGAGCTAGGGCAGGGGATGCTTTGGAGTCAGATGATTAGAATACTTTCATTATTCCGCCTAGTACTTGGTAGTCGTAGGGGGGGGGTGGGTTAGTGACGGGGACTTCTACAGCGCCCAGCAAATACCAGTTTTGTCCGAGATGAGTACGAAAACCGGGCGTTAATGATACAAAAGTACCGCTGTTTTGAGAGCGATTGTCGATTGCTTGGCTAACGTTGGTCGATAGATACCAGGCCATATCGCCGAACGGTGTGAAATCGTGTGGCGTAAAGTAATAGCTCACCGCCAAATTAGCATCAAACGTTGTTCGCGCCCCGACTTGGAAATAGCACCACTGTAAGGAATGGTAAAGCCCGCACCACCACGTGTACTAAGTCTTTCCAGGAGTTAGTCCAGAACTGATATCGCGGCGTTATAGCTACCGCATTGCTGCCGTTAAAGCTGTTTCCGGTAGGCGTACGAAAGGGCACGTTAAAAGACTGTGTTACGTCTTTGGATTCAGAAAGAATCACCCGAGGTGTAATCCTAAAGTCACCGAAATTCGTCTGCGGATCAATTCCTGGGCTACCGCCATTCGAGACCATCGGAATATCGGTTTGAATCTTGAAGCGTTGATTGAGTGGTGTGTAGTTAATCAGATTTCCGGTATAGCCGTCATTTCTAAGACCGTGCTGCCAACCGAAACAGCGATGCCAAGGCGGTAGAAAACGCCGTCATAAGCATTTAACTAACCTTGACGTGGTGCGACCGCTACCATTAGGTGGGCTTGCCCACGGCTTATCCCGGCCTTCGCTAAACAAGTTGCTGCAGGAAAGATCTTGCCACTTCGAGGGATCAGAATAAACATCTCCGGTTACTGACTCGATGACGGCTTCTGAAAAGCTGTAGTCTTTTTCGGTTTGAACGGGTATCACCTGCTCTTCAGGTGTGTCCTGCGCCCAAACTTCCGCATTGACTACAAATAGCGCAGCGAGCAGGCGCAAAATCGTGGAAAAATTGTGTGGTGTAGTTTTTATTATGTGTGCTTTTATCATGACTTCTCCCATAGCGATTAAAAAGGGTGAACAGTAAGGCTAAACAAAACAGGATAAAGCGTTTAATGATGTTCAAACCCTTTATAGTATTGGTAAATTTGCCGAAATACCAAAGGATGTGCGGTGTTATTGGGCGCTGGGTCGAGTATGGCTGAGTACCTATAATTATCAAATTTTTTCTAGTGTAAACGCTATTAATTGGTTTTTTAGCAACAATAAGTCTTTGACGGGTAAATTAAAGTTACGATAATCCCAAAATAGCCGTCTACTCAAGCAGCAAGTTTTAGATGAAAGGGTTGGAATTGCGCTGCCGCAGGAAGCTCTAACGTGATTATTCAGCTACCAATTGCTCCACCCGATAATGCCCTTGCTGGTGTTCTGCCAAGGATTCCGCTAACCAGGGTAGCGTTTGCTGCATGTTGGCAAGCAATGTCCACGGTGGATTAATGATGATCATGCCAGATGCCGTCATGCCATGTTCGTCGCTATCGGGCATGATGCCCAGCTCGAATAACTGGATGTTTTTAATGCCGCTGGACTGTAAAGCACGTTCCATGTACTGATTGCGCTTTCTGGCAACGACCGGATACCAAAGGCAATAACAGCCGGTGGAAAAACGTTTGTGCATGGCTTTCAGTGCATCTACTACGGTTTGATATTCATTTTTGATCTCGTAAGAGGGGTCAATCAATATCAAACCGCGATTTTCTTTGGGTGGCAACAAGCCCAAGCTGTCTTTTAGGCCATCGGCACGAAATACTTTGATGCGCTTATCTTTTTTAACGCAGTCGTTTAACAATCTGGATTCTGCCGTGTGCAGCTCGTAAAGAAACAAGCGGTCGTTCTCGCCTAGCAATTGACCGGCTATTAAGGGAGAGCCTGGATAATGGCTTAATTGCTCGGAGTAGTTGAAATCTTTGACAAGATTGACGTAATCGACCACATAAGAAAACAAATCATCGCGTTGCCATAAGGTGCCTATGCCGCCTGTAAACTCTTGATTTTTCAGTGATTCTGTGCTATTTAGCTTGTAGTTGCCAGAGCCGGCGTGGGTATCAATGTAGCATAGCGGCTTATCTTTCGCCTTCAGATATTTCAGCGTTTGAATCAAAACGATATGCTTTAAAACATCGGCGTAGTTACCGGCATGGTAAGCGTGTTGGTAACTTAACATCTATGGGATTATTGGGGGGGTCAAGAAGGGTTAGAGTACTTTATCGACAATGGTCATACCAATTTCAAAGGTAATCAAGCCGATGATTATCCATTCCAAGGTCAGGGAATGCCTATGCTTTTGCTCATCAGCGAGCATTTCAAAGAGTTCATGGATGGTTTCCAGTTTTTTGGATAACACGCCGGTACGCGGCGTAACTTCCAAATATTTGGCGGCGGTAGTGTAGTAATCTTCATATTCTGGATACTCCCAAAAGAAATCCGGCTTATCCAGCAAATCATAATTCAAGATAATATCGCTTTTGGTCAAAAACAACTGCCCACGTATTTTGGCGATCTCTTGACGGCTTAATTTGATTTTGCCATCTTGCGCCAAAGATTTTGGTATATAACTGGTATTGTTGATGGTAGTGATGGCATTGGTCTCAAACGATGCCAGCTTGATAGATTGTGCCATGCCTTGCGATAAGGAAAACAGCACAATCGGGTCGGAGGATTCGATTTCGATGTGATCTTCAATAATGCGTGTCTGCGGACAGTCTAGGGCGAAAGTAAAGTTATCTTCTTCAGTCACTTTCAACGGATTTTCATTATGATCCAACAGGAGGTCGTGAATTTTATGTTGCTGTTCTGGGGTGATATTCCAATGTACTACCGCACCGTAAGCGAAGATCATCGACCAAGCTCCGTCATCCTCTATCAATAACGCCCCCTTTATAATCCGTATCAGGCTGGTTTCCGATAGAATTTTTGACAGAGCGTTAATGTCAAAGCTCTGTGCCAAGCAATAGGCAACGCAACGTTTGGCTGTATTAGATTCAGGCATAGCTGGTGATAATGCCGATATAAATGGTCATTAGTTTTCGGAAATTTTGAGTAGCCAGCCTTGTGCCGCCTTACATGGCTTATATTTGGCATCAATTTTGACATCAATACGCGCCGCTGTATTACGTAAAGTATCAGGGATTTTTCCTTTAACCACATAGAAAGGGTCTTTAAACTCAGTTTCGATGTCTACCGGTTTATTCTTGACCATGACAGAAACCAGTTTAGGATTGTCGATATTGAACACCACAAAAGAAAAATCAGAACCAGGAGCAACTGTAGCCAAATGTGCGGGATGAATTTTGTCTAGGCGTGGATGGATGCAGGTTATATCGCCACCGCCCCCGCCACCATGACCGCTGTGATCCATTGCGGCATGGGAATCAACCAAAAAAAGGGTAAGCATGGCTGACAGTATGTGTAGTTTTTTCATTAAGTTACTCCTCTGGTTTTGGGGTGGCGACAGCATAGACTGGTCTGGATTATACCTATTTGATGTATCAACAATGAAATTATCTCTAACGATAGTACTTACTCGATTATGGCTTCATAACGCATTCGCGTAATCCTGCCCTAATTGCCGGAAATTCATTGAGGTCATAAAGCGGCTAAAACTCAGTCACGCCGAAAGCCCCATTAAATCAGTAAACTGCGGCGGCAAAAAGCGCGGCGCAATGACTGTGCCTTCGTCAACTAGATCAGCTAATACTTTCATATCTTCAATCATGGTTTTGCCGCAAAATAACAGCGGAATCCGATCCGTCTTGCCTTTGCTTACCGCCAGCCGCATGATGCTAATGACAATAATGGTAACCCCATCCCAAGAAGTCCGCTTATTAACCCGTGCCTGCACCCAGTCGATGATGTAATTTAGTGTCGGCTTGACCGCGATTTCCGCCATGGCGTTAATCGCTACACCTTTAGTTAAATATGCTAGGTGGATAGGTTTGTGTTATGGTGGTTGGGCATTGTGGAAAAGAGAAAAAAGTATATAACAGTTTTTATTAACCTTATTGCGCTCCTATTTTGGGTGGCGCGAGTTTAACCTTGGAGGTCATAATCATGTCGACAAAAGAAGAATATGAAGTGGATGCATTGGAAGCCAAAGCAAGCGATGCAATGGATGATCTTAAGCCAGAAATGGATGCACAAATTGCCAATTTAAAAGTTAAGTTTGCTGAAGGTGAGGGTAAATTCAACGAATTGGCGGATGCTGCTGAAGAAGCTTGGGAAGATCTGAAAGTTGACGCAGAGGCGATGTCTGACAATCTTATTAGTGATGTCAAAGAAGATTTAGAAGTTGCCGCTACTGAAGCGAAAGGCTTTTTCGCAAAAATCATGTCTGCTTTCAAATAACAATTTAAAATCAAACAGCTATGTTTTTGTAGCTGTTTATTGAAGTCGTTTATTCGGTTTAATCTCACTATCTAAAGCACATAAAGACGGACTTTATGTTGAGTATTGGACGGCACTAAAAGCGTTTTTTAGAGTGACAAACCTGGGTTTGTCACTCTAACCTAATCTATCGCGTTACCGGGTTAGCCCACGCTAATACCTTATTTGCCGTTCATCTTCTGAGTAAGTTTCAAAAATCGCTCATAGCGCGTCATGGCTATGCTGCCATTTTCTGCTGCCGCACGTACTGCACAGCCTTTGTCTTGGTCGTGGCTGCAATTATTGAACTTGCAGTTGTCTGAGAAAGGTTGAAATTCCCGATAGCCTTGTGCTAATTGTTGCCTGTTTAAGTCCGCCAACCCGAAAATAGCCACGCCAGGGCTGTCGATTAAATCCCCGCCGTTGTCGATGTGGTAAAGCGTTGCTGCTGTCGTAGTGTGCCGACCATGCTTTGTGGTTTCGGAGATGGTATTTGTCTTTAGGTTTTTGTCAGGAATTAGTGCATTGGTGATGGACGATTTGCCAACACCAGACTGACCTGTAAACACGCTGACTTGGTTTTGTAATGCAAGCTTAAGCTCTGTTAACCCCGTTCCTGTTTTTGTGCTGACCCTATGTATTTGATAACCTAGGTTTTGATAGAGGGAGAGTTCTTGCTCTAGGGTTTCTGATGGGTCTAAATCCACCTTATTGAGGATCAAGGCGACATTGATTTGGCTGTTCTCGCACACTGCCAGATATTGGTCAATCAGCAAGAAATCACAGTAAGGTTCAACCGCGATGACGACGAAAACCGTATCAATATTGGCGGCAACGGGGCGAACTTTGTTGTTTCTGGCAGGTCTGGCGAGCAGCGAACGGCGGGGCAGTATGGCTTCAATGCGGCCTTGATTGGGCGCGGATAACGACCATAACACTCGGTCGCCAACGGCCACCGTTTCCAGCTTTCTCAGCGTTTGGCAGAGGATGATTTTATTGTCATGTTCAACTGCGATGCCTTGCCCTAAATGCGCGATAACCAAGCCTTCCTCGCATAACGAGGACGCGGGACTTTCCTTAGAAACGATCACGCGCCCTTGCTTGCTCATGGCTTACGCGGACTGTATTTTGGTTTCCAAATGGGCTATGCGGATGGCAGCGGGTGGATGGCTGTAATGGAATGCCGAATACAGCGGGTCTGGTGTCAAAGTACTGGCGTTTTCTTCATACAGCTTGACTAAGCCGCTAATCATTTTGGTGGCTTTAGCGTGGGCAGCAGCAAAATCGTCGGCCTCAAATTCAAATTTGCGCTGAAAATACGCGCTGATGGGCTGCATAAAGAACGTAAACACTGGTGATGCCAGCATGAACAATAACAGCGCGGCAGCATTTGATGGCTGTTCCACGCCCAAACCGTTATAAAACCACGGCTCGTTAATCAACCAGCCCAAGATCGCAAAGCTAATCAAAGTCATAACTGATGTTGCAACTAGCATCTTGATGACGTGTTTGCGTTTGAAATGTCCGAGTTCATGCGCCAACACGGCTTCAAGCTCTTCTTCATCCAGCGAGTTTACCAAAGTGTCGAAGAAAACAATACGCTTGTTGTTGCCGAGTCCCGTGAAATACGCATTACCATGACCGGAGCGTTTAGAACCATCCATGATGAAAATACCTTGGCTATTAAAGCCGCAACGGGCGAGCAAACCCTGAATGCGGTCTTTCAATGAACCTTCTTGCATCGGCGTAAATTTGTTGAACAAAGGTGCGATTACAGTAGGAAATAACCAGCTCATCAGCAGCGAGAAACTTATAATAATCGCCCAAGCCCACAGCCACCAAGTCGAGCCGACGCTATCCATCACCCACAATATCAAGGCTAATATTGGAAAGCCAATTGCCGCGCCTAGTCCTAACTGCAAGCACATATCTTTGATGAATTGCCCCATCGTACTTTTGTTAAAACCGTATTTCTCTTCAATAACAAAGGTTTGGTACAAACTGGTTGGGATGTCGATTAAGGTCATCACCAGAAAAATCGTCGCTAATGCGGTAATGCCAGCAAGCATAGGTGAAGCAATGTGACCAGCCCAGAACACGAATGCCGTATTGATACCGCCGCCTAAGGTCATCCACAGCAAAACGATGATACCGAGTATGCTGTCGATAAAGCCTAATTTACCTTTTTCGATAGTGTAATCGGCCGCTTTTTGATGCGCTGCTAAAGAAACGCGGTCTTTAAACGCATCCGGAACGGCATTGCGATGACTAGCAACATGGTCTGACTGGCGTTTAGCTAACCAGAATTGGGTGGCGTAACAAATAACTAAAGCTAGTAAAAAGATAAGAGTAAAGCTATTCATGAGTTAAAATCGTCGGGGTTTAAGGATTAGGTGTATGCACAATGCCTGTAGTAATCGGTGCAAGCCATCTCCTTGCGGGAAGGGTTGGGGTGAGGGGGTAAAAGGCTTGTGCTTTTAGATTTCCCCTCATCCTAGCCTTCTCCCTCGGGAGAAGGAACTTGCTGACTTTTGGTGTCAATATCAGCAAATGCTACACTAACTATCGTCCAATTAATATAACGGAAAATACAAATGGCACAAGATGCCCAAAACCTGATATGGATCGACCTGGAAATGACCGGCCTAAACCCCGATACCGACTTGATTATCGAGATTGCCACCGTCATTACCGACAAAAACCTGAACATCCTCGCCCAAGGCCCAGCCATTGCGGTGCATCAACCCGATGCTGCCTTGTTGGCGATGGATAATTGGAACCAAAAACATCATGGCGAATCGGGCTTGATCGACAGGGTCAAGGCTTCCAAGATTAGTGCAGAGGATGCCGAGGCCATGACCATTGCATTTTTAGAGAAGTGGGTGGCTGAACGGGTTTCTCCAATGTGCGGCAACACCATCGGACAAGATAGGCGCTTCTTGGTCAAGTACATGCCCAAACTGGAAGCCTACTTCCATTACCGTAGCATTGATGTCTCGACGTTAAAAGAATTGGCGGCGCGTTGGGCGCCGAACTTGAAAGACGGCTTTAAAAAAGAGACCAAGCATGAGGCTTTGGCGGATGTTATAGAATCCATTGAAGAATTGCGTTATTACCGGGAGCATTTTATTAA
>SHZQ01000085.1 GCA_009695535.1 Methyloglobulus sp.
ACTTTTTTTCCAGCCACGTATCAACCGAAGAAGGAGGTGAATGTTCGTCCACAGCTATTAGAGCCTTTATCAAAGAGTTAGTCGGCAATGAAAATCCGGCCAAGCCATTAAGTGACAATAAAATTGCGATTTTATTAAACGAAAAGGGCATAAATGTTGCCAGAAGAACCATCACAAAATACCGCGAAGCAATGTTTATTGCATCCTCCAGCGAACGCAAACGTAGCTTATGAGGCTAACTCGCACAAATAAACTATCATCCATCAGTAAAAGGAGTATTCCATGCAAGTCATAGTAACAGGTCATCACCTAGAAATTACTGGCTCTTTGAGAGCTCACATCGATTCGAGATTTGCGAAGTTAGGGCGACATTTTGATAATGTTACTGATGTACACGTTATATTGAGCATAGAAAAATTAATGCAGAAAGCGGAAGCTACTGTGCATATTAATGGTGCAACAATATTTGCTGAAGACCATCAAGAAGATATGTACGTAGCTATTGATGATATGGTCGATAAACTCGACCGTCAAATCACTAAACATAAAGAAAAAGTCAGCAGCTTTCGTTAATATATAACCCAATCTAATAACATTCGAGGCGCAAAGGCCGTTTTATACTTTGCGCCTTTGTCCACACTCAGATTTATGAAGTTAATCATTGTTAGTGGTCTTTCCGGTTCCGGAAAAAGTATTGCCTTGGAAACTTTGGAAGACTGCGGTTTTTACTGTATCGATAATCTACCCTTTACCTTGCTGGAAAGTTTTATCAGCCATGTCATGCTGGTCGATAAAAACACCTACGCAAAAACGGCTATTGGGATTGATGCACGCAACCAAAGCGAAAGCTTGGTGAATTTTTCTGATAGCTTGCGCTTAATCCGCAGCAAAGGGATTGATTGTGAGATTATCTTCATGCAGGCGGAAGAATCGACCTTATTGAAACGTTACAGCGAGACCCGCCGCAAACACCCGCTTACAGATTTTAATATCCCTTTAAAAGAAGCGATAAAGATCGAAAAAGAGATGCTCGTGCCAATCGCAAGACATGCAAGTGTCGTGATTGATACCAGTCGCACCCATTATCATCAGCTTCGGGAGCTGATAAAAGATCAAATTGGCGAACGTGAATTTAGGCATATATCCCTGCAATTTCAATCGTTTGGCTTTAAAAATGGTGTGCCATTGGATGCTGATTTTGTATTTGATGCGCGGTGCTTACCGAATCCGTATTGGATACCGGAATTAAGAGGCTTGACGGGCAAAGATCAGCCAGTGAGTGATTTCCTGAAAAGTCAGGAGTTTGTCGGGGATTTTTTCCAAGACATTGCTGAGTTATTGGAGCGCTGGATTCCGCGATTTGAAGCGGAAGGACGCAGTTATTTGACCGTCGCTATTGGTTGTACCGGAGGACAACACCGCTCGGTTTATTTGGTCGATGCGCTCTCAAAGCAATTCAAAAGCCCCGCTCTCAATGTGATTGTCCGCCACCGTGAACTCAATTGAAATACTAGATCCACGCTTATTTCAACGAGAGCGTTTCAACCCGACCTTTTAATTCAATCACCAGCTTGCCTTCCTTCGCTAACCAGCCAATGACGCGTTGGACATCATTTTTGCCTAAACCTGTTTCTGTAGTGATTTTTGTGACGCTAGACGCGCCATTTTTGTCCAGATAAGTCCATATTTTTCCGGCGTCTACACCAATTTCAGTGATTGCTGTCATAATAATTTCTAGTTGTCTGCTTGATTAGAATCGCTTGGTTGTGTCGTCCGGTAGCATAATATTCAACTCCAGGGTTTCCTGGTTTCCATCCTGCTCAAACTTAACAGATATGGCATCTTTGTCTACATGGACGTATTTTTGGATGACATCCAATAGTTCTTTTTGGAGCTGGGGCAAATACATGGGCTGATTATTAGAGACCCGCTCATGAGCTACCAGAATTTGCAGTCTTTCTTTCGCAAGCGAAGCCGAGCTTGTTTTCGAGGTCTTAAAGTAATCCAGTAAGCTCATTACTTACCTCCGAACAGTTTGCCAAAGAAGCCTTTCTTATCATCGATAAAGCGGTGTGGTTTATTCTCGCCCAAATAACGGGCAACAATATCGGCATACGCCTGTCCCGCATCACTTTTTTCATCGAGAATGACCGGAATACCTGAGTTTGACGCATTCAATACCGATTTTGATTCTGGGACGACCCCTAAAAGATGCAGCGACAAGATTTCCTGTACATCTTCAACACTCAGCATTTCACCTAACTTCACGCGTTCAGGAGAATAACGGGTCAGTAACAGATATTCTTTGATAGGCTCTTTGTTCTGTTCAGCGCGGCGGGATTTGCTGGATAATATCCCCAACATGCGGTCGGAGTCGCGGACTGAAGACACTTCGGGATTGGTCACCACAAACGCATCATCGGCAAAGTACATCGCTAAATGTGCGCCTCTTTCAATCCCAGCAGGCGAATCACAAATGATGTATTTGAAGTCCTTGGACAAGTCATCTAATACCTTGCCGACACCTTCCTGACTTAAGGCATCTTTATCGCGGGTTTGGGAAGCAGCCAGAATGTACAGTAGATTACAGTTTTTATCCTTTATCAACGCCTGATTAAGGCTGGCTTCGCCATTGATAACATTGATAAAGTCGTAAACAACCCGACGCTCACAACCCATGATTAAATCCAGATTACGTAAACCTACATCAAAATCAATCACGGCTGTTTTGTGACCTTTTTTTGCAAGTCCCATAGCAATAGCGGCGCTGGTTGTAGTTTTACCTACGCCTCCTTTACCTGATGTTACGACGATGATTCTTGCCAATTGATGCTCCTCCAGTGATGCGGATGGGATTAAATTTCTTTAATGACTAACGTTTGCTTATCTAAGTAGATCTGCACAGGGGTATTGCGGATATTTTGACTAAGGTCTTCGCTGATTTTGTAGTTGCCGGCGATTGAAATCAGTTCAGCTTGAAGGTCAGAACAAAATATCCGCGCTTCAGTATTGCCTTGCACACCGGCTAAGGCGCGTCCTCGCAAGGTACCGTAAACGTGGATATTACCTTCTGCCAAAATTTCTGTGCCTGCGCTCACTTGGGCAATAATAACCAAGTCACCAGCGGCATAAACTCGCTGACCGGAACGTATAGGATGGGTAATAACGGTTGTGCCAGTTTGCAGCAGATCTTTAGTTTCTGGCTCAGGAGTTGGTGTCTTGGGCTTTTTTGCGTCAATCGTGGTACTGCTGGTATGTATGGAATGCAACGGAATACCTAGGGTAGTCGCTTGTTCATTCTGCCGTGCATTGCCGCCACGGATGCCGATAGGGAGTAGACCAAGTTTACGTATGACTTCAATAACCGCAACAACATCAACGTCAACACTTTGTTTGTTTAGCTCTTGAACATCTAAAACTAGCGGAGAATTTTTGAAAAATTCGGGTGCTAACAGAACTTTTGCCTGGAGCTGTTGCTCAATGATGAGAAGGTCATTACTGGCTATGACCAATACAGGCACAGAAAAAGTGCTGCTCTTGAATTCCAAAGCAGGCGGGTTATAAGGCGTTTTTTGTGCGTCTTTAGACATCCGTTCAGTCGTGTTTGGTCAATATTGCATCAATCTTAACACTAGTCGTAGAAAAAATCATATTTCGACGACTAAAAACTTGCATAAAAGTCAGATTTTTTAAAGGCTTCTCATAGATTTAGCCGTTTTTTTACTCAAAGAAACTGCTCTCGTTATTATGCCGCAAACTTGCAATTTCCTTGTTTTTCCTTTAACTTAAGCCGATCCGTAATGGCTAGGGGTGCTTTGATTATTGTTTCAAGGCTGAGAAATACCCTTTGAACCTGACCCCGGCTAATACCGGCGTAGGGAAGCCCACCACTTCCCGCGCCTTGTCTTATTTTTTGGAGATAAACATGAGCGCTGTCATTAAAGATACCTCTTCCACCGTTGAATCCGCTGCTAACAGCGTAAAAATCGATTCTTACCCTGCATCAGAGAAAATCTATGTTCAGGGTAGTCGTCCTGATATACGCGTTCCTATGCGGAAAATAAGCCTTTCAGATACACCCGCTCATTTCGGAACGGAAAAAAATCCACCGCTTTATGTCTACGACACCTCTGGGGTTTATACCGACCCCAATGTGGCGGTGGATTTGAAGAAAGGCCTGGGTTCTGTCCGTGCAACCTGGATAGCGGAACGCAACGATACAGAAGAATTGGCCGGGCCGAGCTCTGAGTTTGGCCGTCAACGAATGGCGGATGCAACTACTGCACATCTTCGTTTTGAGCATATTCTGAAACCACGCCGTGCTATTGCAGGAGCTAACGTATCGCAAATGCACTATGCCAAAAAAGGCATTATCACGCCGGAAATGGAATTTATCGCCATCCGCGAAAACCAGAACATGGAGCTGATGCGCGACTTATGGAAAGACCAGCATCCAGGTCATTCCTTCGGTGCATCCATACAAACGTCCATTACGCCTGAATTTGTCCGCGATGAAGTCGCCAGAGGGCGGGCGATTATTCCAGCGAATATCAATCATCCAGAGCTGGAACCGATGATTATCGGGCGCAACTTTCTGGTGAAAATCAACGGCAATCTGGGCAATTCAGCCGTCACTTCATCTATCGACGAAGAAGTCGAAAAAATGCTCTGGGGCATACGCTGGGGCGGCGACACTATTATGGATCTGTCTACGGGCAAAAATATCCACGAAACCCGAGAATGGATATTACGTAATTCGCCAGTACCGATTGGCACCGTGCCTATCTATCAAGCACTCGAAAAAGTAAACGGTAAAGCGGAAGAGCTGACTTGGGAAATGTACCGTGATACGCTTATCGAACAAGCCGAGCAAGGTGTAGATTACTTTACGATTCATGCTGGTGTGCGTTTGCATCATGTTCCACTGACTGCAAAACGTATGACCGGTATTGTTTCGCGTGGTGGCTCCATTATGGCGAAATGGTGTTTGGCGCATCATACCGAAAGCTTTTTATATACGCATTTTGAAGAAATATGCGAAATTATGAAAGCCTATGACGTGTCCTTCTCGTTAGGCGACGGCTTGCGTCCTGGATCAATCTATGATGCCAATGATGCTGCTCAATTTGGTGAGTTGGAAACGTTAGGTGAGTTAACTAAAATCGCCTGGAAACACGACGTACAAACCATGATCGAAGGCCCAGGGCATGTGCCTTTACACATGATTAAGGTTAACATGGAAAAGCAGTTGGAAGAATGCGGGGAAGCACCATTTTATACATTAGGCCCATTAACTACCGATATTGCCCCAGGTTATGACCATATCACCTCGGCAATAGGTGCGGCAAATATTGGTTGGTACGGTTGTGCAATGCTGTGTTACGTCACCCAAAAAGAGCATTTGGGCTTGCCAAATAAGCAAGATGTACGCGAAGGTATCGTCACTTATAAAATCGCCGCCCACGCTGCTGACCTTGCTAAAGGCCATCCAGGCGCACAAGCGCGTGACAACGCTATGTCTAAGGCGCGGTTTGAATTCCGCTGGGAAGACCAGTTCAATATCGGGCTTGATCCTGAAAAAGCGCGTGAATTCCATGACGAAACATTGCCTAAAGATTCAGCAAAAGTGGCGCATTTTTGTTCCATGTGCGGGCCGCATTTTTGCTCGATGAAAATCAGCCAAGACGTGCGTGACTACGCCACCGCAAAAGGGATAAAGGACGAAAAAGAAGCTTTAGCGGCAGGTATGGTAGAGAAATCGAAGCAATTTCTTGAAGAAGGTGCGGATATTTATCACAAAGTGTGATTAATTCTAAGAAGTTAAGCCTTTAAGCGAAGATCGAAGCAATTCTAAACATTGCTTCGGCGCTTGATTTTTAGTAGTAAAGTTTTAGCGGCTGGTTGCAATAGCTAGTCTTTCATTGGCTTGTTTGGGGGTGTTATTCCACTCATAGAACCATCCAACCGTCATGAGTGAACCGTCTAATGAGCAGAACAACACTTTCTTCTAAATCGTTTTTATTCAAGCTCTGCAAAAATAACCTTGGTGTCTTTCCTTAACAACTCAACAACATCAAGAAGATGTTTTTAGTCATATCTCTATCCAATCTAACCGTGTAAACACCTTGAGCGGTGGGGTTGCCACTAATGAATTGACCGTGAACGTGTTCAAGTATGGTGTTTTTTTGTTGCTCATCGACATTCTCAGCAAATACCACCCTGACTTCGTTTGCGTTCATGGCTTCTGGCTGTGCATCGGAGGAAAGGGTGCTAAAATCACTGCTGTGCATGTCATTTTCAACATGACGTGGCATTAGCACAGATAAAGACAACAACAATGCTACCGCCATTGCCAAGGCTGGGCGTGTGGTTGTCCAAACTTGTTTTTTAGCGCGGCTAAGTTGACTAACATTGCCAGACTATAGTGGACCCCATTGTCCAGACAATTAAATGCCTAATTTAAGAGGGTGCCGTTTCTGTTACAGCAGATTGGTGCTGCCCCATCTCTTCATTTGAAGAATCCTTTTTTCACTAAAATGATCGACGATTTTTGCCCCACCACCGTCTCCTGTCCGATAAACTTAAGCTGGCGTTTTATAGCCTAATGCCTGGTGAAACCGTTCATCATTGTAAAAGATAAAATACTCCGCCAGACCTACCAGCAGTTCCGGTATTGATGCGTAATTTTTCGGATAGACATCCTCGTACTTCACGCTTCGCCATAGCCGCCCCACAAAAATGTTGTCTAATGCACGGCCTCGTCCGTCTATGCTGATTTTGATGGTGTTTTCCTGTAGCACCCTGATCCATTCCTTGCTGGTGAATTGCGATCCCTGGTCGGTGTTGAATATTTCAGGTACCCCGTATTCATCGATGACGGCGATTAAACAGTCAACGCAAAAATTGGCATCCATCGTATTCGACACCTGCCAAGCTAACACCTTACGGCTGTACCAGTCGATGATTGCCACTAGGTACACAAAGCCCTGTGCCAGGCGGATATAGGTTATATCCGTACTCCAGACGTGGTTCGGACGAACCATGCTTACTCCCCTGAGAAGATAAGGATAGATTTTATTCTGCGGGTGTTTTTTGCTGGTGTTGGAGTCGGGCGCCATCGCCGCCAAGCCCAATATCCTCATCAGCCTCTGCACGCGCTTGCGGTTTACGGAATGCCCTTGGGTGCTTAGCCAGACCACCATTTTCGGCTGCCGTAAAACGGATGCCGGGTGTATTCCTCGTCCAGCAAGCCTAGTAACATCAGTTCATCGTCATCCACAACCGCCGCTTTATATGCATAGACCTATGTTGACCGCGCGATGCCCGCCAACTGGCACTGTGTCATCACGGACAGCCCGCCGGAACCGATCCAGCCCTGCCGCTGGCCTAGTGGCTGATCCCGGACTTTTTTTAAGCCATTCCAGTTCCATGTTAAGTTGGCCTATCTTGGCATACAGGCAGTCTGGGTCACTTTGTGGATCGGTTGCCTTGGTGCCACGCTTTACGTCGAACAGCTGACCGGCATTTTCTAGTAACGCCTTTTCCAAAGGCCGATTTGCGTCGGGTGGACACCGAACTCTTGCGCTATTTCATTGACGGTTTTGTTGCCTTTAACCGCCTCTAGCGCCACTTTCGCCTTTTGTACACCGGACATTATCGTGCGCT
>SHZQ01000086.1 GCA_009695535.1 Methyloglobulus sp.
TGAGTAACAGCATTAACGAAACGATCCGCATTCCTGGCGAAACTTTTGTGCTGGAGCAAAAAGGGCTGGCACGGGAACTTTCCCTGCCTTATCACGGCGATGAATTCCACTCGGCATATATTGATTCTTATCGCATCCAACAAGGCGTGCTGCATAATCCACAGAACGATAAGCGCACCACTAAAGGTGTGTTTCATATCGCAGCGGGTGGTCTGCCCGTTCCTGCTGATAAATCTGAAGTGCCGGTCGTCGCTTATGCCGCGATTTTGGCAATGGCTTTGTCTCCACCTGAAGAATTGCTGTGCTTACCGTTTACCAGCAAGCAAAGTAATCCCGCAAAGCTGTGGGTATCATTATTGCAACGTCCTATCGTACGCCCAGAAATATCCCCTGAGATTCCAGCGCAAACGATGGAAATCCGGTTTTTTGCACCTGGTGGCCTGGTTGCCAATCTGGATTTTGTCGAATCCATTTTCGGTAATGCTGGCGATCCATTTCTGCCCGACAACGACTCAGCCCTGGATATTGACCGTTGGACGGGGAGCACGGGCTGCATCATCCTGGCTCCGCACCTAGTGTTGTGCAACAAAAAAGCCTTGGGTTTACCGCATTTTGATGAAGCAACACCCCGTCAACGCAAAGACGGTATGTGCTGGCAAAATGAAGATGAGTTATATAACGACGGAAAGCCGTTCAAGCTGGTCTGCCGCGATATGCAAGGTGTTATCGTAACGGTGATTGCCGACAACTACTTCGGCTACAGCAAAAAGGAAATCAAGTCCCACATCAGCTACGCCAGTAATCTTTTTGGTGATTGCGAAGAAGAACATTCCGGCGGTGCGTTGGCTTTCCCTCGCGTTGTGCTAGGTGAAATCCATATCCCTAGCGCATCTGATCTCGCACCCAAGCCGACTTTTGAGCAGGCCAGCAAACTACTTGCCCCAGTGATGGAGCGCAAAGATGCCGGTTATGGCGTAGATAAAAGCCATCCCGACGTTGTATTCGTCCCTGCCGATACCCAAATCAGCATCCAGGATCAGCAAATAAGCTGGCTGCAAGATAATCATCAGCAATCACTTAAATTACTGATTAACCATACCTATATCTATCCAAATGGCTTTCGTGTACACATGGAGCGTCATCCGCACGCACCTAGCTGGCGGCTGATCGGCACCTATCCAGAAGGCACGTTTTGCCATAAACCCAGCACGGTTTCGGGTGGCGGCAAGTCGGAAATTTCCAAATCCATTGCAGGAGCCGTCATTTCTGGCGATTTCTTCGTCGAAGATTTCAATAAGGATATGGATTTTGTCGGCAATATTTTCGACCATGATTATGCCAACCGTTTTCGTGATCCTAAACTGCACGGCAGCGACCAACGCAGCTTACTCAGCAGCAAACGCACGCTGGGATCGGTCATTAAACTGCTGACACCGTCCGCGACCGATTATTCCGATGCTTACAACCAATGGCTGGAGGAAATTCCTCAGCATATTTTGGGTTTGGCCTTAATGGTTAAACGCTTTTACAAAAAAGACTGGGGTTTAAACTGGCGGCAACATTTTTCAGTCGATTTGGTCAATGGCAAACCGGGCAACGAGCTGAAATTTCATGGCAGAAAGCTGAGAGCCAGCTATCTCCGCGTGGGTTTTGACGAAAATGGTGCGTGGCGAGTATTCAAATTGCGACAAGATTTTGTCGCCTCCGAAAAACTGCAAATGGAAGATGACATCAGTGCATCGACCGTTGTGCCAACGCGCTATTTAACCGGATTGAACCCCGATTACCACAATCCCAGCGTCAAATTGGTCAATAATTGTGAAGAAAGCTTTTTCCAACGCCCTGACGATGCTATCCATCGTGGGACGGATTTGCAAACCGAGTTAGATTTTTCTGGCAAAGGAAATTTTATCTCTAATTTTCAACCGCTTAATACGGAATATGCCAAGGAGCTCCTGGAAGATGTTGTCCACTTTGAGGAATTCAGCGAGCCGATGCAACAGGTGATACGTGAAGCGGCACAAGCGAAAAATGGCAAATTTTTCGTATCTTCCGCACATCCACGTTTGGTTGACGGAAAACCCAGCCAGAATGTGCGTTATTTGCAGGCGCGACCTGATCTTGTTGACCCCAAAATGCGTTATGTCGCGGAACTGTCCACCCGTCTTGCCCGTGGCCTGCGCTACGACCAAGCCGTGTACTTTCCGGTCAATTCGGTGTTGACAGGTCGCCGCAACAATCCTATCGACCTCGCGGCTGGTATCCGACCACTAGCTATTTACAACCCGATTCATTTTCAGGAATTGCCTGAGTTGTTTATGGATTTTATTTGCAGCTTGACGGGCAAATCACCTTCCACGACGGGCGCAGGTTCAGAAGGCTCGCTCACCAAAGGCCCATTCAATGCCGTATCAGCCACCGCCGACCTCAACACGGCACTGGTCTCTTTTATGCTGTGTGGCTATGACGGTTTTTCTACTGCCGCTGGCTACATCGGCTCAAACCGCCGGATTGACCACGACATCAGCTTGTTGATACCGGAAATATGGTCTCGCTTGCCCGTTGAGCAACGCTGCCCTAAGTACATGATAGAAAACGGGCAATTGGAAAAACTCGACGATTTTGAATACCACGGCAAAACGATTTACGCCAGTCGATTAGGCTACCGTATTACCGAACGCTTTGTGCATACCGTATTCGGCAAGGTGTTCAATTACCCGACGGCGGTGTTCGATGAAGCCATGCTTAAACCAGAAATGCAGGCTATGGACAGCTACGTCGATGGCATCAACAACGTCTACGAGGCGCAACAACGAGTCGCACACCAGTATTTTGAAGATGGCTCTATTGACGATGCTTGCCCACCCCTTAAAGCCTTGCTGCATATCATGGCGCATGGCGAGTACGAAGGCAAAAGCATAGCCGATCCAGCACTCCGCAACCTGTTCACCCGTGATTATTTGTTGCAAAGTGACTGGTATCAGGAAAGATTAAAAATCAAGCAACAACGAGATAGCCGGCTTTGGCAGCGACATAAAGATCACATTGAACACTGCCTCACCAACAAAGAAAGATATGATTCAACCAGTTACGCAGAATTAACCCAAAAACTGGCGAAAACAGAACGGATGTTGACTAAGGTTTCCAGCCCAGATTATCTCGATAGCCTGCAAGGGACTTTGGGCGCGGATTGGGTGCATAAATAAGCAACTGGCAATTGGATGTGTTTCACGCACCCAATTGCCAGTGTTTAAAGCCAGTTAATACGCCCGGCAAACAGCGTATGTCGTTTTTTGGCGCATGGAATGCACCCTGGCTTCATTTTTTTATATTCGTAATACCGTGCGGCACATGTGCCGCAGCCACGTGCACAGCCGCTGATTCGCAATGACCTTTTTGGTCATCAAAGAAAATATCCGCACCAAAAGCCTTTAAAAACGCACCCTTGGACATTCCACCCAAAAACAATGCCTCATCAATACGGATACCCCACGCCCTGAGCGTCCTGACCACTCGCTCGTGTGCAGGTGCGGCTCTAGCTGTGACCAAAGCCGTTCTAATCGGCGAACAATCAGGGTCAAACTGCATCTGAATATGATGTAAACGTGCTAAGAAATCCTTGAATGGTCCGCCGAGCAACGGGTTTTTGGCCTCAATACGTTCATTCTCGGCAAATTTTTCCAAGCCTTGTTCCTGATAAATCCGTTCGGAAGCATCCGAAAACAACACTGCATCACCATCAAACGCAATTCGCAGTTGTTGGCTTTGATTGGATGCAGATGACCCACTCATAATCGTCGCTGCCGCAAAACCGGCATCCAGGGTTTTGACGACATCATCGCCATTCGCCGACAAAAACAAATGTGCGCCAAATGCCGGCATGTAGGCATAAGGCGAAACGCCACTGGTAAAGGCTGCGCGAGTGATATTCAGCTTATGATGAGCGATGGAATTGAATATCCTAAGCCCTGTATCGGCGCTGTTTTGGGACAGCAGAATGATCTCCAGCAATGGCTCGTTAGGGCTTCTGTCATTGATAGACAGGAATTTTTTTACCAAGGAAAATCCGTAGCCTGGCGCTAAAATCTCGTCTTCATGATCGATTTGATATTTACAAAACGCCTCTTTACCTTGAGTTTCAAAAACCGCATGGGATTCATCCAGATCAAATAAGGCTCTTGAGGAGATGGCAACAACCAACTTTTGCTTTTTCATAATCTCAGGATACATCTATTGCTGAAAACCAGGAAGGTGGGCTGTGCTGGCATTACGAAATAATCTTTGTTAATCAAGTTTTTCCCGTTTGATGATAAAATCCGGAAAACAACAATTCGAAAAATCATGCAACTAACCATTACTGCTGTAGGAAAAATCCACGCCCATTTTATTGCGGAAATATTGCCCATTGTCCGCGATTGCAAATGCAGTGTGGTGGAAATCAGATCGTCACGTCTTGGTCAGTCTACTGCCAGCTACTTGTTAATTCAAGGGAATTGGAATCAGATTGCCAAAGTGGAAAGTACTTTGGATTTAATCCAAAAGCGCATGGAAATCAAAATTCACACGCTGCGTACTGAAGCGAGGGAGAAAGACAAGGACTCTGTGCCTTATACCCTGGAAACCATTTCCCTGGATAAGGAAAGCATTATAGAGTCCATCACATCATTTTTGTTGGGTCGTGACATTGAAATAGAAGAAATAACGGGCAGTTCATATCTAGCTCCTTATGCTCAAACACCGGTATTCTCCACCAAATTGGTGATTTTAGTCCCCCCACAGCTGCATCTTTTATCACTGCGTGAAGAGTTTTTGGATTTTTGCGATCACTTAAATATTGATGTCATTCTTGAGCCCATAAAAAGATAGGTGCCACCATGACAGTAACCATTGACAATGTTGTACCGTATTTTGAAGCAAAAGCGACTGGCGATAAAACCATTAAATTAAGCGATTATCGCGGCAAAACGGTTGTATTGTATTTTTACCCCAAAGACAGCACCCCAAGCTGTACACTGGAAGGTCAGGATTTTCGAGATAACATCGCACAATTTACGGCGTTGAATGCTATTGTACTGGGCGTATCCAGGGATTCCCTCAAATCTCACGAAAACTTCAAATGCAAACAAGAGTTCCCGTTTGACTTGCTTTCCGATGCGGACGAGACACTCTGCCAGTTATTTGATGTCATCAAAATGAAAAACATGTACGGCAAACAGGTCAAGGGCATTGAACGCAGTACGTTTTTGATTGATCCTCAAGGCGTATTGGTAAGGGAGTGGCGCAAACTAAGCGTCAAGGGGCATTGCGAGCAGGTTTTGTTGGCACTAGGTGGCTCTATCAGTGCTTAAACTTGACGATATTTTTTAATGCGCTGCGCTTATAATCTAAGTTCGTAGCGGCAATTGGCGAGACCGTTCATAATTCTGTGTAACTGCCATTAAAGTGCCACCTTGTCACTGCCAAACAGCACAGCTAACTGCCCCAGAGCCAAACCCCAATCGCGCACAGGCATCGTCCATTTACTGGCGATTCTATGCGCGCTCAAGTATATCACCTTCATCATGGCCTCATCGTCCATGACTGATAGCGATATTTTGATTGACCTTTAACCACCCTGAGACTTGTTCAGGGCTCCAGTCGAGACGAAGTTTCTCATTTATCACCATGATCACGGTCTCAGCCATCTTTGTCGCCTTGCCAGCATCATATCGGCGCTTATCCGCTTGTGTCCGGGCCTAATTAGGACGGTAACCTCGTTTGCCTTGATTTCGCTTCAACTCTCGACATATGGTTGACCCTGATACGCCTAGCAACGCTACTATCTGGTTCTGATTTTTTTCAGCTTTCTTTAATATCACAATCTGGTATCTTTGTGTACTGGTTAGCTGTTTATAGTTTCTCATCGGCTTTATCGTCTTTGGTCGGATTGAAAAAAGCTGAGGACTATAATAGCTAGCCACCTTCAAGTCCGATTATCATCAATTGCACTTATGAGTTGAATGTAAGATTCATTGTTACAGAAGATATTGCCGATGACAGGAAAGGCTTTATTGAAACACGGGATATGTTTTTCCTGACCACGATAGATCATCGGGGTTATCCCACCTGCTCTTACAAGGGCAGCAATCCTGGCTTTGCGAAAGTGCTGGACAGTAAAACACTGGCATTCCCCGGTTTTGATGGTAACGGCATGTTTCTCTCGATGGGCAATATTGCGGCTAACAACAAAATCGGGATGTTATTTATCGACTTCGAGACTCCGCACCGTATCCGCGTACACGGCACTGCCAGTATTGACCAACGCGACCCGTTACTCGCAGAATTTCATGGCGCACAGTTGGTGGCTAGGGTTGCCATTACGGAAATCTTCGTCAACTGCCCCCCGTTACATCCATAAATATCAACGCGTAGCCACATCAAAATATGTCCCACAAAGCCAATGCCCAACGCCATCTGCACAATGGAAGCGCATTGATGCCGTTCAGGATGTGCTGCCGGAATGTGATAAAAACATCGCAGAATCATCCGACGGAACCATCACACCAGAAGAATACGGCGATTTGCTGATGAAGGGTGAAGCTTAACGCTATGTTTTTATTAGCAGTGCTGTGACTACATTCAGCGGTTTATATCAGCTTTCTCGCCATTAACAAACGTCCGATAGCTTCTGGGTGATCGTCCAAGTAATTCTGTAAAAACTGTTGCATCACCCGTATTCCCTGCATTCATCATGGTCAGAGTATCACTACACAAGGGACTGGCAAGAATGAAATCGCCAATACGTGCAAAAACACCGACAAAGAAAGCAGGAATGCTGATATGCAAGGCTTTGGAATGTCCCAATTGCTGCCGATAGCTATCTAACATGCCGCGCATGTCGGTGGCTTCTAGACCAACGGCGGCAACAGTTTGGCTATGGACATCGTTATCGGCAAGCCAAAGGATGACTGCTTCGCATATATCGTCGATATGGACGGGTTGCAGGCGTTGTTTGCCGCCATCGGGTAAAGTGATGATAGGTAAGCTTGCTTGAAATAGGAACATTTTGGCACTAACACCGTCTGCACCGTAGATCACGGAAGGTCGCAAGATTAAGAATTGGGTCGAATCGGATTTTTTATTGCCTGAATGTCCTTCGACAGGCTCAGGAAGAACGCTATTGTATAGATAAGCCTCTGCCGCACGGCGGGTTTGGAAGTAAGGTGTTTCCACACCTTGATCTACTCCTAATGCAGATATTTGCACGATGCGTTTAACCCCGGCTTCCCTGCAGGCCGAAAATAAGGCGATGGGGGTTTGTTCATGTAGTAGTGCCATCGGTTGTTTGGCACTATCACGCAATACGCCGACGGCATTAATAACCACATCAACTCCGGCAAGTTTGGGCAACCAGGCTTCTTTCGTGGTGTCTTTGCAAAAATCGACGGCAATATCGTTTGGTTGGGACGGTTTGCGAACGCCCAGAATAACGGTGTGTCTTGCCGCTTGTAATGAGCTTGTTAAATGTTGACCAACAAAGCCGGTTGCACCGCAGATTAAAATTTTCATGATTTTCTCCTTAATTAGTCAACCCTGAAAACCGCATCATCCA
>SHZQ01000087.1 GCA_009695535.1 Methyloglobulus sp.
CGGGTTCTGGTGTTGGTTGGTGGACGATCTACTTGGTCAAATGGCGTACATCTTAACGTAATCGGGGCGGCAAACAACCCAGCAGAGGAATCCTGGCACAACATCAATGCCATTGACGATCTAATCTTAACTATTCTTAACCTCACCACCAAAATAACCGTTGCGGCGGTTTATGGCAATGCCGGAGTCGGTGGCGTACCGTTTGCACTGGCTTGTGATAATGTGCGCGCGATCAGGCGCGGTATTTAACTGCCATTATAAAAGCATGGGTTTGTATGGCTCAGAATACTGGACGTATAGCTGACCTAAACGGGTAGGCTATGAAAAATACCTTTAAATAACATAATGTTGTATGCCTATTGGTATGCAAGAAGCTAAACAAATCGACTTGATTGATTTCATCATACCTGAGCTGTTAACTGCTTTTGATAACAAAGTGGAGATCATGGTTGAAACCCTTGCCCAAAGCAATAATTACGAAAAGATACTGGAGAGTAAAGCGCTAAGGCGCAGCCATGATGAGTCTATCAAGCCGCTAAAGGCTTATCGCCAGGAAGAATTAAGGCACATGCGGGAATATCTCTACAAGCCGAACAAGCCGTATCACCCAGCTCGCAAGCAATTTGCGTACAAAGTGCCTGCAACAGAAACGCCGGAGCGTTTGGCACATCATCGGCAATTTGATAGTAATGATGCTTGTGTTTTGCCAATCAGAGAAAGAAATACCAGTCCTGTTGCGTTAATGCAAGGCGTGAATTGAACAGGCAAAGATCGGAGCAAAAAAAAACTCCCAGCACAAAAAGTACTGGGAGTATCAAATCAAACACATCAGGAGGATTCAATGTTTGTGGGGTATGTCAGATGTGGCAAAATTGGTCTTGATGCAGCTTGAAACTGACTGCTATTTAACCAAACAGTCAATGTGACGGCAAAACCAAAAAACATACTGAGATGGAGATTTTGATAATCTGTGCGAAGATCAAAAATAGGCATTCAGCTTAAGTCGCTTGTTAAGTAATGATTTAGGAGGTAAAAACAAAAAATAAACAACTTGGCATGTATTATATAGAAGACCATATTGGTTAACAATAGGGTAATTAAGCAATGGATAGTTTCCTTTTGAGAAACTGTTGTTGTGTTGACTAAGCATCCTTCTACAACATACAAAACTATCTTGCGAAGCCTTTCTTGCTCATAAAACAGTTTAATTGTTATACTCACAGCGTGTAATATACCATTTGCCACATCTAAGAAATGCGCGTGTTAAGCATGATTAATGTGAGAGTTGATGTAGTTTTGGCGACAATACCAACCTGTGCGGGAAAATATGACGACTAAACATTCCAGACCTACCTCACCACATCTACAAGTTTATAAATTACCGCTTACTGGCATTATCTCTATCTCACACCGCATTACCGGTGTTCTATTAACAGCAGGATTACTGCTGGTTATTCTGCTTTTTTATGCGCTTTCACAAGGTGCGGATACTTATTCCGCCATGCAAAGTACGGTTAATTTCTGGTTGGTAAAGTTGATTTACTGGGGCTTTATTTACGCGCTATTCTTTCACTTATGTCACGGTGTTCGGCATTTATTTTGGGATATTGGCGGAGGATTCGAGCCAGACAAACTGAATGGGTATGCCAAAATTGAATTAGCAGCGGCGTTTGCGCTCACTTTAGCCACCTGGATTTTCATTTAGACCATGATGAATAAACTAGCCATATTTGCAAAAGGAACAGCAACATCGGCGACTCGCCATTGGCTGATGCAGCGTGTTACGGCGATCATCCTGATTCCATTAACTTTTCGACTTATCGTTTTCCTCAATCTGTGTATGACTGCACCGTATCAGGAAACCGTGGCATGGTTGAAGACGCCGTTAAATACGATCTGTATCGAAGTTTGGTTGCTTGCCGTTTGCTATCACTCGGCAATAGGCTTACAAGTTGTCATTGAAGATTATGTTGCCAATCAAGAGCGTCAAGTTAAGTTAATTAAAGGAATCAATCTGAGTTTTCTATTTTTGGCTGTTGCGGCATTATTTTTTATCTTTCGCATTATGTAACCCATAAAACTTATCAGGACGACGCATGGCTAGCGATTACAAGATTACCGAACACGAATACGATGTCATCGTGGTCGGAGCAGGGGGGGCTGGCTTGCGAGCAACATTAGGAATGGCTGAAAGAGGCTTAAACACAGCTTGCCTGACCAAAGTGTTCCCAACCCGTAGCCATACCGTCGCCGCGCAAGGCGGGATCAGTGCTGCGTTGGGCAATATGGGTGAAGACGACTGGCGTTTCCACATGTACGACACCATAAAAGGTTCGGATTGGCTGGGCGACCAGGATGCCATCGAATATATGTGCAAGGAAGCCATTCCCGCCGTCATCGAACTCGAACACTACGGCGTGCCGTTTTCCCGGCGCGAGGATGGCAAGATTTATCAGCGTGCGTTTGGCGGCATGACCACGCATTACGGCAAAGGTCAAGCGCAACGCACCTGTGCTGCCGCTGACAAAACGGGTCATGCGATTTTGCATACCTTGTACCAACAATCCCTAAAGCATAACGCATTATTCTTCATAGAATACATCGTGTTGGACTTGATTATGGAAAATGGCGAATGCCGGGGCGTATTGGCTTGGTGTTTGGATGATGGCTCGCTGCATTTATTTAAGGCCCATATCACCGTATTGGCAACAGGCGGTTATGGCCGCACCTATTTTTCCTGCACGTCCGCACATACGGTTACTGGCGACGGCAACGCAATGGTGTTACGAGCAGGTTTGCCCTTGCAGGATATGGAATTTATCCAATTCCATCCCACTGGTATTTATGGCGCAGGTTGCTTAATCACTGAAGGTGCAAGAGGTGAGGGCGGTTATCTGACCAATTCCGAAGGCGAGAGATTCATGGCGAAATATGCGCCTTCCGCAAAAGATTTGGCATCACGCGACGTGGTTAGTCGTGCCATTCAGATTGAAATTAACGAAGGTCGTGGGCTGGGTGAACACAAAGACTATGTTCACTTGCACATAGAGCATATCGATCCCGCCATCATCCGCGAACGCTTACCCGGTATTGCCGAAACCTCAAAAATATTTGCTGGGGTTGATGTCACCAAAGAGCCGATCCCCGTGTTGCCCACCGTACATTACAATATGGGCGGTATTCCGACCAACTACAAAGCCGAAGTCGTCACGCTGGCAGATGGCAATCCTGATAAGGTCGTCCCAGGCTTGATGGCGATAGGGGAGGCGGCTTGTGTTTCAGTGCATGGAGCTAACCGTTTGGGTTCAAACTCCCTACTGGATTTAATCGTATTTGGGCGTTCTGCCGCCATCCGTGCTGCTGAGATCATTAAACCTAAAACGAAACACAAGCCTTTAGCAAAGACTGCTTGTGATAAGGCATTAGCCCGTTTCGATAAGTTCCGTCATGCCAATGGCAGTCTTCCCACCGCACAGATTCGTTTGAACATGCAGAAAACTATGCAAAACAAAGCGGCGGTGTTCCGAACACAAACAACGATGGATGAAGGTGTAGTAATGATGAAAGCTGTCATGCAATCGATGGATGATGTAAAAGTTACCGATAAATCATTGATTTGGAACACAGATTTGGTTGAAACTTTAGAGTTGGATAATTTGCTGGCCCAAGCGATGGTGTCGATTTCTGCTGCCAGCAATCGCCAGGAAAGCAGGGGCGGTCATGCGCGGGAAGACTACCCTAAGCGTGACGATGCCAACTGGATGAAACATACCTTAACCTGGTTAGATAAAGAAGAAGTTACTATCGACTATCGCCCCGTGCATTTGTATACCTTAACCGATGAAGTCGAGGTGGTCATGCCGAAAGAGAGGGTTTACTAATGGCTGAATTTACCTTACCGAAAAACTCCGTCGTCGCTAAAGGCAAAGCCTTTACAGCGCCAGAAGGTACGAAAAATATCCGCCGTTTTGAAGTCTATCGCTGGGACCCTGACACGGGAGAAAATCCACGAATAGATACCTACGAACTGGATGCCGACCTATGCGGAACCAAGATACTCGATGCCATCATCTATATTAAAAATGAAATCGACAGCAGCTTAACATTCAGGCGTTCGTGCCGAGAAGGCGTGTGCGGCTCTTGCGCCATGAATGTCAACGGCAAGAACTCGCTGGCTTGCACCAAGGCGATTAGCGATTATCCCGATACGATAAAAATTTATCCGCTTCCGCATTTGGATGTGGTCAAAGATTTGGTGCCAGATATGACCCATTTTTATGCCCAGTATGCAGAAATCAAACCTTGGCTCACTGCAAAGACCGCGCCACCCGCAAAAACTGAACGCTTACAAAGCAAAGAAGAACGCGACAAACTGGACGGCTTATATGACTGTGTATTATGTGCCTGCTGTTCCACCAGTTGCCCCAGCTATTGGTGGAACAGCGACAAGTATTTAGGTCCGGCAGTGTTGCTACAAGCCTATCGCTGGTTAGTCGATAGCCGCGACGAGGGTACTGATGAGAGACTTGAGCAACTTGATGATGCTTTCAAACTGTACCGCTGCCACACCATCATGAATTGCACCGACACTTGCCCCAAAGGATTGAATCCCGCCAAAGCCATCGCGGAAACCAAAAAACTTTTGGTTCAGCGGAAAGCGTAATCGGCATTTTCTATGGGCGAGTTGGCAAAATTGAGGTGGCAATGTCGAAGAGGTTCTAAAGAACTGGATTTGCTGCTCATGAGTTATCTTGAAACCCGCTATCCAGTTGCTGATGCAGCAGAAAAAGCCCATTTTGCCGAAATGCTAAAACTGGATGATGTCGAGTTAATGATGCAGCGAGATGTTTATTGGAGTTGCCCACCTCAAAAATAGGTCATATTTTAACCTGACAATCGTTAAACTCAGCTTGAGCTTATTCGCTTTCAAGCATCAACATAGCTAGAGCTGGTACACTACCACTCTTATTTCAGTTTATAGAAAAATCATGACCATTCAATGGTATCCGGGCCACATGCATAAGGCGGGGCGAGAGATTAAAGAAACTCTTGTTCAAGTCGATGTGGTGATTGAAATCCTGGATGCGCGGATTCCGTTCAGCAGCCAAAATCCTATGTTGGCGAGATTACGGGGTGACAAACCCTGCATCAAGGTGCTAAACAAAAGCGACCTTGCCGATTTCGACATAACCCAGCGTTGGCAGATTTACCTGGAACAGCAAAAAGATATCAAAACCTTGGCGTTGTCTATGGATCAAACCGATAAAATCAAACAACTAACGGATCTTTGCCGCAAACTTGCCCCAGCGGATAAAAGCGAAGGTAAGCTGATAAATGCCCTGATTATGGGTATTCCAAATGTTGGTAAGTCTACATTAATCAATGTATTAGCAGGCAGAGCCATCGCAAAAACTGGAGACGAACCTGCCGTCACCAAACATCAGCAGCGCATAGTAATTGGCGATAACGTGGTCTTGCTGGATACCCCAGGTATGCTCTGGCCGAATCTGGAAAATAAAAATACCGGTTACCGCTTGGCGGTCACGGGTGCTATTAAAGATACCGCGATTAGCCATGACGATAGTGCTTTTTTTCTGCTGGAGTATTTGTTAGAAAAATATCCAGACACGCTGAAAACTCGCTTCCAGCTTGATAGTTTGCCAGCCAGCGCACAGGAATTGATAGCCATCATTGGAAAACAGCGCGGATGCCTACGCGCAGGTGGACTAATTGATGTAGACCGGGTTGCTAAAATTTTATTGAACGAATTGCGTTCAGGCACACTTGGGCGGATCAGCTTGGAAACACCGGAAATGATGGAAGTTGAATTGGTAGAGCTGGCGGTGATCCAGCAATTAAAGGCCGAAAAAAAGCAGCAGCGCAAAGCCAAAAAATAGAAATATAAAGTTTTAATTGATTGAATTAAAACATTAATTATTTTATGACCTTCGTGCTTATCCCTTAATATTCGCCTGATCTTGTTGTTATCAGAAAATTGCCTATAATCAACACAGTTAAAATTTGTTGGAAACCAAGTCATGGCTGAAATAGAAAGACGACAATCCTCCGATTTAATCCGCAAGGCTTAAAAGCGAGTATTACTCTCGAACCGCCACATGATCCAGCTAAACTGCAAGGTGAGGTAGTCGATATAAGTCATACAGGTATTAAAATAAGATTAAATACGCCAGCCGCCGCTGGTTTGAATGGCAAGGGCAAGATACAGCTTTTTTTGCCCGAATCAGGTATCTCGTTCTCTATCAGCGGAATCCTTAAATACCACAATAATTCCGATGAATTAGGACTTCATTATATGGATTGTCCAGTCGTGGAAGTCTTGGATAGTTTTATGTTTGAGTGTGTAAAGTTGTAAAAAGCTTAAAAATATCAATAATATATGGTGAAATTCGTTAGCTTTATCGCCTAAAATGTCGGAACACGGCTAACACCGCTTCCTTTACGGGTTAACAAAAACCCAAGCAGTTATCTGGAGAAAATGCCATGAGCAAAGAACAAAAAAGCAATAAAGAAGACAAGAAAAAACCTGCCCTAAGCCCGAAAGAAAAGAAAGCGGCAAAGAAATCAAAGAAAGATTCTAAGGGTTAATGAAGTTTGTAGGTGTTTGTATAGAATAAGTTTTATGGGAACGGAACACGTAGCGCGGAAACCGACAGGTGATCCGAAGGATTAATTATCATGGAGACTTAAAACGGCTTCACCACCGCCAAAATCACAATCGCAATCAAAAACAACACCGGCACTTCATTCACCCAGCGGAAGTAAACGTGACCGTGTTGATTGCGGTCGTATTTAAAATCCAATAGCCATTTGCCGCAGACGATGTGGTAAATAAACAAGATAGCCAATAGCCCCAGTTTGGCATGTAACCAGCCGCTTTTGCCAAAGATTTCCCAGTCGTAACTGATAAGCATCCAGATCCCGAAGACAAAGGTCAAGATCATGCCCGGTGTCATGATGCCGAAATACAGTTTGCGTTCCATCACTTTAAACCGTTTAATGCTGATCGCATCATCGCTCATGGCGTGATAAACAAACAGGCGCGGCAGGTAAAACAACCCAGCAAACCAAGTCACCATAAATATCAAATGTAAGGCTTTTAACCAGAGCATCGCTTATCCTTTTAGTAAATGTTGAATGCGGTTTTGCATATCGGTTACGTCAAATGCACCAACAATATGCTTTGCAACCGTGCCATCACCACCAATCAGCAATGTCGTCGGCGTTGCCCACACCCGACCAAATGTCCTGGCATGTTCCGAGTTAAGATCAAGCACCACAAGATAAGGCAATTTACGTTCCTTGGTCATGGCGACAACTTGATTCGGCGGATCATAAACCATAGCAATCGCAATAATTTCAAGCCCTTGCGGATGAAACTTCTTATACAGTGCAATCAAGTGAGGAATTTCTTTCACGCAACTACCACAACTGGTCGCCCAAAACGTGATGAGTACGGGCTTTCCCTGTAAGTCTTGCAATGCCAAATGCTTGCCTGTGATTGTGGTGAAAGTGGTATTGGGCGTGAAAGTATACTTCTCGCTCCTCGCCATCCAC
>SHZQ01000007.1 GCA_009695535.1 Methyloglobulus sp.
ATGCCGATAAGTAAAGAAAGCAAAAATGCCGCCGCAACGTACGCCCACGCCAATTCAGCAGGAAGGGCTGGCACTAGGATGCTGATCAATCCGACTACCCCAATTCCGGCGATAACGCCTATTACGCCACCCGCTGCACTTAATGTTAGGGCTTCAAACAAGAACAGCTTAAATATTGTTGACCTTCCCGCGCCTATGGCTCGAAGTAAGCCAATTTCTGATACACGCTCTGAGGCGGCAATCATCATGATAGTGATGATACCAACGGAACCGACCAATAATGAAATTCCACCTAAAGCCGCTACGGCCAACGTCAAAATATTCAGGACTGAATTCATGCTCTGCAACATCTGGTTTTGGGTAATTAAGGTGAAATCTTCCCCGCTGTGCCTGGCGATTAGCAATTGCTTGATATTTTTTTGCAAGGCAGCGACAGCTACGTTATTGCTATACAGCAAATCTATTTCCATCAGGCTTTCCCTATTGAACATCTCTAAGGCTTTTGCGGCGGGAATGTAGACAGTATCATCCATATCAAAACCCAGCATCTGGCCTTTTTTTTCCATCACGCCAATTACGCGATAACGATCAGTACCGATGCGCACACGCTTTCCCAAAGGGCTTGTTTGCCCGAATAATTCGGTAGCCAGCTTATCACCCAGGACGGCAAAAGCGCGTGGGTTAGTTTCCTCACCAGCAGGCAAAAACTGACCTAGTGCCGGACGAATGTTCCATGCTTTTGGGACGGCGGCTCCAGCACCGATGACATTGCTGCGCCGCTGTTTGTTATCGGTTTCAACCCGCGCATTGCCCTGTACCACTGGCACGACGGCAATAATGCCGCCTAACTTACTGATAGCAGAGGCATCTGCCATTGATAGGGGTCGTACCGTATTCATGGTGGCGGCAGATAGCCCAAAAGTGGATTTCTTGCCAGGATGAATGCCGATAATATTCGTCCCAAACTGGGTAAATTCAGCGATGACGAAACTGTGCAGACCACGCCCCAATGAGGTCAGAATGATGACCGCCGCAATACCGATAATCAACCCTAAGGACGTAAGTGCAGACCGCAATTTATAGGACGTGATTGTCCGTAATGATAGCCGGAGTATGTCAAAAAAGCGCATGATTACCGTTTAGCCAATGCAGTGATAGGATCAAGCCTTGCCGCTTTTCGCGCAGGCAAAACACCAAACAACAAGCCAGTTACAATTGATACGCCTAATGCGGACAGCAATCCCCAGTTCGGTAGCTCAACAGGAAATTTCGGGTAAACAACGTGCAACAGCGCAATCGCCAGTTGACCGAGCAGCAAACCGACTAATGCGCCAGCTAACGATAGCAACACTGCTTCCGCCAAAAACAGCCACTGCACCTGAGTTTGTGATGCACCTAATGCCTTTAACAAACCGATTTCAGCAGTCCGTTGCGTAACGCTGACCAACATGACGTTCATCACCAGCACGCCCGCTACAATCAAGCTAATGCCGCCAATACTGGCGACCGCAATAGTTAGTGCAATCAAGATTTTATTGAACGCGCTCACCACGCTGTCTTGCGTGATGATGGTGACATCTTCTTCACCTTCATGACGTAGCTTGATGATTTTTTTGACATCATCCACTGCTTTTATCATTGCGTCTCTGGATTTGGTTTCGATTAAAATCCGAAACAAAGACTGCGTATCAAATAAGGCTTGGGCGGAAGCAACGGGGATTATGACCATCTCGTCAAAATCGACACCGACGGATTCACCTTCCGAAGCCAAGATACCGGCAACCCGAAATCGCCTATCGTTAATACGTAGCCACTGTCCTAGTGCAGATGTATGGGCAAATAATTGTTCGCGTATTGTTTGCCCGATGATGCAAATAGATAAGGCTTCATTGGATTCCGTTTTTGGCAAAAAACTGCCTTGCGCCATCGTCAAGTGCCGCACCCGTAACAGCTCATGCGTTGATCCAAACACGTTGGTTTCCCGCTCTAGCCCTGCCGCCGTAACGGGTGCAGAGCCTATCGTCAGCGGCGCAATCGCAGCAATATAAGGGCTATGCGACAAAGATTCCGCATCATCTAAAGTCAAATCCCTGGGCGTTTCACCAAATATAGGCGGAGCGCCGCCCGTGGTTTCAGTTCGTCCTGGCAACACGATGACAAGATGCGTACCCAGTGCTTCAAATTCATTGACGATATAGGTTCGTGCGCTTTCACTCAAGGCAATCAGCACGGTAACGGAGGTAACGCCTATGCTCATCGCCAATATAATCAGCACCGTCCGAAGCCATTGGGACTTGATGGAGGTTAATGCATGATGGAAGGTGTCCGCAGGAAGCATAGAAGTCTCAAAATCGGTAACCAATGACTTTTCAGAAGTTACGAAATCAGGTAAAGCATGTCAAAGCGATACTCGAATATTGAGCAGACAATATCGCTAACCTGATGTCAGAACGAATGTTTTTTACGGTACTTGCCAATAATAAATATTTAATTATTTCATGGTCTTGAGTGTATTGTTTACAGAATATGATTCAGACTTCCATTAAAACGGAATATCGTCATCATAAGGCGCATCAAAATTATCATGGCTACCGCTTTGTGGTGTCGATGGCTGTTTTTCTGATGCTTGATAGGCTTGCTGGGGCTGGCTGGATTCGTTTCTTTTGCCAAGTAAATCAATAATATTGGCATTAAGTTCCAAGCTGGATTTCATCGTACCGTCATTGGCTTTGTACTCGTTTTGGGTTAATTCGCCAGAGACAAATACTTGCTGACCTTTTTTCAGATAATTTTGCAAGCCACCTTCGGCACGTTTGCCAAATAGCGCCACGCGCACCCACAAAGTCTGTTGTTTGTCGCCAAAGCCGATATTGTTGGCGACCGTCACGCTCAATACCGCCAATCCTGATGGCGTGTACCTGACTTCCGCATCACGCCCGACTGTTCCCGTAAAACTGAATACATTGCTCATGGCTTCCTCTTTGTTAAGTTTATGTTGCCGATATTATCATTGGGTTTTGCTATATGACCAATAGCTAATATGCCCAATCGTCGTATTCACCCATTGAATGGCGCTGTTCCAAGGGTTATAGTTAGGGTATACCGCAATAAACTAAGAGGAAAACTCCATGCTCAATATCTACTTTTCTTAATAATAATTGGAGTCATCGTGGTTTTTTTGCTGGCAAACAGGCAGTCAGACTATTTCAGCACTACGCGAACAGGCACGATAGCTGCACCTGTTTCAGCTATATTTCCGCATGTCAACAACCTGCAAAACTGGGAGGCGTGGTCGCCGTGGGCAAAGCTTGATCCCAATTCTAAAAGTGCATTTGAAGGTCCAACAGAAGGCGTCAGCGCAAAAATGAGCTGGGTTGGCAACAATAAAGTCGGTGTAGGCAGTATAGCCATCACCGAAAGCCGTCCTAGCGATTTCATCCAGTTTAGGCTTGAATTCCTCAAACCGATGCAAGCCACTAATAGTGCAGAATTTAGCTTCATGCCTGATGGCGATCAAACCACCGCGTCCTGGACGATGAGCGGAACCAACAACTTTATGATTAAAGTCATGGGCTTATTTATGAACTGCGACAAAATGGTTGGCGGCATGCTTGTGAAAGGCTTGGCTTCATTGAAAGCAGTAGTGGAAGCTAGCAAATAACCGAATACCTTGATAAAAGCGCGCATAGGTCAAAAAACCCCCTTATTTTCGGTATCGGACTGGGTTCAGGGCGAACCAGCTAATTTCGACCAACTTACCTGTCGGGTGGTCTTGCTGGAAGTCTTTCAGGTCAATTGTCCTGGATGCTTTCTACACGCGCTGCCGCAAGCGGTAGACTTGCACCAACGCTATTCAGACAAAGGCTTAACCGTGCTTGGCATAGCCACGGCATTTGAAGATTTCGACAAAAACACTCTCGAAAATCTACAACGGTTAGCCAAATACCGCCAAGTCATCGGTGAAACCTTAGCTATGCTAAACCAGCACGACATCTTGGTAGATGGATATTTACCTTTCAGTATCCCTTTTCCGCTGGCGATGGATAGACTGATAAAGCGGGATGTTGAAGTCAGTGAAGATGAAGTAAACGCTTTTATTGAGGAACAGCTACCTAATTTTGGAAACCAACCAAAACCCTATCAAGAGAAAGCCTTGCAACAAGTCCGAAATTACCTACAAAAACTGGAATATCACGCACAGACTTTTGAGCTTTTTAATCTGAAAGGTACGCCTTCCCACATTTTGGTCGATAAAAATGGAATTCTCAGGGAATGCGCTTTTGGCGCACATCCTGAACTGGAAAAACAAGTACAGGATTTATTGCAGGAATAAACGATTCTCTGAGTGGCTATTGAAACAATACGAAAATGCCCTATAATAATGCCTTAATTACGTACAAAATAAGAGGCATTATGGGTAACGTTGAATTCTTGCACTCAGTCATCAACAGCGAAGGTTACGTAGCAGCGAACGCACTTGCCAAAGTCTTGCATATTACCCAGCATGATCTGGCAGATGTTACCGGCTTGTCTCATGACTCCGTTTCCAAAAGCGCACGGGTCAAGAGTCGAGCGACTCAGACCAGATTAAGAGATACCGTCGAAATCATAAACCGCGTAACGGAATGGTCAGGTAGCTCAGGCCGTGCTTTTGCCTGGTTTCGATCACAACCTCTACCGTCTTTCGGCGACAAAACAGCAGAAGATTTGGTCAAAGAAGGTCGTGCCGATGCTGTTAAAGCCTATCTTTCCCGAATTGCCGACGGCGGCTATGCTTGAAATTACCCGCTACTGAGTTTTCAGGCATTGTTTACCGCGCCCATCACCCCATGTGGTCTTATCAGCCGCTTTCGGGGGGTCGGTTAAAACGTCACGGTGGACGTTTTAACCGACCCGGCAAATCCGCACTGTACACTTCATTAGACCCAACCACTGCGTGGATGGAGGCGCAACAAGGTTTTCCATTCAAACCTCAGCCCATGACCTTAGTCGCTTATCAAGTTGACTGCGCCGATTTAGTTGATTTAACGCATCACAAAATTCAAGCTTTACTGGGGCAAACGACGGCAAGTTTGTCTTGCGCCTGGGAGGGGATGGCATTACAAGGTTTGGAGCCACCAAGCTGGATACTTGCCGATAAATTGCATGATATGGGCATAGTTGGCGCAATCGTGCCAAGTTTTGCGCCAGGTTGTAAGGCGGAAAACCGTAATCTGGTGTTGTGGGAATGGTTGGGTACCCAACCGCATAGCATTACGGTGATTGACGATTTAGGGCGATTACCGAAGTCCGGTGAATCCTGGCGCACTGCGAAGTAAAGCCAGGATTAAGCGTTATAAATAATGTGTAGATCAACTCGTAGGCTAGATTGATAAACCCAGCAAATATCAGGCAATGCTGGGTTTCGCGCCCCACAAAGCCTACCTGACTTGTGCCTGTAAGCGCTATAACTTCCCCACAAAATCTTTCAAATACGCTTTAAAGTCGTTTTTCAGCTCTTTATGTAGCAGCCCATACTCAACGTTCGCCACTAAAAAGCCCAGTTTTGCGCCGCAGTCGTAGCGTTTCCCTTGGAATTCATACGCCAAAACTTGCTCGTCTTTCATTAAGTCGGCGATCGCATCGGTCAACTGGATTTCACCGCCTGCGCCGCGTCCCGTGTTTTTGATTTTGTCGAAAATGCCAGGATTTAGGATGTACCTGCCTACCACGGCAAGGTTTGACGGTGCGACATCAGGTTTCGGTTTTTCGACAATATGTTCGATATTCGCGTAAGAACCTTGGCTTTCGCCAGTTCTGACGATGCCGTATTTGTCGGTTTCAGAAGGATCTACTCTTTCCACGCCTAAAATAGACGTTTGAGTTTGTGCGTAAAGATCAACCATTTGCTTCATGCAGCCGCGTTCGCCATCTTCGATTAAGTCATCCGGCAAGATGACGGCAAACGGCTCATCACCGACGGCTGGCAAGGCGCAATACACGGCATGGCCTAAGCCCAATGCTTCGGGTTGGCGGATAAATACGCATTTAATATGAGACGGAATAATGCTACGCAGCACATTCAGAATCTCGGTTTTATTTCTGGCTTCGAGCTCTTTTTCCATCTCGTAAGCTTTATCGTAATGATCCATAATGGAATTCTTACTGCGTCCAGTAATAAAAATCATCGTATCAATACCTGCCGCAATAGATTCTTCTACGGCGTATTGCATTAAGGGCTTATCCACTATTGGCAGCATTTCCTTGGGGACGGACTTAGTGGCTGGCAAAAAGCGCGTGCCTAAACCGGCAACGGGAAATACGACTTTGGTAACTTTTTTGGTCATGTGTCTTCTTAAGTGACTAATAAATAATGATTAACAAATGATTCCTCTAGGCATTCAGGGTGCTATTTCAAACAGCAATCTTAGCTACCTATACGTTTAATTCTAGCATTCCCAATGATAAATGCTTATTTTTTTGGTCTGCTTAAACTGGAAGGATAGCAAGTATTCAATAATAAGTAAGACCTTAGCGGATTCACGAAAAAACGTTATCCAAAACGCAACTTTATGGCTGGACATTCAGCCATAGGCTCACTATGATGCTATTAGCGCTCTTGTGTGCGTGCAGATAACAATAAGCAACTGATAATTACCTTGAGGAGATTTTTATGTTAGAAAATCAACAGTCAGCACCTAATTTCAGATCATTTAATCAAAACAATCAAATAGTCAGTTTGTCTGATTACAACGGTGAAAAAAACGTCGTCCTGTACTTCTACCCCAAAGACGATACCCCAGGCTGCACCATAGAGGCCAATGATTTTACCGCGATGGCAAGCGAATTCGCTGCGCTGGACACAGTCGTAATCGGCGTTAGCAAGGATACGTGCGAAAGCCATGCGGCATTTATCGACAAATTCGGTCTGAAAGTGGACTTATTGGCGGATACCTCAGGCGAATTATGCGAACTGTACAACGTTTGGCGCGAACGCGAGAAAAACGGCGTGAAAAGCATGGCAATCTTACGGTCAACATTCATCATTGATAAGCAAGGCAATTTGGTTGATGCGGAGTACGGGGTGAATCATGACGGCCATGCTCAGGCGGTGTGGGAAAAGGTAAAGGGTTTGCAGGGTTAAGTTGAGGTTAGGATTTAACAAATGCTCACAAGTTAAAGGATAAAACTCCCTCTCCTGCTGGAGAGGGTTGAGTGAGGAGATTAAAAATAAACTGGTTTAATTTTCCCTCATCCTAACCTTCTCGGCAATTGCTCCTGCATTGCCTTAATAACCTACATCCATGTAGGGATCCCTCAAGCGAGAAGGGGCTAGCCAGCTAAACCGCTTAACGCCATTGGCGCGTAACGGCAATAAATGCAACATATCAGTAACAAAAGGAAACCATGCCAGTCTCAGGAATAAACCACATCAACATTGAAGTTACCGCAGAGCAACTACCCAAGGTCAAGGCGTTTTACGAAGATGCGTTAGGCTTAAAATCAGGCTTCCGTGCTAAATCCAAGCGCGATGGCGCGTGGCTTTACGCGCAAGATACGCCCGTAATACACTTGTCTGTCAGCGAGGATTGGATGAACGAATCCGACAAAATCCATTTTAACCATGTGGCTTTTACGTGTTCCAATTTAGCTGAATTCGTCGCTGAACTGGATAAGAAAACCATTAGATACCAACTTGAGCAACGCTCTTTAGCCAATAGGGAGGTGACACAGATATTTATGTACGATCCCGTTGGCATCAAAATAGAGCTCAATTTTGTGGGTGAGACGTTGTCTTAAGGAGCCCGAAGTAGTTGATCCCGCTCATGGTTCGACACACTCACCACGAACGGAATCAATCCGGCCGTTTGTCTTGAGCTTGTCGAAGGACTTATTTAGAGATACCTTAATTTAAGTTACTATAGGAATATCAACATGATACCTGAACAGACATTAAATTTAACGGGCAAAGTCGCCCTGATTAGCGGCGCAGCCGTTGGCATAGGACGTGCATGTGCCTTGGCTTTAGGCAAAGCTGGGGCTTTTGTCGGTATTAATTACCACAGCAGCAAGGAAGCGGCTGAATCCCTGATGGAGGCGTTCGCCCTGCAAAATCTTAAGGGGATGCTGTTAGCCGCCGATTTAACCGACGAAGACCAAGCCAATGCCGTCGTCGATAAGCTGGTCGCCGAAACCGGACGGCTTGACATCTTGGTCAACAACAGTGGCGGCTTGGTCAAACGCGCCAAAATCGAAGAAACTACCTTGGATAACTGGCGCAAATCCCTGGACATCAACCTGACCAGCGCCTTTCTCGTCACCAAACGCGCCATTCCGCATCTTAGGAATACCGGCAGCGGGCGCATTGTGAACTTGCTGTCCTTATCCGTACAAACCGGCGGAGCAAATGGCGCAGGCGCGTATGCCGCACCCAAGGGCGGCCTGATGGTGTTCACCCACACCTTGGCAAAAGAACTCGCCCCGCACGTCCGAACCAACTCCGTCATGCCTGGAACAGTGGAGACCCAACACCACGAAATCCACTCCACCCCAGAAATGCTGGAAAACTACCGCAAACAAACCCCGCTAGGCCGCAACACGATGGCGGAAGAAGTCGCCAGTTCCGTCTTGTTTCTGGCGAGTGATATGTCGTCGCATATCAATGGGGCGTTGATTGATATAAGTGGGGGAAGGTTTTTGCGGTGATAATTGAGAGAATTAGGAGTTGGATATGTAAAATCGCTAACGTGCTGTTCTAATGTATATGAGCGAATAAAAACCAATGCTGAAGATGGTTAATGTTAGGTGCTGTTTCACATAATGAGCCCTACTTAATTACCGATGTGGGTTATAATCGCGGCCACTATCGTTATTTTATCACCCTGAATGGCTCAGTTTTTTGCAGTACACCCTGAAAATCCGCAGTTGCGCTTAATCCATCGTGCGGTGGAGATTATCCAAAAGGGCGGGGTAATTGCTTATCCAACTGACGTTTCTTATGCACTGGCTTGCCGTATCGGTGATAAGCAGGCCTTGGACAAGATACGTCGCATCAGGCAATTGGATGACAAACACGATTTTACCTTGATTTGTAATGATTTGACCCAGATCAGCACATTCACCAAAATGGGCAACAATGCCTATCGCTTGATCAAAGCCTTAACGCCAGGGCCGTTTACCTTTATCTTGGAGGCAACCCGTGAAGTGCCGCGCCGTTTGCAACATCCAAATAAAAAAACCATCGGTATCCGTATTCCAGACCATCCCATTGCACAATTATTGATTAAGGAACTGGCAGAACCCTTGTTCAGTTCGACACTGATATTACCAGGGGATGATGAAAGCTTAACTGATCCTTACGAAATCCGCGAACGGCTGGAATATGAACTAGATTTGGTCATAGATGCCGGCGTGATACCGCATGAAGAGACCACGATCATCGCATTTACAGATCATGACCCCGAAATCATACGGCAAGGTAAAGGCATTGCGGCTATGCTGAATTGACAGGAATTTAAACCATGATGAATGAATTAACATTGGTGCAGCGCATAGCTGTGTGGCTATTGCCGGTCGTTTTTGCTATTACCGTGCATGAGGCGGCGCACGGCTGGGTAGCAAAAAAATACGGCGATAGTACGGCGGACAAGCTGGGGCGGTTGACTTTAAACCCTATCAAGCATATTGACCCACTCGGCACGATTATTCTTCCAGGCTTGCTGCTGCTAACTGGCACGGGATTCATTTTTGGTTGGGCAAAGCCCGTCCCTGTGGATGCCCGTAACTTCAAGAAACCTTTGCACGATATGGCGATTGTTGCCTTAGCAGGGCCGGTTTCAAATATACTCATGGCTGTGTTCTGGGCATTGCTCGCCCGTATCGGCGTAACGATAGGTACAAGTGCAGAAAGTGTTTCTTTACCGCTGATTTACACTGGCATTGCGGGTATTTCTATTAACCTCGTGTTGGCATTGATTAACTTATTACCGATACCGCCGTTAGATGGCAGCCGAGTGCTGACAGGCATTTTGCCGCACCGTTTAGCTTGGCAATATAATCAATTAGAGAAATATGGCTTCATTATTTTGCTAATATTGCTGTACACCAAAATTTTGAATACCATTCTCGCTTATCCCATGTATATTGCCCAAAACCTGTTTTTATCGTTAGCTGGGTTGAATTAAATCCTTGAGATGCCATCAGCCATTGAGTTATTTTGTTGAAATAAAGCAATGAATATGCTCGAAAGCACTACTGAACACCCTATATTGTCGCCAGCTTATGCTATCGTTAATGGTGCGCCGTTTAATCAGCTACCGGAAGACTTATATATACCGCCGGATGCGTTGGAAGTCTTCCTTGAGCTGTTTGAAGGGCCGCTGGATTTGTTGTTGTACTTGATAAGGCGGCAAAATGTTGACATTATCAACATACCGATAGCCCAGATTACTCACCAGTACATTGCTTATATCCAGGTGATGGGTGCTATGAAAATGGAACTCGCCGCAGAATACTTGGTGATGGCGGCGGTATTGGCGGAAATAAAATCACGGATGTTGCTGCCCAGGCAATCAGAATCAGAAGACGAGGAGGATGACCCCAGGGCTACATTAATCCGCCGATTACAGGAATACGAGTGCATTAAGGACGTAGCCGAAGAAATCGACCTGATGCCACGGTTGGAGCGCGACATCTTTGCTGCCGTTGTTGATGCGCCCCATGCGAGTAGCGAACAAGTACTGCCCGACATCCAGCTAAAAGAAATGCTGCTAGCATTTCAGGATGTTTTGAAACGGGTTGACCAACTCAGTCACCATCACATCACTAAAGAGCCCTTATCCGTCCGTGAACGAATGTCAGCCATTTTGGAAAACCTTAAAGGAGCGGATAGTCTCCTTTTTTCGCAACTTTTCCTCAGAAAAGAAGGACGACAAGGGGTCGTCGTCTCGTTTCTGGCGATCCTCGAGCTCAGTAAAGAGCGTCTCATTGACATCTTCCAATCCGAGCCCTTCAGTGAGCTGCGAGTTAGAGCCGCCAGTGCTACCCACTCCCTTGGTGGAAATGGTGGAGTTGACGGAATTGGTGAAAGCAGTGGAATTGATGGAAGTCCCGCAAGTATTGCCGGATTCGGTCATTGAAATACTGGATGTCAATATGGAAATAAAACGCATCGTTGAAGCCATCATTTTTGCTGCTAACCGTCCGATGACGGTCAAGCAGATTCAGCAGGTGTTCCCGGAAATTGAGCAACCTGAACTTATTGAAATACTGGGAGCAATCGAATCTATCACGGAAGATTATCGAGATCGCCCTATCGAATTAAAGCACGTCGCCAGTGGTTATCGTTTTCAAGTACGGCAGGAATTGGCCCGCTGGGTATCGCGCTTGTTCGAGGAAAAACCACCGCGCTATTCTCGTGCCTTACTGGAAACTTTGGCGATTATCGCTTACCGTCAGCCCGTAACACGCGGCGATATTGAAGATATACGCGGCGTTAGCGTCAGCACCAGCATTATCCAAACGTTATTGGAACGCGAATGGGTTAAGGTCGTCGCCCATAAGGAAGCGCCTGGTCGTCCGAGTTTATACGGCACGACCAAGCAATTTTTAGATTATTTCAACATTACCGACTTAAACAATCTACCGACTTTACAAGAGATACAAGGCCTTGATTTGTCATTAGATAACCCACAATACATAGCACAGGAAGAGAGTGAAAAACAAACCCCCGACGAGCAAGACGACAGTACCCAGGCGGCCATCTACAACCAAGAAGACATTGGCGAAGCACTTGCCGAAACCACAGCCGTCTGAACCGAGTACGACCAGGAAAATCGACAGCAGTGAGGTCGATCTGGGTGAGCGTATCCAAAAAGTGTTGGCTCGGGGCGGTATTGGCTCAAGGCGGGAAATTGAGGGCTGGATAAGCGAAGGTCGATTGAAAATCAAGGGTGTAACCGTCACTTTGGGTACGCGCATCAAAGCTGGCGACTATTTGACCATCAACGACCGCGTTGTTTTGTGGGAAAAATTCACCATCCAGCCTACGCGGGTCTTGCTGTACCACAAACCAGTCGGGGAAGTTGTAACCCGCCGTGATCCCGAAGGCCGTCCAATTGTTTTCACCCAATTGCCGAGTTTAAACGCATCGAGATGGATAGCCGTTGGCCGTCTTGACATCAACACATCAGGCTTATTGCTGGTTACCAATAACGGCGAATTGGCTAATAAACTGATGCACCCATCCACCCAAGTCGAGCGCGAATATGCGGTACGGCTATTGGGTGAAATCCCTGATGCTGCTATGGCAAGGCTTAAGCAAGGCGTAGAACTTGAGGATGGACTAGCCAAGTTTGACGACATTCGCTTCTATGCAGGCGAAGGCGCTAATAAATGGTATTACGTGACCGTTAAAGAAGGTCGTAATCGGCTGGTCAGGCGCTTATGGGAATCGCAGGATATTGTTGTGAGTCGCTTGATGCGAGTACGTTATGGGCCTGTGGTATTGCCAGAACGCTTAAAGGCGCATTCTTTTCATGAATTAGATGCTAAAGAACTTGCGTTACTTTTTGAGTTTGCCGGAATGCAGGCAGAACAATTTCAAACATCCGTTAAGCCTGATACAAAAAGATCCAATAGGTAAGCAGAATAAATAGCGGATGTCAGTTACAAAAAATCAGTTAGAAGCGACTATTCATCTTCCAGGAGATAAAGGTCTTTAATTAACGTCCGCTCACCCGGGGTTAACCAAATGCGTTGCGCTTCAGGTTCAGCATTGCTATGTTCATCTGCTAACACACGGTGGTCGCTGGTTTTTCGCCGCCCCTCCAAGCTTTGTTCTGTTGGTTTTTGCCCCTTGGGTGATCGACGTAATTTTTTACGTAAATCGGTCACATTTAAGTTCATTTATCTTTAACCTCATGCTATCTGACTATAAGTTTAGTTGAAAATACGGGTAGTGTTTTGTGTTTTGGTGCTAGACGAGCAATTCTAAATCACTCCCAGTATTCGACATCAGCCGTGTGCGAAAGTGTCAATGCTAACTGTACTAAAGTGAAATTGCCAAAGCGTTAAGCATTTCACCGCCCTGATTAAATACATGCCAGCCATCACCCACCAATACGGTTTTAATTCCCGGTAAATCAGCCATTCGTTGTACAGATTGCTTGGCCTGGATAACATCAGTAAGTTTAGCTTCGGGTAGCATACACAGCTCGCCAGCGATATGACAACGGATTAAATCGCCAGTAATTAGGGTGCTATCTTCCAACACCAGAGCCAGCTCACCCGGCGTTTTTGAGCCACCAAGTTGATACGCAACCAGCCCAGGAACAATTTCTTCCTTATCGTGCAACCAATGTTCGCAAGCGAATGGTAAGCTATTTTGTTCGCTAGCTGGAGCATAAATCACAGCACCTGTTACCTTGGCGATATGAAAAGCATCACGGCAGTGATCGCTATTGGTGACAATTATAAATTTTGCTCCGCCCAAAAGCCGCAAATGGTTTTGGTCGTGCGCTGATAAAGGTAAAGGGTCGATCAATACATTGCCGTCTGCACGCACCCAAAGCACACTGTGAAAATCCAGGTTACGTTCAGGGTTAAATTCCGACCAGCCAAACAAATCTTTTCTGTGTAATTGTTTCATATCGTTATCTCCGACGGTGCTGAGTATCGTAAGTTATACCAATCCCAATAAGTTTTCATATTTTCCTTCTCCAGAGAGAGAAGGCTAGGATGAGGGGATTTAAAAAACAATTTATTGGGATTGGTATTATCAAAAGTTATTCATCTTTTGCTACACAGGGAATATGTGCGCTGTGCCATCTCTAATTCACTCTGTCTACTTTCACCAGAATATGCAGATTGTTTTGCCCAGACTGGTTATTGTAACCAAACGGCGTTATTGCCGCTACTTTGTGAGTTGTCATTAACGCCGCCTAAATCGACCCATTCACCTAGATTTGCCCGGATGGAGGCACTAGCTTCTTGAGTTTGGAATTGATCTTGAGCATTGATAGTATCCGACCAAGGCGACACGTCCAACATAACTTGCTGCCTTACCAATCGGGGTGTTACCTCAAATCCGGTCGTGGCTTCAATCAACTGAGTGGAGCGATTTTGATAGGGATAATCATAGGCATAGCGGTAAGTTTGGTAGCTGGTTATTGGGATAATGTTACCCGCTTTTATGTGCGCCGGAGCGCCTTCCAACGCCCTGACAGTTTGAGTGCTTTGGCGATTATTCTGACCTTGGGCTTGGTTGTAATAACCTTGCGCATTGCCCCTAACATTACCAGGCTGTTGCAGCGGCACTTGGATATCGAAACCAATATCGGCATTGAGTTGTGCGGCAGTCGTAGTGCGGCTTTGAATAACGGTAATCAGCAAGTTATTCAACGGATTATCCAGCCTGCGGATAAGGTTTGTTATGGTTTGCAAACGCTCCGGCGTGGTCTTGACGATCAGTGAATCCCATTAGCAACGATTTGGTCAGTATTTTCCAGCAAGGGTAGAAGTAAGGGCTGGATTTCGGATGCAGGGCGGTTATTGACGGATATGACTTCTACGACGGATTCCGCCAAGGCCAGGGATCATAAACACCAACAGTAGTAAAGTTAATTGTTGTTTGTTCACAAAGCCGTCTCCTATCGTTGCACACTATAGTCCTATAGTGTAATAATTATAGTTCCGGAGGTGAGAAGTTTTAAATTTCCGTTCGCTTTGTACCTTTCGTAATCCGTTAACTTTAACCGTTATTCCGATGGGAATTGCAAGTTAGTTCTCGAATCCACTTATGATTAAATACCCTCATAGTCGTGTTAAGCTTCAACCGAATTCAAGCTGGTCTGAATTATCGTGACCTTATGCTCTAAGCGAAACTTAAGAGGGCGATGCGGAATGCAAGCAATTATTTGATAGGATTTTTTGAGTCATGACTGAGCTGCAACAGAAAAAATATCAAAGCGAGAGTTTATCACTCTTAGCGAATATTAGGGATGATATTCCGGCAGGGATTGCCGTGTTTTTGGTCAGTGTGCCGCTGTCTTTGGGCATTGCTTTGGCATCGGGTGCGCCGCTGTTTGCGGGCCTAATCACAGGCATTGTGGGCGGCTTGGTGGTTGCGCCTTTGAGCGGCTCGGCTTTGGGCATCAGCGGGACGGCAGCAGGGCTTTCGTTGATTGTGTTGCCCGCCATCCAAAGTCTGGGCTTTAACGGCTTCTTGCTCGCGGCCATCTTCGCGGGTGTGCTGCAAATCATCATGGGGCTGATGCGGGCAGGCGTAATTGCGTATTACTTTCCGTCATCCGTCACAAGCGGAATGCTGACAGGCATCGGTATCATTGTCTTTTTGAAGCAAATCCCTCATGCCATCGGCTACGACAAAGATTATGAAGGTGATTTTGACTTTGCCCAAGCGGACAATTACTCGTCTTTCAGCGAGTTGTTTCACATGCTGGGCAGCCTGCAACTCAGCGCGGTCTTGATCTCTATCATATCTTTGTCAATTATCATGTTGTGGGAAAGACCGGTCATACAACAGCGAAAATATCTCCCCCTGCTTCAAGCCCCCTTGATGACGGTGTTGGTTGCGGTTTTGATAAATGAATTTCTGGGACAGTTTTATCCTGAGCTTGCGTTAGGTGGAAACCATTTGGTGGCGATCCCAGTTGTGCAGGATATTCCGTCCTTATTGCAACAATTGCATTTTCCTGATTTTACCCAGCGTGCCAATTTACAGGTTTATGGGGTGGGTATTACTCTGGCAATCGTGGCGAGCGTGGAAACCTTGCTTTCGGTTGAAGCGGTTGATAAGCTCGACCCGTACAAACGGGTCACGCCGTCAGACCGAGAGTTGATTGCCCAAGGGGTAGGCAATATCTGCTCCGCCTTGCTGGGCGGTTTGCCGATGACGCAAGTCATTGTCCGCAGCTCCATCAACGTTCAGTCCAACGCAAAAACCAAACTGGCGGCGATAGTCAATGGCTTGTTGCTGTTGGCGGCTATCCTGTTGGTACCCAAGCTGTTGAACCTTATCCCGCTGGCGAGTTTGGCGGCTATCCTGTTAGTCGTCGGTTATAAGCTGGCTACGCGAACGGCTTTTAAAGCCTTGTACCAATCTGGCCCGTACCAGTTCGCCCCCTTTTGTGCCACAGTAGTGGGCTTGGTGTTCACCAATATCTTGGTCGGCATCGCCATTGGTTTGGTCGTCGCGCTCTTTGCCATTTTGCTGGAAAACTTTAAAAGCGCGACTTATTTCCAGGAGATGCAAATCGGCAACAAGACCATTATTCGGTTAGCCGAACACGTTTCTTTCCTCAATCGGGCAAATATCCAGCAGACGCTGGAAGCCTTGCCGCCCAACAGCGAGGTGGTGATAGACGCAACGCGATCCAAATATATCGACTACGACGTGCATGAAATTATCCAAAATTTCAAAAGCGAAGCTCACCATAAGCACATCAAGATAATCCTGGAAAACATGCGCGGTTTTGGTGTCCTGTCACCACTCGAAAATGTCAGGACGCACACTTACGAAACCCAGAAATCATTAACACCAAACGAAGTATTGGCCCTGCTGAAAGAGGGCAATGAACGCTTCGTCAACAATCTTAAAGCCAACCGCAACCTATTGGAACAAGTGAACGACACCAGCGACGGCCAATTCCCCATCGCCATCATTTTAAGCTGTATGGATTCGCGGACATCAGTTGAACTCATTTTCGATTTTGGTCTGGGCGATGTGTTCAGCGCTCGGATTGCGGGCAACATCATCAACGACGACATTTTGGGCAGCATGGAGTTCGCCTGCAAATTGGCAGGTTCAAAGTTGATCGTGGTGTTGGGACATACCCACTGCGGCGCAATAAAAGGCGCGGTCGCCAATGCCCAATTGGATCATCTGACAGGCGTGCTGTCCAAAATAAAACCGGCGATTGAGTGCGTTCACCAAGAAATTTCGCCTTCCGTTGAATTAAGTAAAGATGATTTTGTGCAAAAGGTGGCGGACAAAAATGTCCAACTCATCGTTGGGCATGTCAGGGAGAAAAGCCAGCTCCTTAACGCAATGGAGATGGCGGGGGAGATTGCCATTATCGGCGGCATGTACGATATTGAAACAGGGAAGGTCAATTTTTTTGAGGGTAGCTAGGGCATCGTTTTATTAAGGATAATCAGTGACATGTACCAGCGCTAGGTTTTGGAGGCGAAAAGGAAGTATCTAGCATCTTTCGGTAACCATGCTCATTGAATTAAGGAATCTCTAAGCAAGTTAATTCCGTTCATAATTCGACAAGCTCAACGCGAACGGAATCAACTTACCCTGAGTTATGTTTACAAACTCCGGTACAGCATCAAATACTGTTCCGCGCTATGCTGCCAGGAAAAATCCGTACCCATCGCATTGACCTGTATTTTCGTCCAAATCTTTTGGTCGCTATATAACATCATGGCGCGTTTGATAGCTTCCAGCAAGGAACTGGCGCTGGCATCGTTAAAGACAAATCCTGTCGCAGAATTATCAGCGATGGTTTCAGGCAAGGTATCGACAACGGTATCTGCCAGTCCGCCGGTTTTTCTGACGATAGGTAAAGTACCATAGCGTTGGCTGTACATTTGGTTTAAACCGCACGGTTCAAACCGTGACGGCATGAGGAAAACATCCGAACCTGCTTCGATTAAATGTGCTAAAGCTTCATCATAACCCAAGGTAACTGCCATTTGATCGGGATACACATGCGCCAAGTTTTGTAAGCGTTGCTCAAAAGCTTTGTCACCCGAACCCAGCAACACCAACTGCATAGGCATGGATAACATATCGGGCAGGCAGTCGATAATCAGGTCTATGCCTTTTTGTTCTACAAGTCGCCCAATCAAACCAAATAAGGGGATGTTATCGTTTACAGGTAAAGCGAAATGGCGTTGCAATGCAGACTTGTTGTATTGTTTTTCAGCTAAGGATGCGACATGGTAATTCTGTGGGATAAAAACATCAGTTTCAGGATTCCAAACCTCAAGATCAATGCCGTTGAGGATGCCACTTAGAATATCTTTTCTGTGTCTTAGCAAGCCCTCCAAGCCGTAACCAAAAGCTGATGTTTGGATTTCCTCCCCGTAAGTCGGGCTGACCGTGGTGATGTAATCCGCATATACTAAGCCACCTTTTATGAAGGACAGCATATTATAAAATTCCAGCCCTTCTGGATGCCATAACTGACCGGGCAGATTTAGGCTCTGCATACTTTCTGCGGGGAATAAGCCTTGGTAAGCTAGATTGTGGATTGTAAACACACTGGCTGGACGATGTGGCTCTAGCGATAATAAAGCCGGCACCAAGCCGCTTTGCCAATCGTTACAATGCACTATATCCGGCTGCCAATCCAAGCTCGCTCTGTCCATCGCAACTTCAACAGCAATACGGCAGAACAGGGCAAAGCGGTCGGCGTTATCCGACCAAGGTTCTCCAAGTTCATCTAAATACGGATTGCCTGGACGATGGTAGAATTCAGGGTAATCAACCAGCCAGACCTTAACTTGGCTATCTGGCATTTGCGTTTCAAACAGGCTTACATCACGGTTATCAACGCGTAAGGAACACAGAAACCGTGTATCACCGCTGGTTTTTATGGCCTGATAATTCGGTAGTACCAAGCGCACGTCTTGACCCAATACAGCTAAGGCTTTAGGCAGACTGCCCGATACATCGGCAAGCCCACCAGTTTTTATCAGAGGATGGGCTTCACTGGTGACAAACAATATTTTTTTCATGGATGATTCTTGGCGATCCTTTAAAAGGTTTGGGCAGAAATCTCCCGATTATAGCGATCAATATTTAGGGTTTCAGGATAATTGCCCCCAACGGTGGCAAAGACAAGCAAATCGAATTTTCCTGGTTCATCCAGGGAACTGGCTCTGATAGCACCGCGCCATTACCAACATTGCTACCGTTGTAATATCTGGAATCGGAATTGAATATCTCCGTATAAACCCCCGCTTTAGGTACGCCGATGCGATAACTTTCACGAGGTACTGGCGTAAAATTAAGCACGACACATAAGTCTTCATGCTCGCTTTTGCGTCGGTAGCTGATGATGGATTGTTGCGCGTCATGGCAATCAATCCATTCAAAACCATTATGGTCAAAGTCATGATAATGCAGTGCGGGATGCGCCCTGTACAAGTGGTTTAAGTCTTTCACTAGCGTTTGGATACCGTGATGATGGGGATATTCCAGCACGTACCAATCCAATGCTTTGTTGAAATTCCATTCCGTACCTTGACCAAATTCACAGCCCATGAACAACAATTTCTTGCCAGGATAAGTAAACATGAAAGCCAATAAAAGCCGTAAGTTGGCGAAGCGTTGCCATTCATCGCCGGGCATTTTATTCAGCAAAGAACCTTTGCCGTGGACAACCTCATCATGCGAAAAAGGTAAGGTGAAGTTTTCCGTAAAGGCGTAAAGCATACCGAATGTGAGCTGGTCATGATGGTACTTGCGGTGTACGGATTCTTGGCCCATATAAGACAGCACATCATGCATCCAGCCCATATTCCACTTCATAGAAAAGCCTAATCCCCCAGCCCACGTAGGTCGGGTAACTTGCGGCCAGGACGTGGATTCTTCCGCCATGATGACGGTGCCAGGATGCTGGTCATGGGTGATGGCATTCAGCTCTCGAAGAAAAGCTATTGCCTCCAAATTTTCCCTTCCGCCGTAGCGATTAGGAATCCAGTCGCCCGCTTCACGGGAATAATCTAGGTACAACATTGACGCAACGGCATCGACGCGTAAGCCATCGAGATGGAATTCTTCCAGCCAAAAAACCGCACTTGCCAATAAGAAGTTTTTGACCTCATTACGACCGTAATTGTAGATCAACGTCCCCCAGTCGCGGTGCTCACCTTTGCGCGGATCTTCGTGTTCGTATAAGGCGCTGCCATCAAAACGAGCCAGACCAAAAGCATCTTTGGGGAAATGGGCGGGTACCCAATCCAGAATTACGCCGATACCGTTTTGATGAAAAATATCGACAAAATAGCGAAAATCATCCGGCGAACCAAATCGGCTGGTCGGCGCAAAATAACCCGTGGCTTGATAACCCCAAGAGGCATCAAGCGGATGCTCGGTAATGGGCAGTAGTTCAATATGGGTAAAGCCCAGTTGCTTTACGTACTCGACCAATTGGTCTGCCAGATCGCGGTAGTTAAGGAAATTACCTAGCTTATCACGCCGCCATGAACCCAGATGGACTTCGTAGATGGACATGGGCGTGTGCAACCAATTACTGCCGGCACGTTCCTTAAGCCACTGGTGGTCAAACCATTCGTAACTATTTTCATCAACAACAATGGATGAAGTATTGGGGCGAAATTCAAACTGCTGACCATAAGGATCAGTTTTCAATAGCACTTCGTTACTAAAGCGGTTTAGTAGTTCAAATTTGTATAAGCAGCCTTCTATTAATCCAGGGATAAACAATTCCCAAAGCCCGCCTCCGTCCAGGCTACGCATAGGGTGACAACGGCCATCCCAGTAATTGAAATCGCCCACGACGCTGACCCGCCCAGCACTGGGCGCCCAAACCGCGAACAAAACGCCGTCGATGCCATCTGCATTATGGAGGTGTCCACCCAGTTTTTGATAAACATGCCAATGCTTACCTTCACCAAAAAGATGCTGGTCAAATTCCGGTAATTGCACCGGAAAATCGTAAGGATCATAATCTAAGTGGGTATTGCCGCTTTTATCTGTCCAAGATAACTGGTAATGCTGTGGCAAAGGTTTCACGCCCGCATTGCACTCAAAAAAATCCGACCCCGTAATGCGTTGAAGTATCAAATGATTATGACTGAGCTCAACAGTTTCTGCATAAGGCAAATAAACCTTAATATGGTGTTCATTATCTTTTAGGTGCCTACCTAAAACTACAAAAGGATCATGATGCCTAGCCTCGGAAATTTTTACAGATTCCGCATCCAGTAAAGTTATGGCTGGTTTTTGCACCTTATATCTGCCTCAATGTAGTAAAATAATTTTGAACCCATGATACCAAAAAAAACACTTACTTTGCGCCTATTCAACCTGGAGATAAATTATGTCAGAGCGCCACATCAGTCACCTAACCAGAAGTACCATAGCACTTATTTTAGCGGGTGGTCGTGGTGCGCGGTTGAAGAATATGACCGATTGGCGAGCCAAACCGGCAGTGCCGTTCGGTGGAAAGTTTCGGATCATCGATTTTCCGTTGTCCAACTGCATGAATTCGGGTATTCGTAAGATAGGCATTTTAACCCAATATAAGGCGCACTCCTTAATACTTCATATTCAGCAAGGCTGGGGGTTTTTGCGCGGCGAGTTCGGCGAGTACGTTGAATTATTCCCCGCCCAACAACGCCATGATGAGGATTCCTGGTACAAAGGTACGGCGGATGCGGTTTTCCAAAACATTGACATTCTGAGGACGCGCAATCCCAAACACATCCTAGTGTTAGCTGGTGATCATATTTACAAAATGGATTATGGCGACATGCTCGCTGACCATGTGAATAAAAATGCTGATTTAACAATAGGTTGTATAGAGGTATCACTGGAAGATGCCGCAGCCTTCGGTGTAATGGATGTCGATGAAAATCGGCGGGTCAGGGCATTCGTAGAAAAGCCTACCAATCCGCCCGTCATGTCAGGTCGCACTGACACCGCGTTGGCCTCAATGGGAATTTACATTTTTAATGCGGATTTTCTGTATGAACAGCTAATTAAGGACGCCGATACCAAAGGCTCTAGCCGTGATTTCGGTAAAGATATTATCCCTGCTGTTATCGGCAAGTATATAGTGAATGCTTATCCCTTCCTGGATTTACAAAGTGGCGCGCAAAGTTACTGGCGGGATGTCGGGACGATTGATGCTTATTGGTCGGCTAATATGGAGTTGATCGGCGTTAATCCCGAACTTAACTTATATGATAAAAATTGGCCTATCTGGACTTATCAGGAGCAAAATCCACCTGCAAAATTTGTTTTTGATGATGAGGGTCGCCGAGGAATGGCTATTGATTCAATGGTTTCAGGCGGGTGCATTATTTCTGGTGCCACAGTGGGGCATTCCCTATTGTTTTCAAATGTCAGGGTAAATTCGTTTTCTACTGTGCAAGACAGCGTAGTGCTACCTGATGCCACGATAAGCCGTCATTGCCGCATCACTAAAGCGATCATTGAAAAAGGCTGCGAAGTGCCTGAAGGTACGGTGATTGGGGAAAACTTAGAAGAAGATAAGAAAAGATATCACGTCAGTCCAAACGGTGTGGTTCTGGTATCGCCCGAGATGCTAGGACAAAAATTGCGCTACGTCAGATAAAGCGCCATTAGATAAAGAACATGGAGAAAACAAAATTGAAATTAGTCTTATGCTGGCACATGCATCAGCCCGAGTATCGTGACCTGCACACTGGCACATTCAAGCTGCCGTGGACATATCTGCATGTTATCAAAGATTATGTGGATATGGCGGCACATCTGGAAGCCGTACCCAATGCGAAAGCAGTGGTCAATTTTGCGCCGATTTTGCTGGAGCAGATTGAAGAATATGCCAAGCAGGTTAGTGGCTACTTGCATGACCGCATCGCCATCACCGATCCCTTGCTGGCAGCATTGGTTAACCCCAGCATACCCGCATCGCCAGAAGACCGTATGAAGCTGGTGAAAGATTGCTTACGGGCAAACCAGGAACGTCAAATCAACCGGTACCCTGCTTATAAGCGACTGGCGACAATGGCTGAATGGCTGGAGCAAAATTACGATTCCCTGGATTATGTGAATTCTCAGTTTATATGTGACATTCTCGTTTGGTATCACCTTGCCTGGATGGGGGAAACCATAAAGTTAACGGATAATCGAATAAAATACCTTATCGAAAAAGCCAGCAATTACACCTTGCATGACCGGATTGAAATACTGGAAATTATTGGTGAGCAGCTTTCAACGGTGATTTTTCGCTACAAAGCCTTAGCTAAAAAAGGTCAACTTGAGCTTTCCGTAACGCCTTACGCCCATCCCATCATGCCGCTACTGCTGGATTTGAATTCTACCCATGAGGCCATGCCGACTGCGCCATTACCGGATTTAAAAGTGTATCCTGGCGGCGAAGAAAGAATCAACTGGCATCTGGAAAAAGGCGTACATACCTTTAAACGGTTTTTCGGTTTTGAGCCAGAAGGTTGCTGGCCTTCTGAAGGCAGTATCAGTGATAAAACCTTAAAGATACTCGGAGATTTCGGGTTTAAATGGACTGCCAGTGGCGGCTCTGTACTGCATAACAGCCTGAATTTACCCGAAAACGAAAAGCCAGTAAGCTTGCATCATCCCTTTAAGCTAAAAAAAACCAGTATTCCGTGCTTTTTTAGGGATGACGGACTGTCCGACTTGATTGGCTTTGAATACTCAAAGTGGCATGCAGATGATGCCGTTGGTGATTTGATTAAGCACTTGGAAACGATTGCCGCCAATGAACAGGAAGGTGCGGTGGTTTCTATTATTATGGATGGTGAGAATGCCTGGGAATATTTCCCTGATAATGGCTATTATTTCCTGAGCGCCTTATATAAACGCTTAGCATCATTGCATCCCGCAATCGAACTCACGACTTTTTCTGAATGCCTGAAAAACAAAGTTGAAATTAAGCCTTTGAATCGACTAGTCGCAGGTAGCTGGGTCTATGGGGCATTTTCAACCTGGATAGGTGACACCGATAAAAATCGTGGCTGGGATATGTTAGGCGGCGTAAAGTTAGCTTTCGATAAGGCCATTTCGGCGAACCGATTGACCGATAAGCAGATCAAGGAAGCCGAGATTCAATTGGCGGTTTGCGAAGGCTCTGACTGGTTTTGGTGGTTTGGCGATTACAATCCTGGCGAAGCCGTAAGTAATTTTGAAAAGCAATTCCGCTTGAACTTGGCTAATTTATACCGCTTATTAGGAGAAGATCCGCCCGCTTATTTGGCATTGTCTTTTACGCAAGGTTTTGGTGCGCCTGCTATGGGTGGCGCAATGCGCCCTGGGACAAAAGAATAATCCTACAGAATAACCAAGGAATTTAAGGATGTCTGCTATTTTAAACGAACGGCGTGCAGGCATCCTTCTGCATATTACCTCACTCCCTGGCTCAGGTGCGACCGGTGATTTGGGGCAGGAAGCTTATCATTTCGTTAGGTTTCTGCATGATACCGGCGTTACCGTCTGGCAAACGCTGCCTTTAGGTGTTACTCATGCAGACCTTTCACCCTATCAATGTCTGTCTGCCCATGCTGGTAATCCCGAATTAATCAGCGTTGATTGGTTATGTAAGCAAGGCTGGCTGAGGTTGGCTGAACTTTCTACGGAATCAAAATTCACTTTCGATTACCCAAAAAACTATCTGCTGACCAAGGCATTTCATGGCTTTGAGGAACATGCCGATGAGGGCTATAAAAAAGATTTTTCTGATTTTTGTCAGGCCAAAGCGTTCTGGCTGGATGATTTTGCCCTGTTTATGACGCTTAGGGAAGAATTCAAACAGCAATGCTGGAATCAGTGGCCTGAGCATCTTAAGAATCGGGAATTAAAAGCCTTACAGGAGGCTCGACGGCGATTAAAAACACCTATCGACTGTATCAAATTCCAACAATACGTGTTTTTCCGGCAGTGGTTAGAGCTAAAAGCTTTTGCTGGACAACACGGCGTATTACTGTTTGGCGACATTCCTATTTTCGTGTCTTACGACAGTGCTGATGTGTGGGCTAACCGCGACGTGTTCAAGCTGGATGATAACGGCGAAATGCTGGTCGTTGCTGGCGTTCCACCCGACTATTTTTCCGCAACTGGACAGCGTTGGGGAAATCCGCACTTTAACTGGCATTATTTACAGAAAACCAGCTTTCATTGGTGGATTGACCGGTTGCAAACGCAAGTGGAATTATTTGATATTTTGCGTATCGACCATTTTCGTGGTCTGGAAGCCGCTTGGGAAATGCCTGCTTACGAGGAAACCGCTATCAATGGGCAATGGGTAAAAGCGTCGGGAAAAGCCTTGTTAAGTGCGATCAACATAGCGTTAGGAGATATTCCCTTAGTAGCGGAAGACTTGGGCATTATTACGCCAGAAGTCGAGGAACTACGCGATGAATTTAATCTGCCAGGCATGAAAATCCTACAATTTGCCTTTGGTGATGGCTCAGATAATCCCTATCTACCTTCCAACTACGTCTCAAATTGCGTCGCTTATACCGGAACTCACGACAACGATACGACATTAGGTTGGTCGGAAAACCTCACCACCGAGGAGCAAGATAAAATTTACGATTACCTGGGCAACCCACAGACTTCGATACATTGTGCCTTGATCCATGCGGCACTGGGTTCTGTCGCCAAGCTTGCCGTTATCCCGATGCAGGATATTCTGGAACTGGGTTCAGAACACCGAATGAACACGCCAGGAACGACCACAGGCAATTGGACGTGGCGCTTTCACTGGGATCAGCTAACGCCTGAGCGGTCAGATAGGCTAAAACATCTTATTAGGTTGTTTAATCGGCAAGTGTAATTTGAGATCCATTTGGGTTGCTTGTTGTATAGACTGCCCGTAATTTGTGAGATATTCACGCTAAATCATACCTATTGTGTAAATAGCTATTGCTGGATAGGAGGTTGCTGGTTAAACTCCTGTGATCGCCATAAAACAATACAAGGATAAGCATGAAAACCCCCGTCCACATCGCGGTCACAGGTGCAGCAGGCAACATTAGCTATTCCTTGCTGTTTAGGCTGGCAGCAGGGGAGTTATTAGGTCCTGACCAACCCATCATCCTGCATTTGCTGGAAATAACCCCAGCATTGAAAGCCTTGCAAGGCGTAGTCATGGAGCTGAATGATTGCGTTAATCCCTTGTTACACCGTATTGAAATTACCGACGATCCCCGTGAAGCATTTAAAAATGCTGATTACGCTTTTTTGGTAGGCGCGCGTCCGAGAGGACAGGGGATGGAGCGCAAAGATTTGCTGACGGTCAATGCCGAAATATTCGCCGCACAAGGCAAAGCACTCAACGAAGTGGCAAGCCGTAACGTCAAAGTGCTGGTAACAGGCAATCCCGCCAACACCAATGCACTTATTGCACTGCGAAATGCGCCGGATTTAAAACCGGAAAACTTTTCGGCGATGAGCAGGCTCGACCATAACCGTGCTTTAAGTCAATTGGCCGAAAAATGCGGCGTACTCACCAAAGATGTCAAAAATGTGATTATTTGGGGCAACCATTCAGCTACACAATATCCTGATATTCATCATGCCGAAGTCAAAGGTTTGGATGCTTTATCCTTAGTGGAATACGATTGGTTTGTTAACGACTTCATCCCCAAAGTGCAACAACGTGGCACAGAAATCATCAATGCCCGTGGACTGTCCAGTGCCGCATCGGCTGCAAATGCGGCAGTAGATCAGATGCGGGATTGGACTTTAGGCACGGATGAAGACCGCTGGGTCAGCATGGGAATACCGTCTGATGGCAGTTATGGTATCGAACAAGGTTTAGTGTATTCGTTTCCCGTGCTGGTAAAAAACGGCGAAATCTTTGTGATCAAAGGGCTGGACATCAATGAATTTAGCCTAGCAAAGATGCAAGAAACGGAAGCCGAATTAAAGGAAGAACGGGATATTGTTAGGCATTTGCTTTAATCTACGCCCAGAAAGTTGATTTAGAGACAAGCTAATCAGGTTGAGCATAATGAAAATAATCAATTACGTAATCGTTATCGTAGGCTTGCTCACCGCTTTCGATGCTATTGCCACAACAAACCCGCAATGCCCCGATGTCGCCGTAAAACAGGCGAAAAAACTGGGTGAATTTCACGGTGTAGATTTAGCAATTGATAACAAGGTAAAAGAGCTTCCTGCCATTAGCAATACGACATACAAAAAATAGAAGTTTTAAGTGCCCGAAGTGTGGGGTTCACAATATAGAGGCAATTACCGCATACGTTTGATTTACTTCCACATCAAAGCAGAATGCCTATTGATGGGGCAAGAAATCTTGGAATATGCCAAACCTTAATGCTTTGCCCGATTTTTGATTATATCCTTAACCACCGCCGGATCAGCAAGCGTTGAGGTATCGCCCAGATTATCTAGCTCATTAGCCGCAATCTTACGCAAGATGCGGCGCATGATTTTACCGGAACGGGTTTTCGGTAAACCTTTTGCCCATTGGATAATATCGGGCGTGGCTATCGCGCCGATTTCTTTTCTGACCAACATAATTAGCTCTTTCCTCAGCTCTTCCGTTGGCGTTACTCCGGCATTTAAGGTGACGTAGGCATAGATGCCTTGACCTTTGATGTCGTGCGGACAGCCCACCACAGCAGCCTCGGCAACATTTTCGTGCAAAACTAATGCGCTTTCTACTTCTGCCGTACCCAGTCTATGGCCGGATACATTGATGACATCGTCAACCCGTCCGGTAATCCAGTAAAAACCGTCTTTATCCCGCCGCGCGCCGTCGCCAGCAAAATAATAACCGGGATACGCCTTAAAATAGGTATCCACAAAACGTTGGTGATCGCCATAAATTGTCCGCGCCTGACCTGGCCAGGGTTTGCTGATAACCAAAATTCCGGCTGCCTCGCCTGTCATGATGTTACCCTCGCCGCCCATAATATCTGGCTGGATTCCAAAGAAAGGCAAGGTTGCAGAGCCAGGTTTCAGCGGGGTTGCGCCGGGTAAAGGGGTAATCAAAATGCCTCCAGTTTCGGTTTGCCACCAAGTATCCATAATCGGACATCTACCTTCACCAACAACGCGATAGTACCATTCCCAAGCTTCGGGATTGATTGGCTCGCCCACACTACCAAGGATTCGTAGGCTGCCACGGTCAGTGCGAGTAACAAAATCATCACCTTGCGCCATCAGCGCACGTATTGCAGTGGGTGCGGTATAGAAAATATTGACTTGATGTTTGTCGATTACTTGCCAAAATCGGCCTGCTTCAGGATACGTGGGAACACCCTCAAACAACAAAGTAGTCGCACCATTGCACAAGGGGGCGTAGATCATGTAGGTATGCCCAGTAACCCAGCCTATATCGGCGGTACACCAGTAAATATCACCGTCATGATAGTCGAATACGTATTTATGGGTGATGGCGGCAAACAACAAATAACCGCCCGTGGTATGCAAAACGCCTTTGGGTTGGCCTGTTGAGCCAGAGGTGTAAAGGATGAACAAGGGGTCTTCGGCATCCATCTCTTCTGGTGGGCAGATGTCTGAGGCTGCTGTCATCGCTTCGTGATACCAAACATTTCGGCTTTGATCCCAAGCCACAGGATTAGCCGTGTTTTTAATGACGATAACCTTGGCTACACCTGGGCAATGTGTTATTGCCTGATCGACATTCGCTTTGATGGGTACGACCTTACCGCCGCGATAACCCTCATCCGCACACACCACGACTTTGCAGTCGGCATCCAGGATGCGATCTTTCAATGCCTCGGCAGAAAATCCCCCAAATACCACCGAATGCACCGCACCGATGCGCGTACAAGCCAGCATGACCGTGGCCGCTTCGGCAATCATAGGCAGGTAAATACACACGCGGTCGCCTTTTTTTACGCCTAATGTTTTCAATACATTGGCAAACTTACAGACTTGTTGATGTAATTCTTTATAAGTGATTTTTTTGTCGTGCTCAGGGTTATCCCCTTCCCAGATAATCGCAGTTTGGTCGCCACGTTGAGCAAGATGCCGATCTAGGCAATTGACGCTCACATTCAGCTTGCCGCCCTCAAACCAGCGGATATAGCCTTTGGGATAATCAAAATCCATAACCGTATGCCAGGGTTGGCTCCAGTCCAGAAACTTCTCGGCCTGTTCTGCCCAGAATTTTTCCGGCTCTTCTATCGAGCGGCGATAGAGGGCTTGATATTCAGCCTGATTGATGTGGGCGGTTGCTGCAATTTCTGGTTTGACGGGGTAGATTTTGATTTCTGACATAGCGCTTACCTCGGGCTTACTTTAAAGGTTTATTGTCCCAGACGATCCTGTAATCTCGAAACCAAGTCCGTCCGGTCATGGCGAACGCTTTAAGACCCGATCTGATGCCAAGCACCAGGTGTTCGAATATATCGAAGCGCACTACCATCGCAAACGGCTTCATTCCAAATTGGATTATCTTAGCCCGATTGCGTTTGAAACCAAAAAAGTCGCTTAGCAGGGTGTCTGTGAAATTAGGGTGAGATCAGTTTTGAATAGCGCAGATGTTTAACGTTAGCCTTTGAATAGCAGTTAGAGCGTTAGGTGCTTGGCTGCGCATTGTGCAACATAACTAGCCGCCCCTGACCCCCCCCACAACCGGTGTGAGCCTATAGTAATACACCAAAGGCAATAGCCTGTTTATCCTGTTTTGGGGCAACCCAACAATAAAAGCCAAAAAAGCCCGCATCCACAGTCTCAGGTTCCAGGCCAATG